>CABUJN010000058.1:0-10643 GCA_902491935.1 uncultured Collinsella sp.
AAGCCGGTGACGCCTGCCGAGGACCGTTATGCCATGACGGTCCTCGCCACCGCCGCGAACCCGGCCTTTTTGGCGAGCCGGTTCGAGATCGACCGTCCGGGCGTAACCTATACGGCCGATACGCTTCATGCCCTTCGCGACTTTTACCCGCCGCAGGTAAAGCTCTACTTTATTACGGGCGCCGACGCGATTATCGATATCGTGACCTGGCATGATGCCGAACGAATCGCTGAGCTTGCTACCTTTATTGCGGCGACGCGACCGGGCTTTGATATCGATACGGCGCGTGCCCGAATCAAAGAGTCGGGGCTGCCGTTCGACGTGCGCTATATTCAGATTCCGGCGCTGGCGATCAGCTCGACGAACATTCGTAAGCGAGTTGCCCGCGGCATGAGCGTGCGCTATCTTACGAGCGAGTCCGTGCTCGGCTACATTCGCAAACGCAGGCTATATGCCGATTTGGGCCAAGAAGATTTTGAGTGATGGGGGTCTACGTTGTCGGTAGAGGATCAGTTTGAGGGCGATGAGCGCGCGCTGCTCAAGCGCATTCGAGAGCTGCTCGATGTTCGCATGAAGGATAAGCGCAAGCGCTATGTGCATTCGCTGGGTGTTGCCGAGACCGCACTTCATCTGGCCGAGGTCTACGGCGTTGACCGCTTTGATGCCGCTGCCGCCGGCCTGATCCATGACTGGGACAAAGTGCTCTCCGACGACGAGCTGGTCACGCGCGCTCTGCATTACGGCATTAAGATTGCCGGCTCTCCGTCTGCCGCGACGCCGCTTTTGCATGGCCCTGTTGCCGCCTATGAGCTTCCGCAGCTTTTCCCCGAACTGTCGCCGGCCGTTTTCCAGGCTGTCGACCGTCACACCGTGGGCGCCTGCGACATGACGCCGCTCGATATGGTGGTCTTTGTGGCCGATGCCATCGAGCCCAACCGCCACGGCGACTATGCCCATGCGCTGCGCAAGATGGTGGGGGAGTCGACGCTCGACGAGTTGTTCTTCTCCTGTTTTGCGCAGGGTCTGGTCTACGTGATCCAGTCCGGGCGCTATCTTTATCCCACGGCTATTTCGATTTACAACCATTACGCCCAGCTACGCTAGCTCGGGCTGTCTAGAAAGAGGTATTCCATGGCCGACGAGACCATGACCGACGAGCAGATTCTTGAACGTGTGGAGCACAAGAGCTTCGTTGCCACGTCCGACCGCACCGCTGCCTCGCTGTCCGCGAGCGGTGTCGCCGCCGAGGATGTCGCCCGCGCCGCCGCGCAGGCCGCCTACGACAAGAAGGGCGAGGACGTTCAGGTGCTCGACCTGACCGAGCTTTCCGACGTATGCGACTACTTTGTGCTTGCCACCGGTACCAACAACCGCCAGGTCGATTCTATCGTCGACGAGATCGAGGAGAAGGTCGCCGAGGCTTGCGGCGAGCACCCGTTTTCCATCGAGGGTCGCGAGCAGAAGACCTGGATGCTCATGGACTACGGCTCGGTTGTCGTCCACGTCTTTACTCCCGAAGCCCGCGACTTCTACCGCCTCGAGAAACTCTGGGGCGACGCTCCCCAGCTTCCCCTCAACCTCCTCTAGGACCTTATTTAGGCTGGGGCTCTCTAGAGCTTCCCTCTACCGTTCGCCAGGCAGTTGCGGTTTTCCGCACCTGCCCGGCTTTCTTTTTGCCCAAAGGCGGTTAATCGTTGAAACGGGATTGGCGGCCGAAGGAAAGGGCGGTGTCGCCGAATTTGTCTCGGACGGCGTCGATGGCGACGGAGAGGTCGCGGCGGTCGCTGGATTGGGCTCCGCGGTCATCGATCTCGCAGAACAGGTCAGTCTGGATGCCGCCTTGGTGGTCGAAGTCGCTCATGCCGATGCCCGCTAAGCGAACGTGCATGCCTTCCTGCCAGATGCTGTCGAGCAGTTCGAGTGCAACCGCCACGAAGATGTTCTCATCGTCGGTCGGATGAGGCAGCCGGCGCTGTGCCGTACGCCCGCTGCCATACGAATACTTAAGCTTGAGCGTTACCGTGGCACCCGTCAGCCCCTGACGGCGCAGACGGCGTCCCACTGACTCTCCTAACAGCGCAATCGCCGCCTCAATATCCCCGCGCTCAGTCAAATCTTTCGCAAAGGTGCGTTCATTGCTGACCGACTTGACCTCGCGCTCTTCATCGAAGCTCGTGACTTCGGAGATTTCGAGTCCCAGCGCACGCTGGCGCATGCGTTCGCCGTTGACGCCAAAAATAGAGGCCAAGGTGGATTCCGATGCACGTGATAGCTCGCCGAGGGTGTAGATGCGCATGCGGCGCAGTCGTTCCTCGGCTGAGCGTCCGATGCCGCTCATGGTAGATACTGGCAGCGCGGCCAAAAAGCGCTGCTCGGTTCCGGGGCGCACGATGGTCAGCCCAAACGGCTTATCCCGCTCGCTTGCGATCTTTGCGACCGTCTTGTTGCAGCCCACGCCAATGGAACAGGTCACTCCCAGCCCTGCCACGCGGTCGCTTATACGCCGCGCAACCAGCAGCGGGTCTTCGGGCGCAAAGCGACCCGGTGTGATATCGATAAAGGCTTCGTCGATGGATACGCGCTCAACACGCGGGGTCTCGTCGGCGAGAATCGCCATGACCTGCGCGCTCACCTCGCGGTAGCGATCAAAGTGCCCGTGCGTCCAAATGGCTTGCGGGCACAAGCGCCGCGCCTCGGCCGAGGCCATGGCGGAGTGCACGCCAAAGCGACGCGCCTCATACGAACACGTGGACACGACGCCACGCGAATCGGCGTCTCCGCCCACGATGAGCGGCTTTCCTCGCCATTCGGGATGATCGAGCATTTCCACGCTCGCAAAAAAAGCATCAAGGTCCATCAGGCCCACCGCCGGACCCGTCCAGGGAGGCGGCGTGACGCCCATGGCATCCTCATAACCGTATGTATGTTCGCGTCTTTCCATGTCATGAGTATACCGCGCAGCTCATGTGGGGTGCGTGTATGTGCTTGCAAATCCCGAATTCTTGTCTAAGATATGGATTTGCCCTCGACTACACCGAAGAAGTTGGTCTCACGGACTTCACCTGCCCGCGTCGATGGCGTATTATATTCAACTGTTTGTTTGTAGTTGCAGCCTAAAGCTGCTTGGTTGGAGGAGTTTCCTTTGGCAGTCAAGATTCGCCTTGCTCGTCACGGCGCTAAGAAGCGTCCGTACTACCGTGTCGTCGTCGCCGATTCCCGCGCCCCGCGTGACGGTCGTATCATCGAGGAGGTTGGCCGCTACAACCCGATGACCGCCCCCAAGACCATCAACCTCGACCTCGAGAAGATCGCCGACTGGCAGTCCAAGGGCGCTCAGCTCACCGACGCCGTCGCCGCTCTGGTCAAGGCCGCCAACGAGGGCGAGAAGACCGAGACCGTCGTCAAGAAGTCCAAGAAGCAGCTCGCCAAAGAGGCCGAGGCCGCTAAGGCTGCCGCTGAGGCCGCTGAGGGCGCCGAGGAGTAAATCGTGCCTGAGGTTGACGCTGCACAGCTCGAGGGTGAGGCAATGCTCTCAGATCGCATCGCCGATCTCGTCGAATATCTCGTTGTTCAGATCGTCGACGACCCGGATTCCGTGAGCCTTGAGGTCATCGATGGTGACGACGCCTCTACGATTGAGGTTTCGGTCGCCGAGGATGACGTCGCTAAGGTCATCGGCCGTCGTGGCCGTACCATCAAGGCCATTCGCACGCTCGCCCGTGCACTGGCCGCTCGCCTCGACACTGCTGTCGAGGTAGAGGTTCTGGGCTAGGACCTTGAGGTCCCAGTACAAAAACATCGCCCGTGTGGTCAAGCCGCACGGAAGGAAGGGGGAGGTCCTCGCGCAGCCGCTGCGGGGGCTTCCTTCTGTATTAGAGCCTGGTATGCGCGTCGCCCTGACGCCGCCGGCGCTCAAGCGCGACCGCTTTTGCACGGTCGTGTCCGTCACCGATACGGGCGATGGCGATCTGGTCTCGTTTGAGGGCATTGACGACTTGACAGCCGCCGAGGGCATCACGGGATGCTACGTGCTGGCAAATCGTGACGACTTTGAGCTCGATTCGCTCGACGCTGCCTATACCGATCTGATGGGTCGCGAGGTGGTCGACGAGCGCTTCGGTTTACTCGGCACGATCGTCGAGATTATGTCGACGCCCGCTAACGATGTTTGGGTTGTTGAGGGCGATCGGTACGGCGAGGTACTGATTCCCGTGATCGAGCAGGTCGTGCTCGATCTTCCCGACACAGGAACAATTTCCGTCCACGTTATGGACGGCCTGATCGATATGGACAAGTAGGGAGGACAACATGCTGATCGAGACCCTTTCGGTCTTTCCCGAGATGTTTGAGCCCGTCATGTCCACATCGATCTTGGGCCGCGCCCGCAAGGCCGGCCTTTTTGATTTTAAGGCGTATAACCTGCGCGACTGGACGCACGACCGCCATCGTACCGTCGATGACGAGCCGTACGGCGGCGGGCAGGGCATGCTCATGAAGGTCGAGCCTATTGCCGAGGCCATCGAGGCCATCAGCTCCGAGGGTCCCAAGCCCACCGTGGTGTTCTTCACCCCCTGTGGCGAGCCCTTTACGCAGCATGTGGCCGAGCGCCTGCTCAAAAGTGAGCGCCTGCTGTTTGTGTGTAGCCGCTACGAGGGCGTCGACGAGCGTGCGTATGCGTATGCCGATGAGCGTCTGTCGATCGGCGACTACGTGCTTACGGGTGGCGAACTTCCCGCTATGGTCGTTGCCGATGCCGTCGTACGCCTGATTCCCGGCGCCCTGGGCGACGAGATGAGCAATGTGGACGAGTCGTTCTCGACCGCCGAGGACGGAGGCCTGCTCGAGTACGCGCAGTACACCCGTCCCGCCGAGTTCAACGGCGAGGGCGTGCCGCCGGTGCTCGTGAGTGGCGATCACGCCAAGGTCGATGCCTGGCGTCGCAAGAACGCCATCGAGCGCACCTGCCGCTGGCGTCCCGATCTGATCGAGACGGCGCGCCTTACGCCCCAGGAGCGTGCGTACGCGCAGGAGATTTTGGACGCTTCGTATTCGCAGAGCGAGGAGTGAGAATGGTTCCATCGCAGCATTCCGCGTTGAGGGGCGCTTTTGAGTGGATCGCGGTCATCGCGATCGCATTGGTCGCCACCTTCTTGATTCGCTCGTTTGTGGTCGAGCCCTTTGTGGTGCCCACCGGCTCCATGGAGTCCACGATCGAGATTGGCGACCAGATCCTGGCACAAAAGGTGAGCCTTGAGCTCGGTCAGCCCGTCAAGCAGGGCGATATCGTGGTGTTTCACAACCCCGATGGCACCTCCGAGCATGATGTTCTTGTCAAGCGTGTTATTGCCACGGCCGGCCAGACGGTCGACCTGCAGGATGGCAAGGTGGTCGTTGACGGCCAAGCGCTCGACGAGGTCTATACGACGGGCATGAGCTGGCCACTTTCGGTCCAAGCGCCTGGTGCTCAGGTAAGCTATCCCTACACCGTTCCCGACGGGTGCGTGTGGGTGATGGGCGACAACCGCGAAAACTCTGCCGACTCACGCTACTTTGGTCCCGTCGATCGCTCTGATTTGATCGCTGTGGCGCTTGTACGCTACTGGCCGCTCAACCGCATCGGCGCTATCGACTAAAAACCGCTATAGTACAGTACCTAACCGTGTAATCGTTTCGACGAGGGGATATTAGAGGCATGAACGCTTCATCGCTTTCCTTCCAAGACATCATCCTGCGCCTCCAGCAGTACTGGGGCGAGCAGGGCTGCGTCATTATGCAGCCCTATGACTCCGAGGTCGGTGCCGGTACCTTCCATACCGCGACCACGCTGCGCTCGCTCGGTCCCGCCGAGTGGCGCACCTGCTATGCGCAGCCCTGCCGCCGTCCCGCCGACGGCCGCTACGGCGAGAACCCCAACCGCATGCAGCACTACTATCAGTTCCAGGTGCTCATCAAGCCCTCCCCGGTCAACGCCCAGGAGCTCTACCTGGGGTCTCTTGCCGCTATCGGCCTGGACCCCAACGACCATGACGTCCGTTTTGTCGAGGACGACTGGGAGAGCCCGACCCTTGGCGCCTGGGGCCTTGGCTGGGAGGTCTGGCTCAATGGCATGGAGGTCACGCAGTTTACGTACTTCCAACAGGTGGGCGGTATCGAGGTCGACCCCGTTCCTGTCGAGATCACCTATGGCCTGGAGCGTATCGCCATGTACGCCCAGGGCGTCAACTCGGTCTACGACTTGGTGTGGAGCTACCTGCCCGACGGCACGCCCATGACCTATGGCGACGTGTTCCTCGAGAACGAGCGCGAGTTCAGTGCCTATAACTTTGAGGTCGCCAACGTCGAGATGATGCGTCAGAAGTTTGACGACTACGAGGCCGAGTGCCACTCCTGCCTGGAGCGCAAGCTGCCGCTGCCGGCATATGACTGCGTCATGAAGTGCAGCCACGCTTTTAACCTGCTCGATGCCCGCGGCGCCCTGTCCGCGGTCGAGCGTGCCAACTACATCCTGCGCGTCCGCGCCGTCGCCAAGGCGTGCTGCGAGGCCTACATGGCCGAGGTCGCCGGAGTCAACGAGAATGCCGACCAGGAAGGCGAGGTGGCGTAAGCCATGGCAGACGCTAAGGATTTCCTGTTTGAGATCGGTACGGAGGAAATGCCCTCCGCGCCGCTGAACAATGCCGTCAAGCAACTTGGCACCATGATCGCCAAGGGCCTCGACGAGGCCGGTCTGGCCCACGGCGAGGTCCGCGTGATCTCGAGCCCGCGTCGTCTGGCTGCGCTCGTGGCCGACGTCGCCACTGCGACCGATGAGGTCCATGAGGTCAAGCGTGGCCCCGCGGCCAACATTGCCTTCGACGCTGACGGTAACGCCACCAAGGCCGCCCAGGGCTTCGCCCGCAAGTGCGGTGTGGCTGCCGAGGATCTGGTCCGTCGCGAGGACACCGACGGCCGTGAGTACGTCTTTGCCGAGAAGAACATCCCTTCCGCCCCGGCCACCCCGATCCTGACGGCCCTGTGCGAGAAGACTATCGCTGGCCTGCAGTGGCCCAACTACCGCTCTCAGCGCTGGGGTCACGAGCATGCGACCTTTGTTCGTCCGGTCCGCTGGATCTGCTGCCTTCTGGGCGAGGACGTTGTGCCCGTGTCGTTTGCCGACGTGACGAGTGGCAACACCACGCGTGGTCATCGCGTGCTTGGCCCCGGTGACCATGTGGTCGCCAGCCCCGCCGTCTACGAGCAGGTGCTCGAGGACGCCGGCGTGCTTTCTGCCGAGCGCCGTCGCGAGGCCATCCTTGCCGGTATCGCCGAGGTCGAGGCTGCCCGTCCCGGCTGCCATGTCGATACGCCCAAGAAGGTCTTTGAGGAGGTCATCAACCTCTGCGAGTGGCCGACGGTGCTCGTCGGTACCTTCGATGAGGAGTTCCTCAAGGTCCCTCACGAGATCATCTGCGAGTCCATGCTCACCAACCAGCGCTACTTCCCGATCTATGACGGCGAGGGCAAGCTCACGCGTGAGTTCGTGGTCGTCTCCAACAGCAAGCCCGAGAACGCCGAGCGCGTGATCGACGGCAACGAGCGCGTTGTGCGTGCCCGTCTGGACGATGCCAAGTTCTTCTACGAGGAGGACCTGAAGATCTCCCTCGACGAGTTCCGCGAGCGTCTGGCCAAGGTCGCCTTCCAGGAGAAGCTCGGTAGCGTGCTCGCCAAGTCCGAGCGCATTGAGCAACTCGCGCTTGCCATCGCTCGCGAGGCCCATCTGGGCGCCCACCTGGCCGCCGATGCCGCTCGCGCCGCGCACCTGTGCAAGGCCGACTTGGTATCCAACGCCGTCGTCGAGTTCACGAGCCAGCAGGGCGTGATGGGCGGTTACTACGCCACCGCGATGGGGGAGAACGACGAGGTCGCCCACGCCATTCGCGATCATTATCGTCCCCGCTTTGCCGGTGACGAGCTGCCCGAGGGCACCGCTGGCTGCATCGTGGCCTGCGCCGACAAGCTCGATACCATCGCCGGTATCTTTGCCATTGGCGAGCCCCCGACCGGCTCCTCCGACCCCTACGCGCTGCGTCGTGCCGCTATCGGCATCATCAACATCCTGCGCGACCGTCTGCCGATCGACCCCACATCGCTCATCGACTTCGCCCTCGAGCTCTATAGCGAGCAGGGCATTGAGTTCGACGCCGCCGAGGTCGCCCAGCAGGTTCGCGACTTCTTCCATGGCCGCCTGGTGAGCATGGCCCGCGACGAAAAGATCCCGGCCGATACCGTTGCCGCCGTCTCTGCGGTGCACATCATCGCCCCGTCCGTCTTCTTCGCCCGCTGCGCCGCCCTCGACGAGGCCCGCAAGAACGATGCCGAGACCTTTGACAACCTGGCTACGGCCTATGCCCGTGCCGCGCATATCTCCAAGCCCGAGCTGGGCGCGAAGTACGACCGCTGCCTGATGGGCGAGGCCGAGCTCGCGCTTGCCGATGCTTCCGAGGCTGCTCAGACTGCTGTCGATGCTGCCCTTGCTGCCGAGGACTACCCGGCCGCATTTGCCGCCCTCGCCGCCCTGCGCGCGCCCATCGACCGTTTCTTCGATGAGGTCATGGTCATGGACAAGGACGAGCAGCTCCGCGATAATCGCCTTAAGCTGCTCAACCGCTTCGAGGCCGTTTTCTCCGGCATCGCAAACATCGGTGAGCTTGCTCGCAAAAAGTAAGCTAGCCTGCGCATAAGCGCAAAAGGAGCCCCGCATGGATTGCCCGGTCACCGCTCGTCCCACCGTTATCGTTATCTCCGACTCGCTCGGCGATACCGCTTGTGAGGTGTTGCTTGCGGCGTCCGGGCAATTTGATGAAGGGGCTTTTCGCGTTTTACGTCTGCCCAAGGTGACTTCCGTGGAGCAGGTCAAGTCGTTTGTGGGCCCGCACGTCGATGCCGATCATCGCGATATTGCCGTGTTCCACACCATTGTCGATCCGGCGCTTCGCGCCCGTGTGCTCGATTACCTGGGCATGCTGCATATCCGTTCGGTCGACCTGATCGGCCCGACGCTCGCCGTGCTGTCGTCGCTCATCGGTGTGCCGCCCAAGGGCGTTGCGGGCGTGATTCACAAGACCGATGACCGCTATTTCCATCGTATCGAGGCCATGGAGTATTTCGTTGGGCACGATGACGGGCGCGGCTGCGACGATCTGTCGGGTGCCGATATCGTGCTGCTGGGCGTATCGCGCACGTCCAAGACGCCGCTGTCGATGTATTTGGCCTATCAGGGCTACAAGGTCGCCAATGTCCCACTGGCGCATGGCATGGAGCCGCCCAAGTCGATTTACGAGGTCGACCCGATGCGCCTGTTCGGCCTGATTTCGACCGTCGATGTGATTTCCGAAATTCGCGATAGCCGCTTGGGCGATGACTACGCTCGTGCCGTTGCCGGCTCCTATGCCGAGCCCGAGAGCGTGCACAGCGAGCTCGAGGAAGCTCGCGCCCTCATGAAGCGTCTAGGCTGCTTTGTGGTGCGTACCGACGGCAAGGCCATCGAGGAAAGCGCCTCCGAGATCATTAGCCACTTGGAGGAAATCCAAGAAGTCCGTGCCCGCCGCGCCGCCCGTCGAGCCCAGCAAAGCTAACTCTTTGGGGTAGCTAAAAATGCACCGTCTTAAAAAGACTACCTATAAATAATGCACGATAATGATAAAGCGATTTAGCAAATAACTTGCATTTGACCTGCAAGTTTCTTGCGTTGGTATCTTCATAAGGTAACCACCTTTACCTACCGTTTACCGCCACATTTATCTCGTTTACCAAACCCCGCACCCTCTTCTCATGTCAGCGTGAAACCCGCCGTATAGTTCCCTCACGGCCCGCATCCGGCGGGTTGATTCGTCACCACGGTCGTGCGCGAGAGCGTATGGAAGGGGAAGTATCGTGAGCGATTGCAAGAGGGTTTACCGTTTTGGAACCGACGCCCAGGGCACCTGTGTCACTGAGGGCGACAAGTCCATGAACTTCGTGCTTGGCGGCAAGGGCGCAAACCTTGCCGAGATGAGCCGAATCGGCCTACCGGTTCCCGGTGGCTTTACCATTACCTGCCAGACCTGCGTCGAGTACTCCGGTGCCGGCAACGTCTGGCCCGAAGGCGCACTCGATGAGATCGTTGCTGCTGAGGCCGACCTCGAGACCCGCTGCGGCAAGAAGCTCGGCGACGCCTCCGATCCGCTGCTCGTCTCGGTTCGCTCGGGCGCTCCGTTCTCCATGCCCGGTATGATGGACACGGTCCTCAACTTGGGCCTTAACGACGACTCCGTACAGGGCCTTATCGCCCAGACGCAGAACCCGCGCTTTGCCTGGGACAGCTATCGTCGTTTTATCCAGATGTTCTCCAACGTCGTCATGGGTGTCGATGCCGACTTGTTCGAGAATGCCCTGACCCAGGCCCGCCTGGTCGCCGGCGTTCGCGTCGACTCCGAGCTTTCGGCCGAGGACCTGCAGGAGCTCGTCGTGACCTTCAAGGGCATTTTCTCCGACAACGTCGAGGCCGCCCTGTACCCCGAGCTCGAGGTCGCGGACGATAAGCCCGTCTTCCCGCACGACCCGGAACTCCAGCTGCGCCTCGCCATCCAGGCCGTCTTTGGCAGCTGGATGAACGAGCGCGCCTG
>CABUJN010000059.1:0-10588 GCA_902491935.1 uncultured Collinsella sp.
ATCCCGGACCTCCGCGTCGTCCAGAACAACATCTCCTACAACGACAGCCGCGGCGTCACCCGCGGCATCCACGCCGAGCCCTGGGACAAGTTCATCTCCGTGGCCCGCGGCAGCGTATTCGGCGCATGGGTGGACCTGCGCGAGGGCAGCGAGACCTACGGGAAGGTCTACACCTGCACCCTGGACCCGTCCAAGGCCATCTACGTCCCGCGCGGCGTGGGCAACTCCTTCCAGGCGCTGGAGGACGGCACCGCCTACACCTACCTGGTGGACGCCCACTGGTCGCTGGAGCTGAAGAGGACCTACACCTTCGTGAACCTCGCCGACCCCGAGCTCGCCATCGAGTGGCCCATCCCGCTGGACCGGGCCACCGTCTCCGAGGCCGACCTCAACCACCCGATGCTGAGGGACGTCGTCCCCATGGCGCCCAAGAGGACGCTCGTCACCGGCTGCAACGGCCAGCTGGGCCGCGCGGTGCGCAGGCTGGCGGAGGAGCGCGGCGTCGCCAAGGACTTCGACTTCTGCGACATCGACACCTTCGACATGTCCGACCCGGACGCCTACGCGCAGTACGACTGGTCGCTCTACGGCACGGTCATCAACTGCGGCGCCTACACCGCCGTGGACAGGGCGGAGACTCCCGAGGGCCGTGCCACCGCCTGGAAGGCCAACGCGACCGGCCCCGCCCTGCTCGCGCGCACCTGCGCCGAGCACGGGATCACGCTCGTCCACGTGTCCAGCGACTACGTCTTCGACGGCACCGCCGAGGTGCACGACGAGGAGGAGCCCCTCAGCCCGCTGTCCGTCTACGGCCAGACCAAGGCCGCCGGCGACATCGCCGTGGCCGGGTGCCCGCGCCACTACATCATGCGCTCCAGCTGGGTCATCGGCGAGGGCCACAACTTCGTCAAGACCATGAAGGGGCTCTCCGACCGCGTCGCCGACCCGGAGGACGGGCTCGCGCAGGTCACCGTGGTCGACGACCAGCTGGGCCGCCTGACCTTCACGCGCGACATGGCCGAGGCCATCTTCCACGTGCTTGATGTGAAGGCCCCCTACGGCACCTACGACTGCACCGGCTCCGGCGCCGTCAAGAGCTGGGCCGACATCGCCCGCGCCGTCTTCGATGCCGCCAACGGCAACGGGGACAAGGTCGTGCCGGTATCGACCGCCGACTACTACTCCACCGCCGCGGGCCCCGTCGCCCCGCGCCCGGTCCACTCCGCGCTCGACCTGTCCAGGCTCGAGTCGGTCGGCTTCCACATGCCCGACTGGGAGGAAGAGCTGGGGGAGTACCTCAAGACGCTCTAGCCGCTATTAACTTTTCGAGAGCAAAAGCCGCCGCTTGTTAACGGTGGCTTTTCTTGTTGGTGGCTATCTGCGCAGTGGTGCCAATAGTATTCTGCGGAAGATCTACCTCTCGCTTGTCTCGGTGGCGGACTTGCCGGGCTGGTCATCGTAGGCGTATTTGCTGTACACGTTGACCTCCCACTGCTTTTTTTCGACCTTTGCCACAGAATCCAGGATGAATCCGGTTGCAAGGCTCAGACCACAGAGGAACATAAACGATGCAGCAAGCATGGCAGTGGGGAAACGCGGGACCAGGCCGGTCTGAAAGTACTCAACAAAGATAGGAATGCCCAAAACCAGGCCGATAATCGCGAATAGAAGCGCGACGAGGCTGAAGAACTTCAGCGGGCGGTAGTCCTTGAACAGCGTGCCGATCATCGCAACGACTTTAATGCCGTCGCTCACGGTATTGAGCTTGGACTCGGAGCCTTCCGGACGGTCGCGGTACTCGATGGGCACGTCTTTGATGCGCCAGCGGTGGTCGACGGCGTGGATCGAGAGCTCGGTTTCGATCTGGAAGCCCTCGGAAAGCACAGGGAAGGTTTTGACGAACGGGCGGCTCATGGCGCGGTAGCCTGTCATGACGTCATCGAAGCTGTAGCCATAGATCCACTTGATCATGGCGCGGACCAGATTATTGCCAAAGCCGTGGAAGGCACGCTTGTTCTCCTCGGCGTAGGTGCCGTTGGAAAGGCGATCGCCTACGGTCATGTCGGCCGTGCCGTTAAGGATGGGCTCGCAGAGGGCCTTGGCCGCCTCGGCGGGGTAGGTGTCGTCTCCGTCGACCATCAGGTAGCAATCGGCGTCGATATCGCGAAACATCTGGCGGCATACGTTGCCCTTTCCCTGACGGGGCTCAAAGCGGACCGTGGCGCCGTGCTCGGTGGCGATGCGTGAGGTATCGTCCGACGAGTTGTTGTCATAGACATAGACCGTCGCTTGCGGAAGCTCGCGGTGAAAGTCGTCGATGACTTTGCCGATCGTGAGCGCTTCGTTGTAGCAAGGGATGATGACGGCGATGGATTCAGAATTCACTTAATGCTCCTTATACATTCAATCCTAGAAAGTATAGCCGTTTGGGCCTGGCATCCTAAGATGTGGGTTAGTTCTCCAGTTTTGTTGCGCGAATCGTTTGCATGGCCGTCGGGTCTATACTGTTCGTTTGTCAACGATTACGAGTAAAGGAGTTGCATCCGTGTCGGATCAGACAAAGCAACAAGAAACTCGCAGTCTGCCTGCGACGTTTGCTAAGAACGAATTTGAGAAGGACGCGTTTATCCTTCGTCAGCTGGTTACCAAGGATTTTAAGATCAAGTATCGCCGTAGCGTTCTGGGCGTCGCATGGTCGGTGCTCAACCCGCTGCTGATGATGATCGTCATGGCCATCGTGTTCTCGACGATTTTTGGCCAGGGCCGCAATGGCTCAATGACGCCCGAGATGTACCCGCTGTACTTGATCGTGGGTAACATTACCTTTGCCGTCATGTCTGAGTCTACTAACCAGGCCCTGACGTCGATCGTGGGCGCTGCCCCTCTGCTCAAGAAGGTTAAGGTGCACCGCTGGGTCTTCCCGGTGCAGAAGGTGCTCTTCTCGCTGGTCAACTTTGCCTTCTCGCTGGTCGCCGTCGCCATCGTCATGCTGTGGTTCCGCGTTATGCCTTCTTGGCACCTGATTCTGTTGCCGGTTTGCCTGCTGCTGCTTATGTGCTTCTGCATGGGCCTGGGCATGATGCTCTCTGCCCTTACGGTCTTCTTCCGCGACGTTATGCATCTGTGGAGCGTCGTCATTACGGCGTGGACTTACATTACGCCCATCTTCTGGACGACTGACTATATTGCGCAAATGCCGCATCTCGTGCGTATCTTGATGTATGCGAACCCCATGTTCAACTACCTGCAGTTTATGCGCGATATCTTCCTGTTCCAGACTACGCCCTCGCTTATGACGTTTGGTATGTGCGTTGCCTGGGCGGTTCTTGCGCTTATTATTGGCTATACCGTGTTCCATAAGTCCGAGCGCAAGTTCATCCTCTACATCTAAGGAGTGCTGTGATGACTGAATCTGTTGTTGATTACAGCGAGCAGCCTCTGGCTGTCGAGGTCGACGACGTCACCATGATCTTTAACATGGCGTCCGAGTCGCTGACCAACCTCAAGGAGTACTTCATTAAGCTTGCCAAGCATGAGTTGTTCTTTGAGGAGTTTAGGGCGCTTAAGCATATCTCGTTTGATATTCATCGTGGCGAGGTCGTGGGTCTGGTCGGCACTAATGGCTCCGGCAAGTCTACGATGCTCAAGATTATCGCTGGCGTGCTTGAGCCAAGCGAGGGCAGCGTTAAGGTGCACGGTAACATCGCGCCGCTGATTGAGCTTGGTGCTGGCTTTGACCCCGAGCTGACCGCCCGCGAGAACATCTATCTGAACGGCGCCCTGCTCGGCTATACCAAGGAGTTCATCGATGCCAACTTTGACGGCATTATCGAATTCGCTGAGCTGCAGAACTTTGTCGATATGCCGCTTAAGAACTTCTCCTCGGGCATGGTGGCGCGTATCGCCTTTGCAATCGCGACGATTACCGAGCCCGATATTCTGATCGTTGACGAGACGTTGTCCGTCGGTGATGTGTTCTTCCAGCAGAAGTGCGAGGACCGTATCCAGCACTTTATCCAGAGCGGCGACGTGACGGTTCTGTTCGTTTCGCACTCTATGGAGCAGGTTGAGCGCATCTGCCAGCGTGCCGTTTGGATTGAGAAGGGTGACCTTCGCATGGACGGCCCGGTCGATGAGGTCTGCAAGGCGTACCGCGAGCAGTTCAACTAGGTTATAATTACTTGCGCCTGACAGGCTTGCGCTTGCTTGGGCGTGCGGTTATTTGCTCCATTAGCTCAGTTGGATAGAGCAGGGGACTTCTAATCCCAAGGTCGACGGTTCGAATCCGCCATGGAGCACCATCGTTTATTAAGCCCAGACCGCTTGGTGGTCTGGGCTTTTTCACATGCCGGTGTTCTTTATTCTTGCCGGGTATACGTTTAGACCGAAGCCGTGGCGTGAGCTGCTGTTGTGCTGCTGATGTGGATTGGTTATACGGCGCGCCTAAGGGGGCTGGAGCCGAGCGTGAGCGAGCCTCTGCTGTTTATTGGAGCCGGTGTTGCTTGGCTTCTCCTTGCCGCGCTGAGTGGGGTGAGCTTTCGAGCCGCCGCGTGGATGGGTTTTTGGTTGCGACAGTTGCCGCTCTTGCCGGTAGCTACTGCGTGTGCTGGGTTTCGATGGCGTTGGAGAAGTTGAAAGACGTGCCGGTTTTGGGGTCCTTTGAGCGAGCGCTCGTGTTCTGCGGACAGGCCAGTCTTGCCATCTTTGCAATCCACGCGGTCGATTGGTTTATTCCTTGGCAGACCATGCCTCTGCTTATGACGCTGCCAGCATCGTGGCTCTTTGCGTCGATTGTGCGCCGCAGGTGCGACATAGGGTTGGTGTACGTGATCAAGAAGGCGTAACAAAAACGGGGAGGACCAACTTGGCCCTCCCCACTATATCTAGTCTGTCTAGTCTGCCTTCAGGCACTCGGGCAAGACGTTTGCAACTGCATTCATCGCCTGCGGCCTCAGGTACTGCTCATTGAGCTTTGCCTTTCTGTAGGCGTAGCGAGTGTCTGCCGAGTACTTGATCAATACGTCGGTGAAGAATCGTTCCCAGCTTAGGTAGTCGCGGCTTTCGATATAGCTCGAAGGATCCTTGAGGATTTTTGGAATGTCGTTACTGGGAATGAGGCCAGATTGCAGAAGTGTCCACTCGAATGATTCCGGGAGGAACAAGCGAACGTTCTTGTAAACGCGCTGTCCGAGCACCTTTTCGATGTAGGGACCAAACGCTGCGCCGTCTCCAATGGCAAGAACGTTTTGCTCGGGGCATTCGTGAATTGTCCGCTTTAGATTTGCTACGCCGGTGGCGGTATAGCAGGGGATTCCGAGCCGGTTGCAAAGAGCGTCGTAGAATTGATAGCCAGATTTGCTATCCTCGACAACTACGGCGTCGGGTACCTCGAATCCAACATTTAGATCCTGATACAGCATGCTTGCCGTGTGGTCATATAGCGGCTTGGTCACCGAGTAGAAGCGCCTGTCGCTCTTGCGGCCATTGATTGTTTTACTCGTCGTGTTGACTAACTTCAGGATCTCATCAACGCTGTAGGGGAGCTCGTTGGCATCGCGACGAGATATCAGAACAAAATAGTTGGACGAGCCGTTTACGGTTTTGGCGAAGTCCTTTGAGTAGATAAACTCGTTGCCCTCATCTAGAAAGACGATTGAATCTTCGATGATCGAAAGCTCGCGCTCCCAGCGTCTGCCGGAAAGCGTTTCGCAAGGCACGTCGCAGCTGAGTGCAACGCCGCTTTCCGGTCCTCGGTCGTTGTAGTCGCGAATCATCGAGATGAGCGTCGTTTTGCCCGTGCCGCTGTTGCCGCGGATGAAGGAAATATTGCGTTTAAAGGTGAGCGTGTATTTGACTTTTGCGCGCTCCACGACAACGGTGTGTGATCCTTTCATTACTCATCAACATCCAGAAAATCATTGGTGGCACCGACGAACTCCTGCATGTTCCTGACGATGCGGCCGTCGTTATTGATGCGAATCTCAAAACGCTTCCAGGGAAATTTCATGATGTGGTAAAGGGTCACCAGCACATCCTGCTCTTTGCCAATTTTGAGCAGCCAGCGGGCGCAGTTATCTCCGCAAGTGGATGCATTGAACACCATGTTTGGTAGATTGCGCACCAGCAGCAGCGTCTTAACGCCGCCGGACAGTTCGAGTGGGGTGATCGAGCCCAGCTGCTTGCTTACGATGTTGTGGGGGCCGATGAGCTCTGATCCGTCCACGCTTTTAATGATCTGTGCGGCCATAGGGTCTTCGAACCATGAGTCCAAGTATGAGTTCCTAAAGTAGGTCTCGGTATCGTAGATGGAACCGGGGTAATCTCCCAGATGGATGCTTAGCATGCGAGTCTCCAGACGTTGTGTGGCTGCAACGATTATATGCCAGTAATAAAGTGCCGCCAGTAGCGAGGTTGCTGCTGGCGGCACTGGCATTACTGGCGTGCGAATCGGGGTTGATGGATTTGCGCGCGAGACTACTTTTCGAGTCGTTCCCTCAACAGCTCTAGCGCATGTGCGTAGCCCTGCAGGCCCTCACCGGTGATGGTGGCGAAGCAGGCCAGGCGGGCGTAGCTCACCTGGCGGAAGTCCTCGCGGGTCTCGACGGCGCTGATGTGGACCTCGACGGCAGGGATGGCGACGGCCTTGAGGGCGTCGAGGATCGCGACGCTCGTATGCGTATAGGCGGCCGGGCTTATGACGATGCCGTCGACCTTGCCGTAGGCCTCCTGGATCTTGTCGACGATGCTGCCCTCGTGGTTAGACTGGAAGACCTCGACCTCGTCGAAGCCCTGTGCGGCGCCCGCTTCCTGGCAAATCTGGACCAGGCGGTCGTAGTTGTCGCTGCCGTAGATGCCCGGCTCGCGAATGCCGAGCATGTTTAGATTGGGGCCGTTGATGACGAGTGCTTTCATGGTTGCTTCCTTTGCGGTTGAAAAACCACCACAAAGGTGCCTGTCCCCTTTGTGGTGGTTTTGGTTAGAGAGCGGGTGGGAGGGTGTCGAGGAGGGCATGGGCGGTGTTGGCGGCGCAGTCGCGTGAGTCGATGATGTAGTCGGCCCAGGCGCGGTAGCGCGGCATACGCTGCTCGGCCAGCTTGTCGATGCCGTCGCGCGCGGTGATGGGGCGGCCCTTGTGGGCGAGCTCGTCGAGCTTGCGGTTGAGCATCACGATCTGGCTGTTTTGGTGCAGCAGAGGGTAGTTCTCGTCGCGCGTAACCACGCCGCCGCCGGTGGAGAGCACCAAGCCGCTGCGCTTGGAGATGTCGGCCAGCGCTGCCGTCTCCTGCTCGCGGAAGGCCGCCTCGCCGCACTTGACGATAAAGTCGGCGCAGGGCATGCCCAGGCGCTCCTCGAGGGCGCGATCGAGGTCGATGTGCTCGCGGCCCGTGAGCTGAGCGATCTGCTCGCCCACGCGGGTCTTGCCCGAGCCCGGCATGCCGATCAGGGCGATGTTCTGCTCATGGCGCGACAGGCGCTCCGTTACGTCCAGGATGCGCTCGCGCGGGGTGGTTTGGCCGGTATAGCGCTCGACGGCCTGTGCCGCTTGGGCCACGAGCATCAGCAGGCCGCCGATGCAGGGGATACCGCGGCGCTCGGTTTCGAGCATCAGGCCCGTGCGGGCGGGGTTGTAGACAATGTCGATAACGCCTTCGAGCGCATCGAGCCCTTCGAGCGTGCAAGGCGCGTCGGGGCAGTGGGGGAACATGCCGGCGGGCGTGCAGTTGACGAGCAACGTTGCATCGGACAGCTGGGAGATGTTGTCGTAATTGACCTCGCTCGTGCGGCCGACGGGCACGACGATGGCGCCCAGGTCTCCCAGCACCATACTTGCCGTGGTGCCGGCGCCACCAGTGGCTCCGAGCACGAGAGCCTTCTTGCCGGTAACCTCAACGCCCAGCTCTTCGACCAGGCACTGAAAACCAAAGTAGTCGGTGTTGTCACCACGCAGGCGACCGTCAGGCAGACGTGTGATGGTGTTGACGTTGCCCATGCGCTCGGCCAACGGACTCAGCTCGTCCAGGTATTCCATGACGGTGCGCTTGTAGGGGATGGTCACGTTGGTGCCCTCCCATTCGTCGCCGGTCATAAAGGCCTCAAGATCCTCGGGCTCTCGCTCAAAACGCACGTACTCGAGCCCCGCGAGCTCCTTGTAGATGGTCGGGGTGTAGCTGTGGCCCAGCACACGGCCCAGGACGCCGTAGGGGCGGGTTGCGGCGGTATCGGTCATCTAGAGCACCTCCGTGTAGCTGCCAAAGTAGGTGAAGCTCTCGCACACGTCGTCAATCGAGTCGAGCAGGTCGTCGAGCGCCTTGCTGCCAAAGGGGCAGTCCAGGTCAAAGTAGAACATAAACTCAAAGTCGCGACCGGGGATGGGGCGGCTCTCCAGCTTGATGAGGTTGATGTTGAGCGCATAGAAGCGCTCGAGTACGCGATAAAGGGCGCCCGGTTCGTTGGCCGTGGTGATCATGAGCGAGGTACGGTTGGCGCCGGGGTAGACGCGGGGCTCGCGGCTGATGACGACAAAGCGCGTGTAGTTGTTGTCGGAGTCCTGGATGTTGGGCTCCAGTACCTCCAAGCCGTAGAGCGCCGCACAGCTGCGCGAGGCGATAGCGGCGACGTCGGTGCGCTCGGAGTTGGCGACCATCTCGGCCGACATGGCGGTGTTGGGGTATTTGGTGGCATGCAGGCCGTGGCCCTCGATAAAGCCGGCGCACTGGGCAATGGCTTGGCCGTGGCTGTAGACCTCGCGCACGTCGGCGAGTTTGGTGTCGGGCTTGACGAGCAAGTTGTGGTCGATCTTGAGGCGAAGCGAGCGCACGATGTGGAAGTCGAACTGGGCGAGCAGGTCGTAGACGGCGTTGACCGAGCCGGCGGTGGAGTTCTCGATGGGCAGCACGCCAAACTCGCAGAAGCCGTCGCGCACGGCGCGCATAACGCCTTCGAAGGTCTCGAAAAACGCGATGTCGGGCACGTCGAAGAGCTTGCACGCGGCGATTTGACTGTAAGCGCCCTCAACGCCCTGGCAAGCGACGGTGGCAGTTTGAGGGAAGGGCGTGTCGGAGGCTGCAGCCGTGGCGTGGGCCTTTTGCGAGACAGTGATGCCCTTGAGTTCGTTGATGTAGCGCTGCTGCTCGGCCTTGCTCATGCTCATGAGGAGACGGAACAGGGTGATGGTCTGCGCCTCGTAGCGCTCGGGCGCGCGGCTGGCGAAGTTGTTGAGTTTGGAGCGCTCGCGGGCGGGGTCAAAGACAGCCTTGCCCATCTCGATCTTTGATTTGGCGACCTCGGTGGCAATGTCCATACGCTCGACAAAGCTGTTGAGGAGCGTGGTGTCGATGCCATCGATGGCCTGGCGGATGTCAGCAAGGTCCATGGAGGCCCCTTTCGCGTAATGGCAGAGTTGACGGGCAACTCAGGTGAGTCGGGTTAGAGCTGGCCTGCGTCCTCGAGGAGGGCATCCCAGATGGCCAGCGCTGCGGCTGCTTCGGCTACGGGGACGGCTCGGGGGACGATGCAGGGATCGTGACGACCGTGGACCGAGAGCTCGGCATTTTCCATGGCGTCCATGTCTACGGTCTGCTGCTCGCGGCCAATAGAGGGCGTCGGCTTTACGGCCATACGCCACATGACGGGCGCGCCGGTGGAGATGCCGCCCAGAATGCCGCCGGCGTTGTTGGACTCGACTTCAATCTCGCCGGTCTCGGCGTCGATGCGATACGGATCGTTGTTCTCGCTGCCGCGCATGGCGGCCACGGCAAAGCCCATGCCAAACTCCACGCCCTTTACGGCGGGAATGCCAAACGCGATTTGCGCGATGCGGTTCTCGATGCCGTCGAACATGGGGTCGCCGATGCCCGCGGGAAGCCCGTAAATGCCGCACTCCACGATGCCGCCGATGCTGTCGAGCTCGTCGCGCGCGGCAAGGATCTCCTCGCGCATGCGACCGGCAGCTGCGGCGTCAATGCACGGCAGGTCGTTCGAAAGGATCGCCTTGCGGTCGGCCTCGCGATAGACCATATCGTCCATCGGCAGGTCGGAGATGCCGCCGATCTGCGCGACGTGGGCCATGACCTGAATGCCGCGGGCCTCGAGTGCCTGCAGCGCAATGCCGCCGGCGATGCATAAGGGGGCCGTTAGGCGGCCGGAAAAATGTCCGCCACCAGCGACATCATGCATGTTGTGATACTTCACGCGCGCAGGGAAGTCCGCATGTCCGGGACGGGGCTTGCGGCGCAGCTCGGAGTAATCATTGGAGCGCGTGTTGGTGTTCTCGATAATCGCGGCGATGGGCGCGCCGGTGGTATGTCCATCGACAATACCGGCGATGATGTGAGCGGCGTCGGCCTCGCGGCGTTTGGTCGCGGTCTCGTCGCGGCCGGGGGCGCGACGGTCGAGGAAGGCCTGCAGCTTCTCCTGGTCCACGGCGATACCTGCCGGAATGCCATCGAGCGAGCAGCCGATAGCGGGGGAGTGCGACTGGCCGAAGATGCTTAAGTGCAAGACGTTGCCAAAAGTCGAGGACATGCTATTCCTCCTCGAGTGTGACCTTGCCGCCCAGCAGGCGGTAGTGGTCGAAGAAATCGGGATA
>CABUJN010000060.1:0-10536 GCA_902491935.1 uncultured Collinsella sp.
ATCGCGATGGCATCGCCTTCGACCCGCGCGAGCTCGCTCGCATGCGTGAGCGGTATTCCGACCTCAAGGGTCTGTTGCGTCAGTGGGGTCCCACTATGGACGATGTTTTTGCCATGCGCGATCGCTCGCAAGAGCTGCTGTCCCTGGTTGATGATGGCGACGAACAGATCAAAAAGGCGCGTGAAGCGCTTGGCGCGGCGGAGCGCGAACTGTTTGCTGCCGCCAAGGCGCTTAAGCGCGCTCGCAATACGGCGGCCCCGCGCTTCTGTCACGAGGTGGGCCGCCAGATGGCTCGCCTGGAGATGGGTAGTGCCGAGCTCGTCTGGGAGTCGAGCGATCTTCCCCGTGCTGAGTGGACGCCCGTTGGTCCTTCGAGCTACGAGCTGCTATACCGCAGCGGTGCCGGCTTGACGCCACGTCCCCTGCGCCGCATTGCGTCGGGCGGCGAGCTCAGCCGCGTCATGCTGGCGAGCAAGGTTGTCCTCGGTAACGCGGACGGCGTCGACACTCTGGTATTCGACGAGGTCGATACCGGTGTCGGCGGCTCTACGGCTCGTGCTCTTGCTGGTGTGCTGGCCGATCTTGCCGCTACGCATCAGGTCATCGTCGTAACGCACCTTGCGCAGGTTGCGGTCATGGCCGACAAGCATTACGTGGTCAGCAAGGAGCCAGGCGATGTTCCCCAGACGCACCTGGACGAGGTGACCGGTGATGCCCGCACCGCAGAGATCGCCCGCATGTTGAGTGGCGATCAGTCCGAGGCAAGCTTGGCCCACGCAAAGCAGATGCTCGAAGAAGCTCGAGGTTAGGTCGTATCAGCGGTCTTGGTGGGACAAAATAGACTGAAATTTTTGTCCCACTACGCGTTTTACTCAACGACCTTGTCCGGCTGGATGAGCTCCTCGTAGTAGCTGATATGTTCGCGAGCGTCTTCAATCTCGGGCAGCAGGAAGTTGTAGATGACTTCGATGATCATCGTGGCGCTGATCTTGGAGAACGCAAAGTCGCCCGTCGTCAGCAGCGCTTCGTGGTTGACGGTATTAAACGTGTAGTCTGCCAGGCGCGCGAGCGGGGATTTGCTGTCGCTGCTGATGACGACTACGGTTGCGCCGCAGTCGCGAGCCGCTTTTGCCATGCGATTCAGTCGGCGCGATTTGCCGGAGTTTGAGATGAGCACGATGACGTCACCCGGGCGCAACGTGAGCGCAAAGCCGATTGATGTCTCGCTTATGGTGCTCGCCATGCAGCGCAGACCCAGCTGCGAAAACTTAAACGTCGCATCGAGCGCGACCGCGTTCGTATTGCCCACAGCTGCAAACTCAATAACCTCTGCATGCTTAAGGGCATGCACAACAGCCGCCAGCGTATCGTGGTCGATCCCGTCGATGGTCGCATTAAGCTCGCTCACCTTGGCAGCCAGGATGTTCTTGAGGCTCTGCTCCATATTGTCGAGCGAGACCTCGTCAGTCAGGCCCTCGTTGCGCTGGCTTTCCAAATCCCTCGCCAACGAAAACTGAAAGCTGCGGAAGCTGCCAAAGCCAAGCTTGCGGCAGAAGCGCGAAACGGTCGCCTCGGACGTGGCGGCGGCGCGTGAGAGCTGAGCGGCCGTGAGGCGCGGCGCCTCGGACTGGTGCTCCAATATATAGTCGACAATGCGCTGCTCGGACTCGCTGTATCCCTGATGGGTACTAATGAGGGAAAGTGCGCTCTTGCTACTATCGGTCATGGATGGCTCCTGGTTGGCATGAAAATCGGACTCGTTTTGTAATGCCATAGTATAGGGGGATTTTCAATTACAAGATACACCTTGCCGTTTCAAGTGTTGATGGTAAACTTTCACCTACCGTTTACGGTTATGAAAGAACCTTTCACCGGAGAATTGCACCTTGTCTCTTCTCACGCGGACGGTAGGTTGGTATCTTTCAGTTGTGGAAAAACGCGCATCGAAGCGCGTGTAGGGGAGCGCCCGCGGGCGCTGTACTCAAGAAGGAGGGACACATGGCTAAGTTTGACATCATCGCCGCGACCGGTTGCCCGACCGGCATTGCGCACACCTTCATGGCTAAGGAGGCGCTGGAGAAGGCAGCTGCCGAGCGCGGTCTGACCATTAAGGTTGAGACTCATGGCCAGGTCGGTGTCGAGAACGAGCTCACCAAGAGTGAGATCGCTGGTGCCAAGGCCGTCGTCGTCGCAGCCGACAAGGATGTCCAGGCTGAGCGTTTCGCCGGCAAGCCCATGGTTTCCGTTGGTGTTTCCAAGGCCCTGTCCGTTGAGGCCGCCGGTAAGCTGATTGACCGCGCGCTCGCCGCCAAGGGTGACGACACGGTTGCAGCTGCTGCCGATATCGAGGATGAGGTCGAGGAGAAGGAGTCCATCGGCCACATCATCTACAAGCACCTCATGAACGGCGTCAGCCACATGCTGGTCTTCGTTGTTGCTGGTGGTGTTCTGACCGCTGTCTCGTTCCTGTGGGGCATTACGTCCTTCGATTCGACGGCGTCTGACTACAACAGCTTTGCTGCGATGCTCAAGATCATCGGCGGCATCGCCATGAACCTTATGGTTCCGGTGCTTTCCGCCTACATCGCCGAATCCATCGGCAAGCGCCCGGCGCTCGTCCCCGGCTTCGTTGCCGGTATGATCGCCATCCAGGGCCTGCCTGTTAACGCCGAGACCGGCATGATCGACGCCGGTGGCGCCGGCGTGGGCTTCGGCTTCCTGGGCGGCATCGTCGGCGGCTTCCTTGCCGGTTATGTCATCCTGCTGCTCGAGAAGGTCTTTGCCGGTCTGCCCAAGAACCTGGACGGCCTCAAGGCTATCTTCCTGTACCCGCTGTTCTCGACGGCTATCGTCGGCCTGGTCATGCTTGGCATTTCCGGCCCCATGGCTGCCATCAACACCGCCATGATGGACTTCCTCAAGGGCCTGTCCGCCTCTGGCGCCGTTGTCCTGGGTCTTGCTATCGGCTGCATGTGCGCCTTTGACATGGGTGGCCCGGTCAACAAGGCTGCTTATGTCACCGGTACCGCTATGCTCACCGAGGCTTTGGCCGCCGGTGTTGGCACCGATACCTATAACTTCGGCACCAACTTCATGGCTGCCGTCTCCGCCGCCTGCATCGTTCCGCCGTTGATCACCACCTTCGCCGTCGTTGTCGGCAAGAAGTACTTCAGCCAGGAGGATCACGACGCCGGTGTCGTCAACCTCATCCTTGGTTGCACCCACATCACCGAGGGCGCCATTCCGTTCATGACCAAGAACATCTGGCCTGTCATGCCCATCATGATGCTCGGTTCCTCTATCGCTTCGATTCTGACCATTATGTTCAACGTTCATGATCCGGCGCCCCACGGTGGCTTCCTGGTCCTGCCCGTTGTCGAGAACGGCCCGCTTTGGGTCCTCGCGATCCTCATCGGCGCTGTGGTCGGTGGCATCCTGTTCGTGGCCTTCAAGAAGTACGACTTCGAGAAGAATCAGAAGGCCGCTCCTGCAGCCAAGCCGGTTGAGGCCCCCAAGGCCGCTGCCGTCGAGGCCCCCAAGGCCGAGGCTGCCGACTTCGTGAAGGTCGAGAATGTTTTTGTCGCCGAGGACTTCGCTTCTCGTGACGAGGCTCTGAGCTTCGTTTCCAACCAGGCTGTCAAGGCCGGTATCGCCAGCGACGCCGACACCGTGATGAACGCCTTCCTGGCCCGCGAGGCCGAGGGCACCACGGGCATGATGGAGGGCTTCGCCATCCCGCATGCCAAGTCCGACGCCATTACCGAGGCTGCCGTCATCGTCGTCAAGGATGAGTCCGGCGTGACCGGTTGGGACACCATGGACGGCGCTCCCGTTAACGTGGCCATCGCTCTGCTCATCCCCGGTGCCCAGGCTGGCACCACGCACCTCAAGATCCTGTCCAAGGTCGCCGAGGCGCTCATGGACGAGGACTTCCGTGCCACCGTCAAGGGTTCCACCGACGCCGCCGAGATCGCCAAGACGATCAACGCCCGCCTGGTCTAATCCCCCAGCCCGCGAATAACATCGCCCCCTGTATATAAGGCGGAGTCCCTCCCCAGGGCCTCCGCCTTTTTTCTATCCCTCCCATAAGTTGCGGTGAAATAGGGACTGTTTAAACGATTCAACCCCAAATTCAGTCCCTATTTCACCGCAACTTACAAAAGGGCATAGAGGGGGCTACCTATCGAGTCTTTGTCGCGAACAGATCATTAGCCAGAATTCCGTTCGCACGATATTGCTCTGGACCGACCGAGTTTCTGCAGCTTGCTCGCCCACAGGGGGCCGGGCGCGGCCAGTGAGATTTATCGCGAGTTCCGCACGAGCCGAAGAGCACTTAATGTGCTCTTCGTGCGAGCAGGACTGTAGAGCAGGAAATCTCACAGGCCGCGCACGGGCCCCGGTGGGCGAGCAAGCGGATGACAAACACATCTGTCCAATAATTCGTCTGAAACACAATGAAAAACCGTTTGATGTGAGTTAATATAAACAACGTCGTGAATCTGACTCCTGCCACATGCATGACAGGGGTTAAACACAAAAAGGAGTCAATTATGGTTTCTGAGAAGGCTACCCTCGTTAATCCTCAGGGTCTGCACATGCGTCCGGCTGGTCTGTTCGCCTCCACCATGGGCAAGTACGCCTGTGACGTGACGGTCGTCACCCCCGAGAAGGAGGTCAACGGCAAGTCCCCGATGGCCCTCATGGCTGCTGGTATCCCCTGCGGCACCGAGGTCGAGGTCAAGTGCGACGGCGCTGACGAGGCCGAGGCTCTGGCTGCTGCCATCGAGCTCATCAAGAGCGGTCTTGGCGAGTAGAACTCAAACGGGTCGCATGTTGAACAACTAAGTTCATATTTGGGGGCGCAGTGACCTGTTGTAAGGTAGCTGCGCTCTTTTGTCATGGATATGGCAAAACGCTTTATCACATGACACGGAGAGAGGAATGGGAATGTATCAGGGAGTCAACGCTTCCGAGGGCATCGGTATCGGCACCGTCATGGTTGCCGTCGATCCCGACTTGACGTTTGAGCCGCACGAGGTTGCTGATTCGGCAGCAGAGAAGGAGCGCTATCAGTCCGCTCTTTCGGTCTTCTGCGAGAAGACCCAGGCTCAGGCCGACCACATGAAGGAGACGGTGGGCGAGGCCGAGGCCGAGATCATGAGCGGACACATTGTCCTGGCTCAGGACCCGGGCATGACCGACGCCATCAACGCCGCCATTGACGGCGGTACCTGCGCCGAGCAGGCGCTCATGGACACCTCGACCATGTTCGAGAACATGTTCCTGTCCATGGACGACGAGATGTTCCGTCTGCGCGCGGCCGACATCGCCGACATCCGCACCGGTATTCTGGCCGAGCTGCTGGGCAAGGAGGTCGTCGACCTCTCCGTCCTGCCCGAGAACACCGTCGTTGTCGTGCACGACCTTACGCCGTCCATGACTGCCACGATCGATAAGGCCCACGTTGCCGGTATCGTCACCGAGACCGGTGGCCGCACGTCGCACTCCGCGATCATTGCGCGCGCCCTCGAGATCCCGGCTGTCCTTTCGGTTTCCAACAGCTGCACCGCGCTGCGCAACGGTATGACCGTTGTCGTCGACGGCGGCAAGGGTATCGTCGAGGCCGATCCCGACGAGGAGACGCTCGCTGCCTACACCGCCAAGGCCGAGGCCTTCGCTGCCGAGAAGGCAGCCCTCGAGGCCTTCCGCGGCAAGCCGTCCGTGACTGCCGATGGCATCAAGAAGATCATCGCCTGCAACATCGGTAACCCCGATGACGTGCCCAACGCGCTCGATCACGACGCCGAGGCCATCGGTCTGTTCCGCTCCGAGTTCCTGTTCATGGACTCTGCTGAGCTTCCTTCCGAGGAGGAGCAGTTCAACGCCTACCGTAAGGTCGCCAGCGCGCTCAAGGGTGCTCCGGTCATCATCCGCACGCTCGATGTTGGCGGCGACAAGGAGATTCCGTATCTGCACATGGTCAAGGAAGATAACCCCTTCATGGGCTTCCGCGCCGTGCGTTACTGCCTGGCCAATCCCGACCAGTACAAGGTCCAGCTCCGCGCTCTGCTGCGCGCTAGCGCCTTCGGTGACGTCAAGATCATGATCCCGCTCGTCACCTGCGTCGAGGAGGTCTTGGCTGTCAAGGAGCTCGTCGAGCAGTGCAAGGCCGAGCTGACCGAAGAGGGTCGCAAGTTCAACGAGAACATCGAGGTCGGCATCATGGTCGAGACGCCCGCCGCTTCGCTGCTCGCAGACCGTCTTGCCGAGGTTGCCGACTTCTTCTCCATCGGCACCAACGACCTGATCGGCTACACCATGTGCGCCGACCGTGGTAACGACACCATCTCCAACCTGTACCAGGTGTACTATCCCGCCGTGCTCCGCTCGCTCAAGAACATCATCGAGAGCGGAGTTAAGGCCGGTATCATGGTCGGTATGTGCGGCGAGGCCGCTGCCGATCCGCTGCTCGAGCCGCTGCTGATCAGCTGGGGCCTGGAGGAGTTCTCGATGAGCGCTCCGTCGATCCTGCGCGCCCGCAAGACCATCAGCCAGTGGACCAAGGCCGAGTGCGACGAGCTCGCCGAGAAGGCGCTCGCCTGCAACACCGCCGCCGAGGTCAAGGCACTGCTCGAGTCCGCAGCTCGCTAATTTGGTATCAGAGGTAACCGCGTGGTTGGAATGGGCCGGCCACGCGGCCCTCACATATACAGGGGGTACTGTAAATGTTCTACACGCTAACCGCTAACCCGGCTGTCGACATGACGGTTTCGAGCTCTCCGCTCGAGCCCGACGAGAACGTCCGCACCGGCTCGGCCAGCTACACGGCTAACGGCAAGGGCCTCGACGTGTCCTTCGCCTTTAAGAAGATGGGCGTTGACACCGTCGCACTCGGCTTCTTCGCTGGCTTCACGGGCAAGTTTATCGTCGAGGAGGTCATGAACCTGGGCTGCCTGTGCCGCCCGGTCTGGACCGACGGTATCACGCGCATCAACACCTACGTCAACGATGGCCAGCACGAGTACGGCATCCTGAACCCCGGCGCTCCTATTACGCCGCAGCACCAGGAGGAGCTCTACAACATCCTGGACACCGCGGGCGATCTCGAGTGCCTGATCGTTTCCGGCTCCGTGCCTCCCAAAGCTACGCCCGACTTCCTGGCTCAGGTCATGGATCACGCTCAGGCTCGTGGCGCCGACGTCGTCCTGGACCTGTCCTCCGACAAGCTCAAGGAGCTCGCTCACAAGAAGCCGCTGCTCATCAAGCCGAACCATCACGAGATGAAGGCCATCTTCGGCGTGCCGGTCGACACCGACGACGAGGTCCGCGTTGCCATGAAGATGGCTCACGACGCTGGCGTTCAGAACGTGCTGCTCACCCGTGGTAGCCGCGGCGACGCTTACTTCTCCAACGGCGAGGATATTTGGTACGCCAAGCGTGAGTTCAACATCAAGCTGGTTTCTTCTGTCTGCGCCGGCGACTGCACCCTCGCTGCGTTCCTGCACAAGTGGTACAGGGATCGCGACAACGTCGAGGAGGCCATGAAGCTCGCTATGGCCACCGGCGCCAACGTTGCCGAGTCCGTCGGCATCGGCGACTTCGGTCACGTCGACGAGTACAGCAAGCGCGTTGCTGTCCGCAAGCTCGATCGTCAGTAATCGAAACGCGACATATTCGTGCGCATGCGGCGCCCCGGTTTCGGCTGGGGCGCCTTTTTTGTTCCGTTATTGGAGAGAGATGCTCTGCCGTACTTCATCGCTTCCACACCGTTCACCGAGTTGTCCTAGCCTTTTACCGTTGGGTGGAATATACTTTCATTAACACGTTACTTCGTGAAAGGAACATTCATGATTTACACGCTCACTGCAAATCCCGCCATTGACTACAACATCGCCTGCGACGGCCTTGCTGCCAACACCGTCACGCGTACCCGTAACGCCGTCTACACGCCCAACGGCAAGGGTCTCAACGTCTCGTTCACCCTCGATCACTACGGTGTTGACACCACGATCCTGGGCTTTTTCGCCGGCTTCTCGGGCGAGTTTATCGTTAAGGGCGCCGAGGCCCTGGGCGTGCCCGTCAAGCCCGTTTGGACCGACGGCATCACGCGCGTCAACGTGTTCCTCAATGCCGGACCCGACACCGAGTACAACATGGTCAACGCCGGTGCCGCCATCAACGAGGCCAACGAGCAGGAGATGTTTGAGCTCATCGATTCGCTCGATGACATGACCTGCCTGGTCATCAGCGGCTCGCTGCCTCCCAACACTTCCGAGGGCTTCTTGGCCGAGGTCCTGCGCCGCGTCAAGGTCAAGGGGGCCGAGTTCGTCCTTGACATCTCGAGCCATCAGCTGGCAGACCTCATTGCCATGGAGCCGCTGCTGATCAAGCCCAATGACGACGAGCTGCTCGACATCTTTGGCATTAAGGTGAGCGGTGGCGACGATGAGTCCGTCAAGGGCGCTATGGCCGAGCTGCACGCTAAGGGCGCCAAGAACGTGCTGCTGACCCTCGGTGGCGCCGGTGCGTACTTCTCCAACGGCGAGCATATCTGGTTTGCCAACCGCACCTTTGAGGTCAAACTGCTGTCGACCGTCTGCGCCGGCGATTCCTCGCTCGCTGCCTTCCTGTCCGTGTGGCACGACGCCCCCGAGCGTGTTGAGGATGCTTTGCGTCTTTCGATGGCCACCGGCGCCAACGTGGTCGAGTGCCCCGGTCTGGGCGATTTTGCCAAGGTGGACGAATATAAGAAGCACATCGAGGTTCGCCAGGTTTGCTAGCCGCATCGATACATCGTTGCCGAACACCCGCTTTGGATTACCAGGGCGGGTGTTTTTTGCGCGCTGAACGTATGTGGCGTCTGCTGTCTCGTTTTATCGAATTGACGACGCGATTGCGTGTGCGCGCTTTCTCGTTTCTTGTTAGACTTTTTGAGAACCATCGATTAACGCTCACAAGTGCAGGAGGCCATAGGCATGTGCAATGTTTCGCTCAACGGTACGCAACCGTCCGATGCCTCCCTGCGCGTCCTGCGCGCGCTTGAGGCGGCTGGTCTTGAGGCTTGGTACGTAGGCGGTTGGGTGCGCGACGCCCTGATGGGGCGCCCCAGCCACGATGTTGATATGTGCTGTAGCGGCCTGTGGCAGGAGTCCAAAGCGGCGCTCGAGGCCGCTGATATCGCGGTCGTGGAGTCGGGCATTAAATTTGGCGGAATCACGGCTATTTCCGATGGCGAGCGTATCGAGGTCACCACGTACCGCCTGGATGGCTTTTACACCGATGGGCGCCATCCTCAGAGTGTGGAGCGTGCCGCCTCGCTCGAGGACGATCTGGCGCGCCGCGACTTTACCGTCAACGCTATGGCCTGGCATCCCGAGCGCGGGCTTGTCGACCGCTACGACGGCCAGGGTGATCTGGAGCGCAAGCTGATTCGCGCTGTCGGTGATCCCAAGCGTCGCTTTAACGAGGACGCCCTGCGCATGCTGCGTGCGGTGCGCTTTGCCTGCCGTCTGGACTTTATGATTGAGCCCGAGACTAAGCGTGCGCTTGCCGAGTGCGCGCCGCTGCTCGATGCCGTGGCGCGCGAGCGTGTGGGTATTGAGCTCGAGGGCATTCTTTCGACCGGTCATGGGGGAGACGCGATGCTTCGCTATCCCGAGCTCATCTGTGCCGCTGTGCCCGAGTTGGCAGCGGGTCGCGGGTTTGATCAGCGAAGTGTCTACCATGCGTTTAACGTCTACGAGCATATCGCCCGTGTGCTGACAGTGGCAGGGGAGCTGGCGCTGTGCGACGGCGTCGCGCCATCGTCGAGCCTTATGTGGGCGGCGTTTTTGCACGATGTCTCCAAGCCCGAGTGCTTTACGGTCGATCACGCCGGCAGCGGACACTTCTACGGTCATCCCGAGCTCGGCGCCAAGAAAGCGCGCGTCACTATGGATCGCCTGGCGCTCTCGCACGACTTGGTGCGCGACGTGTGTCTGCTCATCAAATACCATGACAAGCCGCTGCGCCCCGAGCGCTCCTGTCTGCTCAATATGATGCGCGCGCTTTCGGGTGAGGGCGTCGACACGGCCCGCCTGATTGACGAGCTCATGGACCTTAAGCGTGCCGACACACTTGGCAAGGCCCCGTCGTGCTTCTATTACGTTGAGACGATTGAGGAGATGCGCGCGATGGCGCACGAGCTGCTGAGGGCGGGGGAGCCCTATACGCTCAAGATGCTCGCCATCAACGGCGGCGACCTGATCCGTGCCGGAGTCAAGCCCGGGCCTGAACTGGGTCAGCTTCTCAACTCCGCCCTCGACGCCGTGATCGAAGACAACATTCCCAACGAGCGCGAAGCTCTTTTGGTCCATCTCAACTTGAATTAGCTACCTAGTTTACCTGCGTGTTCCATAACCTGCCGACAATTTTTCGGCAATTTGGAATTTCTTCTTGCGCTGATGTTTTTTGTCCCGTAATATATTTCCTCGCAGCACGGCAGTGCAGATGTCATGTGGCCCGTTCGTCTAGCGGTTTAGGACGCCGCCCTCTCAA
>CABUJN010000061.1:0-10310 GCA_902491935.1 uncultured Collinsella sp.
TTACCTTGGGCTTCGCCTGCGTGCGAGGCCCTTTTGCGTGATAGCATATTGACGTTAATAATCGATGGCCTAGATGGTGGTGCGGAGACGCACGAATGCGCAGTTTTCCTGCGCGTTTGGGAGAATTGGGGTGCAAGTCCCCGGCTGTACCAGTAACCGTAATTCCTCTTGGCCCGGGATGGTCGCGTCGCAGATCGGACGGCGCGCCCGGGTCGGTAAGGTTAAGTCGGATCGCCTCCCATCTTGTACGCGGCCGCGGCGCATGCCGCCGGTACGCGTTGGGCTCTGGAGGGAAGGGGGACCCCGATGGGGGTACTCAAGCGCGATATGCGCGATGACGTGGGGCAGCCGCTGGGCAATGTCCCAAGTTTAGACAATAGGAGACAAATGGATATGTTTGAGGATGAGTGCCAACGCGCCTCGTGGCGTCGTCATGGAGCGATTGCCCGCGGCGTAGCCAAGCGCGGTCTGGTGGCGTTCCTGGCTTTTGCCATGGCTTTTGGCACCACGCCGGCGCAACTTTGGGCCGAGGGCGCCGAGGGCATTGCCGAGGCCGTGGCGCAGGCTGCGACGGGCGGCGAGGGCGCGGCGGCCGACGATGGCACCGCTGCCGACACCGGCGCGAACAGTGCGGCGGCGAGCGCTGCTGACGATGGCGCCGACGCAGATCAGGGCGCAAATGCGAGTGCCGCGAATGGTGCTGGCACCGCCGCAGACAACGCGACTGAGTCCGAGAGCTCTCCCGCGGTGCCTGCTGATTCGGAGCAGAAGAACGCCGTTGCCGCTGCGTCCGCCACAACGCTTTCCAGCGAGGCTAAGGTCTTCATCCAGGATTCCAAGGATGATGGCAACTCGTATTCCACGAAGTCCGGCGCGCTCAAAGCGGGCGATACGCTCTGGGCAAATATGTACGATGAGGTCGAGGACGATTGGTACGGCACTTCGACTGAGTCCGTTACCAATCCCGGCACCTGGACTTACACCTGGCTCGCCGGCACGACCAGGGCCAGCAGCAATGTCGCCGACTACACCGAGGTCGTAGGCTACGAGCAGTCCCTCACCATCACTGATGCGATGGTGGGCAAGTACTTCATCTGCAAGGTGACTGTGGATGGCAAGGATTACTTCGGCCCCTCGGTTTCGTACGGCTCGGGTATCAATGCCAACAACATCCCCGGTCCCGTGCTGGGTGCCGGGCAGATGGAGCTTAACAGCGTCAAGCTGAATAGCGACACGCCGAGCATAGGCGATACCCTGACGGCGACTCCGTACATAAGCTATTATCAGCAAGCCCCCGCCGACGCCAAGGTTACCTACACGTGGTCCGCATCCACCTCGCAGTACTCGGGCTTTACCAAGATCGAGGGGCAGACGGGTGCTTCGCTCGTGGTGGGCGACGACCTTGAGGGCAAGTACATCAGGGTCGAGGCCACTGCCGGCGTCAACACGGTGAGCAAGACCACTTCCAGTAAGGTCAAACAGGCCGGTGCGGTCGAGATTTCGGCCGTGTCCATCATCAACACCAAGGACGACACGAGCGTCTTTGCGGTGGGGGATACTGCTAAGGCCCGCGCCAAGGAGAAGGGCGGTGCGTCCGGCGCGTTCGTCGACGCGAGCAAGCTCAACTATCAGTGGCAGTGCTCTGACACCAAGAGTGGCACGTATGCCGACATTGCGGGTGCCACGGGTGAGACCCTCGAGCTAACCGATGCTTTGGGCGGCAAGTACCTCAAGTGCAAGGTGTCCTCGAAGATCGGCTCTTCGAGCTTGACCAACTCGACGGGCGCTCTCGTTGCTGCCGTCGGTTCAATTAATGTCACGAGCGTGACTATGAGCCCGACTTCGGGCAAAGTCGAGGTCGGTTCCACGATTACGGCGACCGCCAAGGCGGGTTCCGCCGACGTTACCACCGATTCGCATGTCACGTGGCAGTGGTATAAGGGCACCTCGAATACCGCCAGCTCGTGCAACACGCCTATCGAGGGTGAGACCGGTAACACCTTGACGGTGACCGCTGCCCTTAAGGGCTGCTACGTCGTGGCCAAGGCCAACGGCGGCTATGGCGAACAGAAGCCGTACTATGCGGCGGGTCCTGTCTCCGTCGCTGGCCAAGTTGAGCTTTACGACGTGCAGTTCGAGGGCTCTCCCGCCACCAACGGCGTACGTGTGGGTGATATGCTCAAGACTAAGGTGCGCAAAAAGGACGGCTCCAACTATCACTATATCGACCGCACCGATAACGTGACCTACCAGTGGCAGTATGCAAACAGCAGCTCGAGCTACGACTCTGCCTATACCGATATCCCCGGTGCTACCGAGGCCACCTATACCGTTGACGCCGCCTATGCCGGCAAGTATCTGCGCGTGAAGGTGACGAGCGAAAATACCGTTTCCAGCACGCAGAAGAAGAGCTCCTACGGCGGCGCGCAGTCCGTAGCTCCGCTCGGCCCCGTGACGCTTAAGGGTCAGTACAAGCTGGCGGGCATTGAGCTTGCCGATAAGAACGTTACGCTCAGCGTGGGCTCAAAGATCACGCCGAGCGTGCAGGTTCCGGGCAGCTGGTCGGGCTCGACGAAGGACGTGCCCGACGATGCCGAGTTGACCATGGCGTGGTATGCCAAGGGCGAGGGCGATGCCGATTGGACCGAGCTCACCGACGGCATCGATAAGACCGATGGCAGCCTGACTCTTACGGATGCGCTTGTCGGCAAGAAGATCAAGGTTACGGCGAGCGCTCTCGACAACACGGTTGAGTGGGTTTCGTCGGACAGCGTTACCGCGGCGGGGGAGTATAACCTGCTGCGCGTAACCACTACGCCGCAGATCAATAGCGAATCGACCCATCTCGTCTCGGGTGATAGCGTTAAGGCGACGGCGCAGGCTAAGCGTGCCGACGGTTCGGCCACCAACGGTATCGACGTCACCGGTCAGGCGACTGTTGTCTGGTATGCGGCGGACGACGCGAAGGCTCCCGCGGCCGACTGGACGCTGCTGTCCGATATGTCGGGCGCCGAGGCGACGGTCTCGGCATCTGCCGCGGGCAAGTATCTGAAGGCTGTCGCCACGAGCGGTAGCTCGACGGTCGAGCTCGTCTCCACCAACAAGGTTATCGCCGCGGGCTCGCTTGAGGCTGCAGTCCAAAAGCTCAACAATGCTAACAAACAGATCGCTGTTGATTACAGCGCCAAGGGTGGCAACGTCAACGATGTTCTGAAGGCGCAGCTTGCCGATTTGGGCTTCACCGATATCGACGTCAAGATCTCTGAGGGCGGCGTTGCCTTTAAGGCTGAGGATGCCAAGGCCACGGTCGGTATCTCCGACGCCCAGGATAAGACCAACGGCGATGTGACGTTCTTCTTCATTGATCCCAACGATTACACTGGTTACAACATCGACGGTCTGCGTAGTGCCGATGTGGTGTTTGAGCTGTCGCGCGATGGCAAGACCGAGTACTACCAGCCCAACAAGTCGGTGCAGGTTGCTTGGGACGAAGCCCGCGTTCAGCAAATGCTTGACGATGCGGCCGAGCAGGTTGCCATCGGTTACGCCGCAGGCGATTCGGCCGAGTCCGTTACGTCCAACCTTACGCTTCCGTATCGCGCGGGCTTCAAGAACAAGTTTGAGGTTAGCTGGAAGAGTTCCGACGGCGATGTCATTTGGCCGTCCGGTTATGGCTGGGACGACTACACCGGCAAGGTGACGCGCGTTTCGAGCGATCGCACCGTAACGCTGACCGCGACCGTTTCGTTTGTGACCGGTGGTCCGTCTGACGTTAAGGGCGCGCACGACTTCACCGTGACCGTCAAGGGCGATCCCGAGAAGGTTGCTGCCGACAAGAAGGCGCTGCAGGAGAAGGTCGACGCGGCGTTTACTTACGACAACATCAAGTACTCCGGCACCGACGCGGTCGCCAACAAGGACGGCTTGACCGCCGACCTGCAGATGCCGCGCACGAGCACGCTCAATATCGACGGCAAGTACTACAAGGTCGAGTACTCCGCCAGCACCGATGACATTACGTTCAACGGTTACAAGGGCACGGTCTACCAGCCGCTGCCTGGCGCCGAGGCGGCGAAGACCAAGATTACCCTTACGGTGACCGATAAGTCCAACGCCGAGGTCACGGCAAGCAAGACCCTCGACTTTGCGATTGCCCCGCAGAATAAGGACGAGCTCGATGCCGAGCTGTTCCACTTGAGCCTTGCAAAGTCAACATTCTCTCAGGGTATTCTTGACGGCCAGGATGCCTCCAATGTAACGGGAAGCCTGCATGCACCGCTTAAGGTGTATGGTAAAGGACTCGGCGTTAACTGGTGCTATTCCGACGAAGAGGCTGCGGGCCATTACGGTTTCGTGTTTAGTGAGCTTCCCGGTGGCACGGAGAACACCTATCGTTTGCTTAAGTCGAGCAAGCCTGGGGTTATCGCGCATGAGAACCTTATCCTCACTCAGCCCGAATACAACACGAAAGTTACGATTAGCGGCCGTCTGAAGAGTGAGCGCTTTGCCCGTTATGCTGAGCGCTATCCCGACAATTCGGACTACGCGGTGCTTGCCGGCTTGGATGTTTCTGCGACGGTGACCGTGCTTGGAACGAGCGGTCAAGTCGCTCCTGAGGTTACAGCAACATGCTCGGTTATCGGCATCGATGCCGATGGCAACCAGCAGACCTGGACCGCCGCCGAGCCATATACGCTCAAAACGGGGTCTACCGCCGCCGACCTCTCTGAGGCGCTCTTCAAGAAGCACGGCCTCACCGCCGATTACGGCATGGGAACCTGGGGTTGGTACCTCAATTCCATCACCTCGCCTGTCGACGCGGGCCGAACGCTTGGCTATGATTCGCAGACCGGAGCGTACTGGCAGCTCTTTATCAACGGCACAGCCGCATCGGTTGGCGCAGGTGGCTACACGCTCGAGGCCGGCGACTCGGTCGTCTGGTGCTACTCCAAGTACGGCGACCCGGCGCCCACCGACCAGCTCTCCGTGAGCTGCGAGGTCGTTGGCCAGGCTAAGGACGGCGGCCAGCAGACCTGGGCTCAGCCCACGACCATCCAAGTGAAGGAGGGCTCGACCGCGGCGGAGCTTTCTGAGCAGGTGTTCAAGCAGGCTGGCATTGGCGCCGACACCGGGGTGGGCTCCTTCGGCTGGTACCTCAACTCGCTCACCTCTCCGTTTGATGAGGACGTAAAGCTCTCGACCGAACAGGTTGACGCTTCCACTTGGAATTACTGGCAGTTCTTTGTCAACGGCAAGCTCGCAAATGTGGGTGCCGGTAACTACACGCTCGAGGCCGGTGACAAGGTTTCCTGGGTCTACGGCTCTGACGGTACTATGCCTGGGCAGGCAAAGGCTTCCCTGCAGATTATCGGTGTTGACAACGGCGGTAATGTTCAGACGTGGGCGCCTGCAGCTGACTACACCATGGTTGATACCGCGACCGTGGCTGATGCGACTGAACTTGCCTTCAAGCAGAGCGGCATCTCTGCGGATTATGGTACGGGCACATGGGGCTGGTTCCTCAACTCAATTACATCGCCGTTTGATGGGCGAACGCTCGCATGGGACTCTACGACTGGGGCTTACTGGAAGCTCTTTATCGATGACAAGCCTTCCGATTTGGGCGCGGGCAGCGTCAAGCTGAAGGACGCGAAGTCTATCGCCTGGGTCTATACGGCTGGCGACAAGCTGCCTGACCCCGATGCCCTCACGACCGACCCCAACGCGCCTAAGTCTAACTTCGACTCTGCCTGGCCTGCGTTTGCCGGCGGCAAAGCCAATGGCTCGGTTGCCGAAGTGCCGACTCCGTCTGGTGCAGCTGAATCTGCGTGGGATGAGCCCGCAGATATCAAGGGCGATGCAAAAGGCGTTTCGGACTTGCTCATTATCGACGGTAATATTTGCGCGGTTAAGGGCGACCGCATTGTGCTCATAGATTCTGAAACCGGAAAGAAGGAGCTTGCGAGCTGCTCTATTGGTGCGAACATTGGCTACTTCTGCCGTCCCGCCTATAAAGACGGCTATCTGGTTGTTCCTTTTGAGGACGGCTCGCTCGGCATTTTTGTTCTGGACAAGAAGGATGGGCAGTACTCGATAGCCTGTCGATACAAGACCCCTTCGCTCGGGATCAAAGATACCCAAGCTCTCACGTCCGTGACCATCTCCGGCGGCAAGGCCTACGCAGGCTTCACTGTTGTCGACGGTTCAGAAGGTGCGCTCGTGTGCGTTGACCTGGCTTCCGGCAAAGTGGACTGGACAACAGACAAAAAGAAGTCCGAGACCAACGAGAACGAGGGCTACTACTGGGCGGGCGCTGCGGCCTCCGGTGACGACATCATCATCGGTAACGAGTCCGGTAAGGTTGCCCTCATTGATGGCTCCAACGGCAAAGAGCTCTCGAGCGTAAGCGTAGGCACGCCCGTTCGCTCCGGCATCATTGCCGTCGAGGTTGGCGAGAACGGCGACGGCACGTATCTCGCGGTCTCCCGCGATAACGGAACGCTCTACAAGATTCGTCGCAGCGGGGACAAGCTGACCCTCGAGGGCAAGCCCGTTGCCTTCGCGGCCATCTCCACCTCTACGCCGGCAGTGAGCAACGGCCTGGCGTATGTCTGCGGCATGGACATCGAGGGTTACGGAACGCTCTCTGTCATCGATCTGAGCACTATGAGCGTTAAAAAGAGCATCCGCGCAGACAAGGGCGAGTCCAAGAGTACCCCGCTCGTCTCGGTTCAAGGTAACGACACGTACGTGTACTTCACCTGCAACGCTCTGCCCGGTGGCGTTTACGCTTATAAACTGGGCGACGATGCGGCGCAAATGATATTCACGCCCGACGCAAAGTATCGTGAATACTGCACCGCTTCTATCATCTGTGATGAGAAGGGCAACCTGTACTACGCCAATGACTCGGGACGCCTCTTTAAGCTAGCGGGTGCCGAGTCCTGGAGAGTTGCGTTCGATGTGCAGGGCGGTTCGTACGTCGCACCGCGTTATGTTGCCAAGAACAAGATGGTTTCCGAGCCGGCCGCCCCTACCCGCGACGGGTACACGTTCCTCGGCTGGTACACTGCCGAAGGCGAGAAGTGGGACTTCGCCAAGGACGTCGTGACGGCCGATATGACGCTCTACGCTAAGTGGATCAAGAATGCCGTTAACCCTGGCGGTAACGGTGGCTCCAATGGCAACGCGGGCGGCTCTGGCAATGGCGCCGGCTCCGGCAGCGGAACGAGTGGCCAGCAGAGCGGCGGTGCCGTTTCGCCTGGGCAGAAGCCTGTGTCGTCGACCACGACCAAGACCAAAACCAAGGACGGCAAGGATTCCAAGAAGGATTCCGACAAGTCCGACAAGAAGGACAGCAAGAAGTCTGATAAGAAGTCCGCTGAGGCTCCTGTGCAGCAGTCTGGCTTCAATCCGCTCGCCATCGCTGGCGTGGCGGCCGGCGTGATCGGTCTCGCCGTCATCGGTGTGTTCGTATTCACCAAGCGTCGGTAGGTGAGGGCTGTGTCCAATAAGTCTCAGGACGCCGAGTCCAAGCAGCCCGACTCATCGTTCATTCAACTCGACGATGCAAAGCAAAAGGGCGCCGCTTCGGCGGCGTCCGTCCCGCGGCGCAAGGCGCTTGTTGGTGCCCTGACGGCCGTCTGCATCGTTTTGATCGTTGTGTCGCTAGGCTTTATCCAACCTTCTTCCAGCGGTGCATGGTCCATCGATTGGATCGCTCAGGCTGTGACAGGGGAGAGCGTCGTTGCCAAGGATGCATCGGTTTCCGGCTCGACTACCGTTTCGGGCAAGGTTGCGTCCAAGGACTCCAAATCTTCGGACAATGCGAAGGACGGGTCGAAGGACTCAAAAAAGGATTCGAAGGAGAAGAAGTCCGAAAGCAAGGACGGCAAGACGTCCAACAACGCGTCTGTTGGACAGGGCTCTGAATCCACCGGTGGATCGAGTTCTTCTGACGGCTCTTCTTCGAGCGCTGGCTCGGCGACCGGCGGTGGGTCTGCATCCAACAGTGGCGGCGCCTCTGCGGGCAATCAGGGCGGCTCGCAGGAGTCCGGCTACGTTACGGTGACGGTTTCGGTCACATCGAGCGGTGTGGGCAATCCTGTGTCTTCTAGTGGCACCTTCACCTTTAACGAGGGCGCTACGGTCTACGATGCCCTGTGCGCTCTGGGCCTTTCCGTGAATGCGCATGGCTCATCGTTCGGCACGTATGTCGCCGCCATTGGCGGTTTGGCCGAGAAGGAGCATGGCGGAACGAGTGGCTGGATGTACTCCGTTAACGGCGCTACACCCGACAAAGCGTGCAGCAACTACGTCCTATCCAACGGCGACAGTGTCGTCTGGTATTACGTAACGGGCTAAATACCTCGACATAACACGCCAAGCGGGCGGTTCGGACAAGCATCCGAGCCGCCCATCTTTATGCGAATGGGACGCCGTTTCCCAATCGAGGCTCTACTGGAAATCGCATCCCACTCTGAAGGCGAATTCCGGGACACAGTTTCCGCATCAGCATCCATTGGGAAAGCGCATCCCGTTCTGGACATCGATAATGGGATGCGCTTTCCGTTTCGGCGTTCGCGGGAAATTGCGTCCCGTTCTGTTGACTGATTCCGGGATGCACTTTCCGCCGGGGCGGCGTTTCGGAAACTGTGTCCCGCTCTGAGGCTGCGATCTGGGATGCACTTTCCGGAACGGCGCCCGTAGGGAAACTGTGTCCCATCCCGATGCCGTAGCCCGCCTCGTACGCCTTTCTCGGCAAACTCTGTAAACAAAAAACCGGTTGGAACGAGAATTCCAACTGGTTATACCTTCAAGCAAATGTCAAACAAACTACGACTGCGCGCCCTCGAGGAATAAGCGACGGCTAAAGTAGTTGTACCAGGTGACCAAGAACGTGGCGATGGCCTTCATGGCCTGGTAGCCGATGCTCAAAAACGTGACGCCCACAAACATGTACAGGTCGTTGAGGCCCAAACCGATTACCGACAGGATGGTGAAGATCGTGAACTCGCGCTTGCGGCTCATGCCCTCGCGATGGTCGAACACGTACTTCATGCTGAGCCAGTAGTTGACCACGACGGACGTGGTAAACGAGATCGTGGTGCTCATCAAAAAGTCGAGGTGGAACAGCTCGACGAGCGCAATAAGCATGCCCCAGTCGATGCCAAAGGAGATAAGACCCACGACAGCGAACTTGAGGAACTGCTTGGTATGAGGTTGTGCCAGTGCTTTGCGCACGTAATCACATCCAATACGTTGACGAATCGAGCAGAGGATACTTTAGAGCTTTTGCATGGGAAACGTAAGGGCTTTGCCAAGAACTATACGAACTCGCCAAATTTGCAAGAGACAATCCGCAAACGTGCCAAATTTGCCTGTAAACGAGCAAAGCCCACGAACAACGCAGCGCTCGACGCACGTCGTTCGTGGGCCCCGTAGTGCAACGAGGAGGCCGGGCTACTTGGTCTGCTCGCCCTCCAGGAAAATCTTGCGCGTTACAAAGTTGTAGACCATGACCAGCGCGGTAGCGCAAATCTTGGCGATATTGGCCTCGAGGCCCAGGCCGGCGTTAAGGGCCAGCACGATGCCGTCGTTGAGCGCCAGGCCAATGACGGACAGCACGACAAAGATGATGAACTCGCGGCGGCGGCTCATGCCCTCCTTGTGTGCAAACACGTACTTCATGCTCGCGACGTAGTTAAAGATGAGCGAGACGATAAAGCCGCTGGTGTTGGCGATCAGGATATTGAGACCCAGGCCGTAGTGGAGCAGATTCATGATGCCAAAGTCGATGACGGTGGCAATGACGCCGACGACGCCAAACTTCATGATCTGCGCAAGGAGCTTTTGCATGGTACCTGCCTTAGGGTGGCGCCGGAGCGCCGCGGGGATGACAAACTCAGCAAGTTTAGCCAATCCCCGCGGGCGGGGCTAGGCGCGCTCCTCGATAGCACCGTTTCTATATGCATCGAGCAGTTGGCGTAGGTCCTGGATCTGGCTGCGGATCTTGGCGCCGGTATCGGTGTCGCTCACCATGCGGCGCCGGTCTGCCTCGTCAAAGCGGTTGGTCTCGCTCTCGATGTCGACATTGCGGGTAAGTGCCTCGGCAACGGTGGTAAAGGCCTGGTGCGACTTGAGGCGACATCCGCGCGAGCTGGAGATAAGCGTGTATCCGGCGATGCCCGTTTTGGGGTGGTAGGCGCGACAGAAACCGCCGTCGATGACCAGTAGCTTACCGTTGGCGCGGATGGGCTGCTCGCCCTTGGTGGTCTTGACGGGCGTGTGGCCGTTGATGATGTGACCGG
>CABUJN010000062.1:0-9947 GCA_902491935.1 uncultured Collinsella sp.
GCGGGCGTGGCGGAATTGGCAGACGCGTACGGTTCAGGTCCGTATGGGGGCAACCCCATGAAGGTTCAAGTCCTTTCGCCCGCACCATTAAATGAAAGAGCTCCCAGCAATGGGAGCTTTTTTGTTATGTGCCCATCGCAGGGACTTGAACCTGCGAAGGAGCGAGCGTCAAGAAAACGCGGAGCGTTTTTAGCGAGCTGGCGAGGACGCCGGCAGGCGGCCGATGCCGGTGCGTATCCGCGAAGCGGATACGCGGACGTCCTTTCGCCCGCACCATTAAATGAAAGAGCTCCCAGCAATGGGGGCTTTTTGTTATGCACGATCTCCTTGGACGGGTATCCTAATGCCAACGTGTGCCTATCAGAGGAGAGACCATGCTGTTTTCCGGTATCATCGCCGCCCTTACGAGCCTTTTGATTCCCATCATCATCCTGTTGCTGCTGCTCCCCAACGCCTGCTACGTCGTTGAGCAGCAGCACGCTGTGATCATCGAGCGCTTGGGTAAGTTCAATCGTATCGTCAACGCGGGCTTCCACGTGAAGGTGCCCGTGATCGACCGCAAGGCCGCCACGGTGAGCCTGCGCACCATGAAAAACGGTTTTGGCATCGACGTTAAGACCCAGGACAACGTGACCATTGGCCTTGAGGTCTCCGCTCAGTATCACGTGAGCTATGACATGGGCGCCGGCCCGGCAGATTCGGGCATCTACAAGAGCTACTATATGCTGCAGGAGCCCGTCGACCAGATGCGCGACTTCATCACCGACGCCCTGCGCTCCTCCATCCCCGTCTACACACTCGATGAGGTCTTTGCCAAGAAGGATGACATCGCCAAGGATGTCAACGCTACCGTTTCCGAGCAGATGGCCGCCTACGGCTTCACCCTCGTGTCGACGCTCATCACCAAAATCGCACTGCCGACCGAGGTCGAGAACTCCATGAACGACATCAACGCCGCCCAGCGCAAGCGCGCTGCCGCGCAGGAGCTCGCCGAGGCCGACCGCATCAAGCGCGTCACCGAGGCGACCGCCGAGGCCGAGGCGATGGAAAAGGCAGGCGAGGGTATCGCCAACCAGCGCAAGGCCATCGCGCTGGGCATCAAGGATTCGCTTGAGATTATCCAGGAGACAGGCGTTGGCAACGATGAGGCCAACCAGCTGTTCATGTTTACGCAGTGGACCGAGATGATGACGGAGTTCGCACGTACGGGCAAAAACTCGACGGTCGTGCTGCCGAGCGACTTCTCGCAGTCGGCCTCTATGTTCGAGCAGATGCTGGCTGCCGGCAAAGTTCAAAACGATTCGAAGGAGTAGGCGCGCGTGAAATACACCGTCGTTTGTGTTGGTAAGCTCAAGGAGCGCTTTTGGAAGGACGCGTGCGCTGAGTACACCAAGCGCCTGGGTGCCTATGCCAAGGTGGATATCCGCGAGGTGGCCGATATCGACCCGGCTAAGGCGGGCGGTGTGGATGCTGCGCGTGACAAGGAGGGGGCGGCGATTCTTGCTGCCTTGCCGTCTCGAGCGCATGTGATCTTGCTGGCCATTGAGGGCAAGGAACGTTCGAGTGAGGAGCTCTCGGCGAGGCTCGACGATCTTATGCTGCGAGGCAGCAGCGACATTGCCTTTGTAATCGGCGGTTCGGACGGCGTGAGTGATGAGGTGCGCGCACGAGCCGACGAGATGCTCAGCTTTGGACGCATTACCTTGCCGCATAACCTGGCGCGTGTGGTGCTGCTAGAGCAGATTTACCGTGCCTGCAAGATCAGTCGTGGCGAGCCGTATCACAAATAGGTTGGCAATACGAAACAATGGCGTGGGACAATACCTTTCGTTTTGAGGAATGTGTCTGAAAGGACTATGAGATATGAAGATTGGATTTGTCGGTTTTGGCAATATGGCGAGCGCTATGGCCGATGGCTGGATCGCTGCCGGTGTAGCTGCGAGCGACATGTGCGCCTGTGCGGGTCGCTACGACGCACTGGTTGAGCGCTGCGAGGCGCGCGGCATGGCCGCTTGCCACGATGCCGCCGAGGTTGTCTCCGCATCCGATATCGTGGTCGCTGCGGTCAAGCCGTACATGATCGAGAAGGTCTTCGCCCCGCTCAAGGATGCTCTTGCCAAAAAGGTCGTTCTGTCGGTTGCCTGGACCTGGGACAGTGCCAAGTGGGAGCAGGTCCTGCCGGGCGTCGCGCATATCTCGACGGTGCCCAACACGCCGGTTTCGGTGGGCGAGGGTGTCATCGCTTGCGAGAAGGCTTCCACGCTTAGTGATGAGCAGAGCGCAGTGGTGCTTGATCTGCTTGGCAAGCTCGGTGCGGTGGTCGAGCTCGATACGAGCCTACTGTTTGTGGGCGGCACGGTGGGTGGTTGCGCTCCGGCGTTTGTCGCCATGGCAATCGAGGCCCTGGGCGATGCGGCGGTCAAGCACGGTATCCCGCGTGCGGATGCCTATCGCATTGTGAGCCAGATGGTGCTGGGTACGGCAAAGCTGCAGCTTGCAACTGGCCAGCATCCTGCGGCGATGAAGGATGCCGTATGCTCGCCCGGTGGTGCCACCATCAAGGGCGTCGTTGCGCTCGAGGACGCCGGCATGCGCAGCGCCCTGGTCAAGGCAATCGACGCAACCCTCCAGTAAAACCTGCTATTTAGGGACAGGTTTATTTTGGCGGGTTTTTCCTGCGGTTTTGTCCTTTTAGCGAAAAGCGCCCCGCAACTGGTTCAATTCCAGTTGCGGGGCGCTTGCGTTTGCCCAGATAAAACCGACCAAAATAAACCTGTCCCTTTTTGGCGAGTTAGTCCCAGAAGCTGTCTTCTTCGTCCTCGGACTTGGGGCCGCGGTCGACATACATCTTATGGGTGCGCTTCTCCATTACAAAGGCAAGAATCGCAAACAGCAGGATGCCGCCGGCGAAAAGGATGGCAAAACCGGTGCGGGTGCCAAACAAAAAGGAAAAAACTGCGTCCATTGGGTGCCTTCTTGCGTAGTTGAGTTGGGTCGTAAACGCTCATAAGTATATACTTGCCCATACATGTACAAGGTTGCAACCTAAATGGAATGTATATCGCCGGAGGATCTAATGCTTGATATCAAGTTTGTTCGCGAGAACCCCGATGCCATCGATGTCGCCATGGCTAACCGCCAGACGTCTTGGGATCGCGAGAAGTTCTTTGAGCTCGACGACGAGCGTCGTGCCGTCATCACCGAGGTCGAGGAACTTCAAGCCACGCGCAACGCCGAGTCCAAGAAGATCGGCGCCCTGATGAAGGAGGGCAAGAAGGACGAGGCCGAGGCCGCCAAGGAGGCCGTGCGCGCCGTCAACGAGAAGATTGACGGTCTGGCCGAGCGCCGCACTGCTCTCGAGCAGGAGCAGTACGACTTCATGGCTCACCTGCCCAACATTCCCTGCGAGGCCACGCCGTACGGCAAGGACGAGGACGAGAACATCGAGCGCCGCCGCTGGGGCACCCCGCGCGAGTTCGACTTCGACTTTAAGCCGCACTGGGACCTGGGCACCGATCTGGACATCCTCGACTTCGAGCGCGGCAACAAGCTCTCCGGCAGCCGCTTCACCGTTCTCGGTGGCGCCGGCGCCCGCTTGGAGCGCGCCCTTATCAACTTCTTCCTGGACACGCACACGAGCCGTGGCTTCAAGGAGTGGTGGCCGCCTATCGTCGTCAAGCGTCAGACCATGTTCGGTACGGGCCAGCTGCCCAAGTTTGAGGACGACGCCTATCACGTCTCGGGCGACAACTTCCTGATCCCCACCGCCGAGGTCGTGCTCACCAACCTGCACGCCGGCGAGGTTCTCGACGCCGACACCCTGCCGCGCCGCTACACCGCCTTCACTCCCTGCTTCCGCGAGGAGGCCGGTTCCGCCGGTCGCGACACCCGCGGCATCATCCGTCAGCACGAGTTCGACAAGGTCGAGATGGTCAAGTTCGCTAAGCCGGAGGAGTCCGACGAGGAGCTCGAGAGCATGACCGCCGAGGCCGAGTACCTGCTGCAGCAGCTGGGCCTTCCGTATCGCGTGATTAGCCTGTGCACCGGCGACCTGGGCTTCTCTGCCCGTCAGACCTACGACGTCGAGGTCTGGCTGCCGAGCTACAACGCCTACAAGGAGATCAGCTCCTGCTCCAACTGCGGTGACTTCCAGGCTCGCCGCGCCAACATCAAGTATCGCGACCCCGATAACTTCAAGGGTTCGCGCTACCTGCACACCCTTAACGGTTCCGGCCTGCCGGCTGGTCGTACCATGGCTGCCATTCTGGAGAACTACCAGAACGCCGACGGCACCATCACGATCCCCGAGGTCCTGCGTCCCTACATGGGCGGCCTCGAGAAGATTGAGCCGGTCGCGTAACTTGGCTGCATAGGCGATATGCAAGGGCGCTCCTTCGGGGGCGCCCTATTTCGTGCGCAGGTCCATACCATGCCGTGCGGACAGCTCAATAGAAAATACACGAACAACTGTTCTGTATACAGTCATCTACCTGCTATGCTTTTACTAGATAAGAGCGAGAGAAAGGGGATGCGATGGAGTTGTTTGATGATCGGGTGGTTTTGTTTGAGAGCGACGAGGGCGGGGAGTACCTGCTTGTAACGTGTGAGCCGTCTGGCATGGGTGGCCTGGTGGTTCGACAGACGAGCGAGGGTCCGTTGACCCAATGGTGCTACGAGGAGTCGCCGCATGTGGTTGAGACGTTTGTGGCGCACGAGGGGCTTGTGGCCCTGGAGCACTTCTATGGGGTCCGGACATCTAACCAGGTTGCTCGCATGCTGAGCATCTCGTTTGCCGATTATGATTGTGCCCAGCGGGTGAGATCGCTCCTGAGGGAACTTGATGCTAAGTTTGACGTGATCGAAAAGCCAATCGATCGTACGGGGAACGACGGTATATGCGGAGCAGCATGACAAAACTGCGTTCCACAAAAAAGTTTGAGATTGTGCTTGACTCCAATAAGCTAAAGTGGTTTTATATGTCTTGCGCTGCGGCGTTACCTCAGCTGGATAGAGGGTCTGACTACGAATCAGAACGTCATAGGTTCGAATCCTATACGCCGCACCAATTGAAATTGAAAGCCTCCGGCAACGGGGGCTTTTCTTTTATGGCAACACCGCATGGATTCGAACCTCGGTCGAAGCGCGAGCGTCTTAATCATCACTTCGTAAAATTTTTCCAAATTGTCGCTTGACCCATCGAGGGGTCACGTGCATAATAATCCGTGCGTTGCGGCGTTACCTCAGCTGGATAGAGGGTCTGACTACGAATCAGAACGTCATAGGTTCGAATCCTATACGCCGCACCAATTGAGTTTTAAGCCTCCGGAAACGGGGGCTTTTCCTTTACGGGGGCATTGCGGAGATTCGAACCTCGGTCGAGGCGCGAGCGTTAAGAAAACGCGGAGCGTTTTTAGCGAGCGGGCGAGTCCGCCGGCAGGCGGGCGAAGCCGGTGCGGATCCGCGCAGCGGATGCGCGGAATCCTATACGCCGCACCAATTGAGTTTTAAGCTTCCGGAAACGGGGGCTTTTCTTATATCGCGGTGCGTCGAAGATCGCATCAAGTGGTCAAAATGAGTAAAAATCAAATTCAATAACTTTTTTTGAAAAACGCTTGACGATTATTCAGTTCATGTGCATAATAATCAACAAGTCGCGGCGTTACCTCAGCTGGATAGAGGGTCTGACTACGAATCAGAACGTCATAGGTTCGAATCCTATACGCCGCACCATTTGAGATTAAAGCTCCCGGCAACGGGGGCTTTTCTTTTACGTAAACACCGCATGGATTCGAACCTCGGTCGAGGCGCGGGCGTAAAGAAAACGCGGAGCGTTTTTAGCCCGCGGGCGAGCGCGCCGGCAGGCGGGCGAGGCCGGTGCGGATCCGCGCAGCGGATGCGCGGAATCCTATACGCCGCACCATTTGAGATTAAAGCTCCCGGCAACGGGGGCTTTTCTTTTGCGCCAGCTTGAGTGCTTTCGTCCAAAGGGACGATTTCCTGTCGACTCGTGTAAGATTCCGAGTAGATGTCGCGACTTATTCGCGACCACTCCTTCTTCAAGCGACCGATCAGGGTGATATTTCGTGGCAGAGCGTCCGACATACAAGCTCAGGTTTCTCGATCCCAAAAAGCGCTTTCCGGCGATGCCCGAGCAGCCTGCGGGACACTCATATGGCGTGGTCTGGAAACTCTTTGGCGAGGATCAGCATGAATCTTGTTATGTCGTCGAATTCGTTGGCAAAAGTCATGTGTCGCTTTTGGGCTACGTAAGCGTTTCGGGTGAGGTGTACAAGGTGGACCGCCCCGTCAGCGAGGCTCCGCTGCCCAACGATCCCGACATGGAACTGGTCCTTGACGAGTCGGATTCCGGTATTGGTGAGATTATGGTGAGGGAAGCCAACGGTGCAATGCGCGCGTGCGCGCAAACTGCCGGCTCTCCCGAAGGCCCCATGCGCGAGCAATCCGACCACGAGACATGGAATTCGATCCGCGCCCTTCCTTACGGCGAGTTCATGGCATCGATGTTCCTGCGCTACGTGATATTCGCTGACTCCGAAAATGCCATTGCGAGCACGGCGAACGCCGGCGGACTCGACGAGGGTATGCAAAATGTTGTCGACAAGATCAAGCTCGTAAAGTTGCCCGAGCCGGTCGAGGTGTTTTTGGGCTTTAACACGGCACCGCTCCCCGATGCTATCGAGACGCTGCTTTACCGCGTTGACCATGCCGAGAATCCGAGCGGTATCGAGCGTTATGCCGCCGCCCTTATGAGCGAAATTGACTTGCCCCGCCTGCGCACCATCGCTGCCAAGTCCGAGATGAGCTTGGCTCGCATTGATCGCTCAAAGCTTTTCTATCTCAATTTTGATCGCAGCCTGCTGGACCAGGACGAGATTGACATGCTGCTTGCCATCGAGTGCCGTCTTAACCGTCTCTCCGCCATCCTTGAGCACATCGGGGCCGGATTGGTCCCTGCGGCATCCTCGCCGAGCTTTGAGGGCTGCGCGCTCTTTGATGCGTGGCATATCGCCAAGACGACCAACGATGTTCCCCGACTGCTCGATACGGCCTCGAGCGATAACCCGTGGGGCAAACCGGGTACGGTGGCTTGCCAGCCGGGCGGTGAGTGGGATGTGCGTACCCGCTTCGCGCGTATTGTCGAGGCACTTAACGTGGTCACGCGGCTCGACTATACCTATCGGGCAAACGTTGCCGAGGGGATTATGCTCGTTCGGTTTGGGCAGTCTGTCGTTGATGCTATGCCGCAACGTGAATACGACGCTCAAGATGACGCCTGGCACGAGCTGGACGAGGACACACGCGCGATTTGGGCCGCGGAGCACGATGCGCGCGTGGCACTCACGCTTGCGGCAGCGTGTTTTGCCGCGGGCACCTGCATCACGCGCTGCTATGTGCAGATTGCTGCTCCCGACAGTGAGCAGGGCGAGCGCGTTGTTGCAACGTATTTCTTTGGGCGCGCGGCCTATCTGGCCGATTGCGTGCCTGTCGCCAAGGATCTTGAGAGCATGGACATGGACGATGTGCCGTGCAAGCGTGTGCTTGAGGCGTATGAGTCAACCGCTCCGGAGACGATTGAGCCTGCGGAGGTTCATGCTCGTCCGCGTGATGACCATCGCACGCTGCCGCCGGCGCTGCGCGATCTGCTGCTTGCCGATACGGCTGACGAGTTGGAGGTCATGGAAGAGGACGACGACCCATACGTGGCCCGTGTTGTTGAATTGCGCGAGCAGGCAAAAGTCGACCGTACAGGTGCTTTTGAAGGCTTTTCCCGTCTTGTCGAGGAGTTGGAGGCTAAGTGCGCCGTCGCCGAGCTTTTGGCGACAGGTCCGGTTCAAACGCAGTTTTGCGATAACCAGCTGGTGCGCATGGTGCTACCGGTGTTGGAAGAAGACCGCTCTGTGCGAATCCTTCGTGCGCCCGATGCGCTGTACTTTGCCCAGCACGAGATCTGCAGCTTTTACGCCGAGCAAGAGGACTTTGAACGAGCGCTGCCCGAGGTGCGCCATCTTTACGATCTGGCGCGCTCGTCCATGCAATCGCACTTTGCGCTCATCAACGTGCTTGCGCGTCTGGAGCGCTTTGACGAGATTATCGAGGTGGCGCGCCACGGCCTACGTATTGCCAGCGATCGTTCTGCAATCGGCTACCTGTTCTATCGCTTGGCGTTTGCCTATTGGAATTGCGATCAGCTCGACCTGGCGCTGGCTTGTTACCGTCTGGTGCCGCGCGGCGAGGAGTCGGGCAGTAGCGCGCTGGAAGAAATGCAGGGCCTTATGAACGAGATGGGCGTCAGCGAGCCTCCGACGTTCGAGGAAGCGGTCGAGACCATCCGCAAGGCTGGACTCGAGCTGCCGCCAGTGTCCGCCGTGACGAATCAGCTGGCAGATGCCGCTGTTCAACTGGTCGACAACGGCTTCTTTTTCCTGGCACGCGGTTGCATCTTCCAAATGTGGCGCACCATGGGCAACGACGAGCTCGGCTCCCTCAACCGCTCGCTGGGGTAGGGGCGAAAACTGCAAGGAGGAAAGGCCGCTAGGCAATTAGAAAATTTCCTCTTGCCCATCCTTGGCTGTTTGGTTACTATAGAACGGCTGTTACGGAGAGCTGACCGAGAGGCCGAAGGTGCTCGCCTGCTAAGCGAGTATGCCCCAAAAGGGCATCTGGGGTTCGAATCCCCAGCTCTCCGCCAGTTTAAATTTAAAGAAGGGTTCCATTTGGGGCCCTTTTTTAGTTTCAAGAGCGTTAGCTGGGGATTCGAACCCGAGAGGGCACGGGCGTTAAGCAAACGCGAAAGCGTTTGTAGCCCGTGGGCGAAAAGCCGCCAGGCTTTGAAGCCGGAGGGCATGCGCAGCATGCCCGGACATCCCCAGCTCTCCGCCAGTATGAATTGAAAGAAGGGTCCCATTTGGGGCCCTTTTTTATTATCAAGAATGGTGGCTGGGGATTCGAACCCTCAAAAATGAGGCGCCCCGTTGGACGCCTCATTTGGTTCGATGTGATATCGCTCCGGCCCTACATCTCAGGAGCCTTGGCTACGGTCTCGCTCTCTGCCGCAAGTGGGCGGTTGTCGATGCGGCGGCCCAGGCGGTCGAGCTTCACAAGGAGCCATTCAATGGGATTCGGCCCTGTGCCTTCCTCGTCGGCAACCAGGTCCATGACGGCGACCTTGGTGCCGTCCTGCTTGAGCGTAACGCTGCCTACCTTGTCGCCAACATGCACCGTGCCCGAAAGGTCATCGTAGCTAACTTTTTCGGTCACTTCGCCGGCGAGTGAGAACACCGTTGCCTGTGCGGCGGGGTCGGCGAGCGTGGCGTCGATCGTCTTGTCCGTCCAATCTGTCTGGCTAATGCGTGCCATAAGCGGGTTGCCGTTGGCGGTCTTTTCCTGCGTGTTGGCGATTGCGACTGTCACCTTGTGACCGTAGTACCAATTGGCAAGGGTGGCGGTATCGGTAAAGCGCTGATCGGTGGTGGTGGAGTTCAAAATAACGGTGTAGATCTCGTCGCCGTCGCGGTTGTAGGCGCTCGTAAAGCAATAGCCCGCGTCGTCGGTGGTGCCGGTCTTGCCACCGATGTTGCCATCTTGACCCAGCAAATAGTTATGCGTGTCCATGGAATGCGAATGGTCGGTGCCGTCGGCGCCCGTGACCTCGATCCAGGAATCCTCGCTCGCTACGACCTCGCGGATCGTGTCGTTTTTCATGGCCTCCTGCATCATCAGCGCTACGTCGTGTGCGGTTGAGTGCATATTGCCAGCCCACTCATCAAAGTCCAGACCATGCGGGTTTTCAAAAAGCGTACCGGTGCAGCCGAGCTTCTTAGCGCGCTCGTTCATGGCCTTCACAAATGTGGCCTCGGCGTCTTTGGTCTTAGGGTCGATCTTCTTGCCCACATATTCGGCGAGAACGATGGCGGCGTCGTTGCCCG
>CABUJN010000063.1:0-9801 GCA_902491935.1 uncultured Collinsella sp.
ACGCGTATGCCGCGCCGACAGAGATGCCGGCGGGTGCCGTGCATGCCGACGAGATCGAGCGTACCTACGGTCCGCTCACCTGCAAGGCGCTGCCGGCACTCATGGAGTGGCTGGCCCTGCGCTCCGACTTGGATTCCCTGGCCGGCGAGACGCATGCCATTACCATGATGACCATCCACTCCGCCAAGGGCTTGGAGTTCCCGGCGGTGTTCGTGGCCGGCATGGAGGAGGGCATCTTCCCGCACGTGCACGACTTTGGCGGCAGCGATGATCCGGGCAAGCTCGAGGAGGAGCGTCGCCTGGCCTACGTCGCCATCACACGTGCCCGTAAGCGCCTGTTCTTGACTTACGCCGCTACGCGCCGCACCTACGGCTCGACCTCTGCCAACCCGCGCTCGCGCTTCCTCAACGAGATTCCGTTTGAGGATATCGAGTTTAGCGGTATCGGTTCTGCCGGTTTTGAGGGCACGGGCTGGGAGAAGCGCGGCGACCGTCACGGCACCTTTGGCTCGGGCATGGGCTCAGATATGTATGGCGGCAAGGTGTTCGGTTCGCATACGCGCTCGACCGGCGGTTCCGGTTCGCGCGGCGGATCGAGCTTCGACGATTTCTTTGGTGGCAGCACTTATGGCACTGAGCGCCATCGTGGGGTTTCGCCCGATGCCGGCCGCGTTGCCTCGACCTTTGGCTCGGGCGCGCCGCGATCCAAAAAGCCGTCGTCCAAGGTGTCCCCGACGGTGGAACGCAAGGTCGATCGCGCCAGCGCATCGCAGGACTTTGCCGCAGGCGATACCGTGAGCCACAAGACCTTTGGCACGGGTACCGTGATCTCGGTCGCTGGAGACATGATCGAGGTTCAGTTCGAAAAGACCGGCCAGACCAAAAAGCTCATGAAAGGTTTTGCGCCGATCGTCAAGCTGTCGTGATCTCGGCGGACCTGGGCGGGCGTATGGGGCAACATCGCCTGCTCGGGCAGTCCTGCGCAAGACGGAGGCCACATTAAGTGGCCTCCTTTGCGTGCGGAACTCGCGATCGATGTTGCCCCATACGCCCGCCCAGGTCCTTGGATAACGTTGCGGTGCAATCGCCACTCTACTCGTCCGTTTTTTGATCTGGAGAGCCGGGTGGGCTGATAGATAGATACGAGTAGGGGCTCTCCCGTACATGGACGGGAGAGCCCCTTGTTGCGCTTGGGTTGTTGGTGCGACCTAGAGATGCGAGATGATCAGTTCCATCTTGCCTTCAAGTTCGATCTGGTCCACGGTGCTCGGAGCCAGCAGGTGGCTTCCCTTGTGGACGGGGTCGCCGCAGATGGTGCCTTCGCCGTCGATGAGCGACAGACACATGAAGGGCCAGCGCTGGTCGAGGGTCTTGCTGCCGTTAACGCGCACGCGATCGACGGTGTAGCAGGGGCAAGATTCGAGCTCGGTCACGCCATCCACCTCGGGTGCGGCCACCGTGCCGTCGGTCGGAGCCTGAGCATCAAAGTTTATGCAGTCGAGGCTCTGCTCAATGTGCAGGGGACGCAGCTTGCCGTCGGTGCCGGGGCGGTCGTAATCGTACAGGCGATACGTCACGTCGCACGACTGCTGCGTTTCCAAAATGAGCGTGCCGGCTTTGATGGCGTGAACGGTACCGGAATCAATCTGGAAAAAGTCGCCCTTGTGGATTGGTACTACGTTGAGCATGTCGTCCCAGCGGCCGTCCTTGGTCATCTGTGCGGCCTCGGTGCGGTCTTTAGCACGCTGGCCGACGATGATCGTGGCACCGGGTTCGCAATCCAGCACGTACCAGCACTCGGTTTTACCCAGGCTGCCGTTCTCGTGCTTGGCGGCGTACTCGTCGTTGGGATGAATCTGGATCGAAAGGTCGTCCTTTGCGTCCAGAATCTTAATGAGCAGCGGGAACTCCTTGCCCTCGCAATTGCCAAAAAGCTCACGGTGCTCGGTCCACAGCCACGACAGCGTGTGGCCGGCGTACGGTCCCTCAGCAATCTGACAGTCGCCGTTGGGATGGGCCGAGATAGCCCAGAACTCACCGATGGGACCTTCGGGAATGTCGTAACCAAATACGGTTTCGAGCTGGCGGCCACCCCAGATCTTCTTGCGGAAGATCGGCGTCAGTTTAATCAAATCGGACATATTCATACCTCCATTGTGTTGCGCGGGCGCCGCGCAAAGCAGTGCAAAACGAGCGCCCGCATGACTACGAAAACCTACGCCAACGTTACATTGTGCAACTCAAAGCGGTCGCCAACGTTGCGCGAGGTCGAATACTCAAAGGCGGCACCGCTGTCCAAAAAGCCAATCTGGGTGAGCTCGAGCAGGGGAGAGCCAGGTTTGGTGTCCAGACGCTCGGCTTCTTCCTCGGTTGCTGCCACGGCGCGAATGGTACGGTGGAAGCTCGAAATCTTCAGCCCGCATTGCTCGCGGATGAAGCGGTAGAGCGATCCGTACAGGTCCTTCTTTTTCAGCCCCGGAATCAGCTCGAGGGGCATGTAGGTGTACTCGATAACGATGGGCTTCTCATCGGCCTGACGCACGCGCACGACGTGATAGGCAAAGTCATCCTCGGCAATTCCCAGCTGGGCTGCGATGTCCGCTGGTGGATTAACAATCGAGAAATCGTAGACCACCGAGGTCACCTTCTCCCCGCGGTGCTCATACGAAAAACCTTGGGCACGGTCGTTTTTGCCCTGGAAAAACGCCTGGCCGGGAAGTCCCGGCGTGTCCTTAACGTAGGTGCCCGATCCGCGCCGGCTGGTAATAAGGCCTTCCTCGGTGATTTGCTCGATAGCTCGTTTGACGGTGATTTTGGAAACGCTATAGAGCTCGCAGAACTCAACGACGGTGGGAAGCTTGTCGCCCGGTTTAAGAGCGCCGTCCTCGATGCTTCGACGGATATCCGCAGCAATCGCCTCGTATTTGGGAATCATGCAATCCTCCCTTCATATTTGCGTTGATATAAAGAGAGTATACCTACTTAAAAAAGCATCCATATGGCTTTCATCAAAGAAGTTCGATAAAGAAAATTTAAAAAGACGCTTTACACAATAAATTAGAACGCTATAGTTTTAGACAACAAGCGAGATGCATTGGCGTTTGCTTGTGCTGTTTGGGGACGGTTTTGTTTTGGCAGGTTGGATATCGGTATGACCGGTGCGCGCCCGCGCCGGATAACCTGCCAAAGCAAACCCGTCTCCAACCGGAAGCTCTAGAACACGAAAGCGAGGACTTTGATGACGCAGTATCAGCTGCCCAACGACTTCTTCTTTGGCGCTGCTATGTCCGGCCCGCAGACTGAGGGTCAGTGGAACCAGGGCGGCAAGCTCGAGAACCTGTGGGACACCTGGTCCATCCAGGATCTGGGTTCGTTCTACAACTGCGTTGGCTCTTATGCCGGCAATGACTTTATGGCCAAGTACCAGGAAGACTTTCGCATTTTGAAGGACTTGGGCCTGAATACCTTTCGCACTTCCATCCAGTGGAGCCGTCTGCTCGATGCCGACGGCAACCTAAATGAGGAGGGCGCTGCGTGGTATCACGAGCTGTTCCGCGCTTCTCGCGAGGCCGGCCTGGAGCCGTTTGTCAACTTGTACCACTTTGACATGCCCACCTACCTCTTTAACCGTGGCGGCTGGGAGAGCCGTGAGGTCGTAGAGGCTTACGCGCATTACGCCGACGTCGCCTTCCACGAGTTTGGCCAGGAGATTAAGTACTGGTTCACCTTTAACGAGCCCATCGTCGAGCCCGAACAGCGCTATCAGGAGGGCGTATGGTTCCCGCAGCTCCACGACTTTAGCCGCGCCCGCACCGTGCAGTATCACATTTCGCTGGCGCATTCGCTGGCCGTGGCCAACTACCGCCGTGCCTATGACGAGGGCGCCGTTCGCAGCGATGCCAAGATCGGCATGATTAACTGCTTCACTCCGGTCTACACCAAGGAGAACCCCAGCGAGGCAGACCTCGAGGCCGTGCGTATGACCAGCGGCATCAACAACCGCTGGTGGCTCGACCTCATTACCAAGGGCGAGCTTCCCGCCGACGTGCTCGACAGCCTGGCCGAGGGCGGCGTTAAACTTCCGTTCCGTGCCGGCGACCAAGAGATTCTCAAGCAGGGTGTTGTCGACTGGCTCGGCTGCAACTACTACCACCCCACGCGCGTTCAGGCGCCGGCGAGCAAGATCGACCAGTACGGCCTGCCGCACTTTGCCGACGAGTACGTGTGGCCCGACGCCGTTATGAACGAGAGCCGCGGCTGGGAGATCTACCCGCAGGGCCTCTACGACTTTGGCATGGACTGCGCCAAGAACTACCCCGATCTTGAGTGGTTCGTTTCCGAGAACGGCATCGGCATCATGGACGAATACAAGAACCGTGACGCCGAAGGAACCATCCAGGATGACTACCGCGTCGACTTTGTACGCCAGCACCTGGAGTGGGTTGCCAAGGCAATTGCCGAGGGCGCCAAGTGCCGCGGATACCACTATTGGGCCGTTATCGATAATTGGTCTTGGGCGAATGCCTTTAAGAATCGTTACGGCTTTGTCGAGGTCGACCTTATGGACGGCTACAAGCGTCGCCTTAAGAAGTCGGCAGCTTGGCTCAAGCAGGTCGCCACGACCCACGTGGTTGACTAGCGACCGGGCGAACGCCCAGACCGCGCGCCGCCGCGCGCAACACATGGCACATCTGGTGGCAGAGGGCGACAGACCACCGTGCGTATAGGAAAAGGCCGGATTTGAAAGTTAGGAGCAATCATGGCCAGTGACAACGGAAAGAGCTTCCTCGACAAGTTTGCCGAGGTCTCTGCGAAGGTGGGAAACCAGGTTCACCTGCGTTCCCTGCGTGACGCCTTCGCAACCATCACGCCGCTCTATATCCTTGCGGGTATCGCGGTTCTTATCAACAACGTCGTGTTCCCCCTGTTCCCGCTCGATGCGGCGGGCCTTGCCAACCTTCAGACTTGGGGTTCGGCAATTACGCTGGGCACCCTCAACGTCTCTGCCATTATCTTGGCCGGATTGATTGGCTACAGCCTCGCTAAGAACAAGCGTTTCGATAACCCGCTCGCTTGCGTGGTCGTCGCTATCTCTGCTTTCGTCATCATGATGCCGCAGCAGGTCACCGCCACGCTTGCCACCACGAGCCCGCTGCTCACCGACAAGATCACCTCCGCCGAGGTCACGGGCGCCCTTTCGACTGCCAACACCGGCACCAACGGTCTGTTCTCGGCTATTATCATCGCCCTGCTTTCCGTCTCGCTCTTCATCAAGATTTCTGGCGTCGAGAAGCTCAAGGTTAAGCTGGGCGAGGGCGTGCCCCCCGCGGTCTCCAACTCCTTCAACGTCATGATCCCGATGCTGCTCAACCTCGCGATCTTCGCTCTTGCCGCGGCCCTGCTCGCCGTGTGCGCCGGCACCGATCTGTGCACCATTATCTCCACGTGCATCTCCAACCCGCTCAAGAGCATCATGAACGCCGGTCCGTGGGCTGTTATCCTCATCTACACCCTTGCCAACCTGCTGTTCTGCGTCGGTATTCACCAGTCCACCATCTCTGGCGCTACCGTCGAGCCGATCCTGACCATGCTCATCGTCGACAACATGGCTACCTTTGCCGCCGGTGGCACCATCCAGCCCGATCACTACATGAACATGCAGATTGTTAACAGCTTCGCCCTCATCGGCGGCTCGGGCTGCACCCTCATGCTTCTGCTCGACACGCTCCTGTTCTCCAAGAACAAGGCTTCCGAGACCGTTTCCAAGATGGCTATCCTGCCTGGTCTGTTCAACATCAACGAGCCGGTTATCTACGGTTACCCCATCGTGTACAACCTGCCGCTCATGATCCCGTTTGTCCTCCTTCCCGACCTGTTCATCGGCATCACCTATGGCCTTACCTGCGCAGGCATCATCAGCCCCTGCATCGCCCAGGTGCCCTGGACTATGCCTCCCGTCATCAATGCCCTGCTCGCTACGGGCTTTGACTGGCGCGCCGGCGTGTGGCAGGCTCTCGAGATTGTCATTGGCATGGCCGTCTACCTGCCCTTTATGAAGATTTCCGAGAAGGCAATCGCCAAGCAGGAGGCTCTCGCCGAGTAGAACGCATAACGTTCGTCCCTTTCACCTTTGCGGGCGCCGGAACGCGGTGCCGGTGCCCGCGGCTTTCTCCCTTGCGTAAAGATACAGGGGAGCGGGCACAATAGCCGCAAGGAATAAAACCAGTTGTCGTCTGCGCGCCGCGCAGTTATAAGGAGGAAACCATGAAGAAGATCATGCTCTGCTGCAATGCCGGTATGTCCACGAGCCTGCTGGTCCAGAAGATGCAGGCCGAGGTTGCAAACCGTGGTCTGGATATTGAGGTCGAGGCTCGTCCCATGAACGAGGCCCACGATCACCTGGACGAGTGCGACATGTTGCTGCTTGGCCCGCAGATCGGCTACACCAAGGGCGATTTTGAGAAGGAGGCCGCCGGTCGTTTCCCGGTCGAGGTCATCAACATGGTCGACTACGGCCGCATGAACGCTGCCGGCATCATCGACCACTGCGTCAGCGTGATGGGCTAGGTGCTCCGCATGGATGATATGAACGAACTGCAGATGACCTGCTTCGAGATCATCAGCTACGTCGGTACCGCCAAGAGCATGTACATCAATGCCGTGCAAAAGGCCAAGGAGGGCGATTTTGACGCCGCCGAGGAGCTTATCAAGCAGGGCGACGAGGCCTATAACGGTGGCCACGATGTTCACATGGGGCTTTTGAAGAAAGAGGCCAACGGCGAGCGTAACGGCGAGGCCCCGTTGATTCTGCTGCATGCCGAGGACCAGATGGCCGGCACCGAGACCATGCGCGTCATGGCGACGGAGCTCATCGAGATCCACAAGCAGCTGCGGGCACTTAAGGCCTAGTCGGCGTTATCGCCGCGATGGACCGTGCGGTCCAACAGACAACACAGTCCCTTTGACGGGCGCCGGGAGTCTCCGCCTCCCGGCGCCTTTATTTTTTGGGATGGTCTTGCGCGGCTTGTTGAGTAGCCATTTGCGTTTTCCCAGATAGACCCTGCCAAAACAAACCTGTCTCTTTTTGGTAGGTTTTTGCCTTGGGAGCGGTACCATACAGGCAATGTTTAAACGAGAAAGGCGGGCTCCCATGGAACCTAAACAGTATTACATCGGCATCGACGTCGGCGGCACTTCGGTTAAGGAGGGCCTGTTCGACGAGGACGGCAACCTGCTTGCCAAGGCCAGCGTGCCCACGCCTCCCATCGTTGACTCCGCGGGCTTTGCCGCGGTGACCGAGGCTATCGACCAGGTGGTCGCCAAGGCCCAGATTCCGCGCGCCTTTGTGGCGGGCATTGGCCTGGCCGTTCCGTGCCCCATCCCGGCATCGGGCGATGCCAAGGTCAAGGCCAACATTGCCATTAACCTGCCCGAGCTGAGAGTCGCCATCCAGGAGCATTGCCCCGACGCGGTCGTTAAGTATGAGAACGATGCCAACGCCGCTGCTATGGGCGAGGCCTGGCTCGGCTCTGCCAAGGGCGTACAGAACGTGGTGATGGTCACCATTGGTACCGGCGTGGGCGGCGGCGTTATCGTTAACGGCGACGTGGTATCGGGCGTTGTGGGCGCCGGCGGCGAGATTGGCCACATGTGCCTGAATCCGGCTGAGGAGCGCACCTGCGGCTGCGGCGGCCATGGCCACCTGGAGCAGTATTCCAGCGCCACCGGCGTGGTGAGCAACTACCTTGCCGAGTGCAAGAAGGCGGGTGTCGAGCCCATCGAGCTCACCGGCCCCTCCGATTCCAAGGACGTGTTCCAGGCCTGCCGCGAGGGTGACAAGCTCGCGTTGGCAGCTGCCGATACCATGGCCGATTATCTCGGCCGCGCCCTGGCGCTTATTGCCAACGTGGTCGACCCCGAGATGTTCCTGATCGGTGGCGGCGCGTCCGCTTCGGCCGATGTCTACCTCGACAAGGTCCGCGAGCACTTTAAGCAGTACGCGCTTTCCGCCTCGCGCGAGACGCCCATTAAGGTCGCTTCGCTCGGCAACGACGCCGGCATCATCGGCGCCGCCTACGTAGCCCTGCGCGCCGCCGGTAAATAGCTGGTGCAAGGGGGACAGGTTACTTTGCACCAACATGGTGCAAAAGGGACAGCCTTGGCCCCCATACCTGCCACAAAATATGCCGTGGCCCTTCCGTCTGCGAAGGCTCGGCATCGGCGTGCTACCATAGCTACGTCCAAGTACACATATCAAGTGGAGGATATCCATGGCAAACGTTCTTGTCTTTGGTCACCAGAACCCCGATAACGACGCTATCATGAGCGCCGTCGTCCTGTCCCAGCTGCTCAACCAGGTTGAGTATGCCGGCAACACCTACGAGGCCTGCGCCCTTGGTCAGCTTCCGGCCGAGTCCGCCAAGCTGCTCGCTGACGCCGGCATCGCCGAGCCCCGCGTGATCGAGTCCGTCGAGGCCGGCCAGCTCGTCGTTCTCACCGACCACAACGAGTCCGCCCAGTCCGTCGCCGGCCTTAAGGACGCCACGGTCTTTGGCGTCGTCGACCATCACCGCATCGGCGACTTCGAGACCGCCGGCCCGCTGCACTACATCTGCCTGCCCTGGGGCTCCAGCTGCACCATCGTCACCAAGCTCGCCGGCGTGCTCGGCGTTGAGCTTTCCGACGTCCAGGCCAAGCTGCTGCTCTCGGCCATGATGACCGACACGCTCATGCTCAAGAGCCCCACCACCACCGATGTCGACCGCGCCGTCGCCGCCAAGCTCGGCGAGCAGGTGGGCGTCGACCCGGTCAAGTTTGGCATGGAGGTCTTCCTCACCCGTCCGTCCGGCTCCTTCACCGCAGCCGAGATGGTCGGCAACGACATCAAGATGTTCGAGCCCGCCGGCAAGAAGCTGCTCATCGGCCAGTACGAGACCGTCGACAAGAGCCGCGCGCTCGGCATGATCGACGAGATTCGCGAGGCCATGCGCACCTACGCCGCCGAGAAGGGTGCTGACGGCATTGTTCTGTGCATCACCGACATCATGGAGGAGGGCTCGCAGGTCCTGCTCGAGGGCGAGACCGAGGCTGCTCAGAAGGGCCTGGGCATTGCCGACGAGCACGACGGCGTCTGGATGCCGGGCGTCCTCTCCCGTAAGAAGCAGGTCGCTGCCCCCATCATGGCCGCCTGCTAGGTTTAGTTGACCAAACGCCACGACCGGATCGCGGACGCCCCGCGCTCCGGTCGTTTTTTGTGCACGGCGCCGCGTCGTCTCTTGGACAGGCGTGCCCGTGCCGTTGGGCAAATAATGTTCAACCTGTGGTTCCGCTTTTCGGCCACGCCTGCGTGCTTGTCGTGCAGGGTAGGCTAGATGCAAGCGTAATACGTTAGAGCGCGGCGCCGCCACTTGGGCGGGCCGTGCTTTTTTAAGACGGGAGCTTTCCCGTGAAAGGAGCCGCCCATGGCAGCAACTGAGCAGCTGTTTAACGTTCGTGAGCGCAAGCGTTTTGAGCGCCACGACATCTGGGAGCGCATCGCCGAGAACGGCACGATTTCCGCTGCCGTCATGGTCTTCGCCGCCATCGCCGCCGTCATTTGCGCCAATACCGATGCCTACGAGGCCATCCATCACTTTTTGGAGACCCCGCTGTATGTGGGTCTGGGCAACCTTACGGCCGGTCTTACCGTTGAGCTTTTCGTCAACGACTTCCTCATGGCGATTTTCTTTTTGTTGGTGGGCATTGAACTTAAGTACGAGATGACGGTCGGCGAGCTCAAAAACCCGCGCCAGGCCATGCTTC
>CABUJN010000064.1:0-9717 GCA_902491935.1 uncultured Collinsella sp.
CGCGGCGCAGCTGCTCTGCGGTTTTCTCCATATCCATCCTTTCGAGTGGCGCAAGGCAAAAACGGGGCCCCAATCGCCAGCAAACAGCCGCGATTGGGGCCCCGCCTACGGAATCGGAACGAAAGGTCGCCGAAGCTTTCTGCCAGCATCGGCGCCTTATGCGAACGCTAGCCTAGCACTGCTCGAGTGCCTGCTCAAGGTCGGCAATCAAGTCGGCCGTGTCCTCGAGGCCGCACGACAGGCGTACCATATCGGCGGAGATGCCACAGGCGATGAGCTCCTCATCGTTCATCTGGCGGTGCGTGGCATTAGCGGGATGCAGGCAGCAAGTGCGGGCGTCGGCCACATGCGTGGCGATCTGGGCGAGCTTAAGGCTCTTCATAAAGGTCTCAGCCGCCGCGCGACCACCGTTAAAGCCAAAGCTCACAACGCCGCAGGTACCGTTGGGCATGTACTTCTGAGCGATGTCATAGTACTTATCGCCCTCTAGGCCCGGATAGCTCACGAAGCGTACCTTGGGATGACTCTGCAGGAACTTGGCAACGGCCAGGCCGTTCTCACAATGACGCGGCATGCGCACATGCAGGCTCTCGAGCGAGCTGTTCAGGAAGAAGGCCGCCTGCGGGTTCTGCATGGGGCCGAGGTCGCGCATGAGCTGCGCGGTGGCCTTGGTAATGAAGGCGCCCTCGCGACCGAACTTCTTGGCATACGTCACGCCGTGGTAGCTCTCGTCGGGCGTGGTGAGACCCGGGAACTTATCCGCATGGGCCATCCAGTCAAACTGGCCGTGGTCAACGATCACGCCGCCCAGGTAGGCAGCATGTCCATCCATGTACTTGGTGGTGGAGTGCGTAACGATGTCGGCGCCCCACTCAAAGGGACGGCACATCACGGGCGTCGGGAAGGTGTTGTCGACCATCAGCGGCACGCCGTGGTCGTGCGCGGCCTTGGCAAAGCGCTTAATATCGAGCACGGCGAGGGCGGGATTGGCGATCGTCTCGCCAAAGACGAGCTTGGTATTGGGCTCAAAGGCTGCCTCGAGCTCCTCATCAGTGCAGTCGGGGGCGACGAACGTGCAGGTCACGCCCATGCGGCCCATGGTGTGGGCGAGCAGGTTATACGTACCGCCGTAAATGGCAGAACTCGCGACCACATGATCGCCGGCACCGGCCACGTTAAAGATCGCGAGGAAATTCGCAGCCATGCCCGAGCTCGTGAGCATCGCGGCAGTGCCTCCCTCCATCTCGCAGATCTTGGCGGCAACCAGATCGCACGTGGGGTTCTGCAGACGGCTGTAGAAGTAGCCCGACTCCTCTAGGTCAAACAGCTTGCCCATGTGCTCGGACGTGTCGTATTTCCACGTGGTGGACTGGTAGATGGGCACCTGGCGCGGCTCGGCATCTCCCGGGTGATAGCCGCCCTGGACACATGTAGTACCGATGGTCTGCTCGCTCATATCTAGCTCCCTTGCCTGGGTTACGTTTTATTCGGTTCACAATACCGCTACCCTGCACCCCTCTCAACCCATCCCCAAGGTAGGTTAAGGGACAAATTGATCAGGGGTATTTATCTCAAGCCTTGGGCATTTGTTCGATAGATAAAAACGAGGCATACATGAAGCTCTCGATGATTGCATGCCCCGTCACGGGTACCATAGGCAGGTACACCGTGACCAAGGAGACAACGATGAAGCAAATCGATACGGCCCAGCTCGACATCACCGCCTGTCAGGCTCAGGCTGCCGAATACCACGCCCGTGGCTTTAACTGCGCCCAGGCCGTCGCCTGCACGCTCGCACCTGCCGTCGGGCTCGACCCCCAGACCGCCTTTACCCTCACCGAGGGCTTTGGCGCCGGCATGGGCGGCATGACCGAAACCTGCGGTGCCATCTCGGGCGCCGTGGCCATCATGGGCTTTGTGATGAGCGACGGCATGGAAAACCCCAAGACCAAGGGCCAGACCTACAAGCTGTCGCGCGAGATTGCCAAGCGATTTGGCGAGAAGAACACGACGACCGTCTGCGGCACGCTCAAGGGCATCGGATCGGACAAGGGTCCGCTCCGCAGCTGCCCTGGCTGCATCGACGATGCCGTCGCGATCGCCTGCGATGTGCTAAAGCAGCTCGCCGAGTAAACGGCAGCAACGGAAAAACAAAGGCCGGCGTGCGCTTGGGATCCATCCAAAAGTACGCTGGCCGTCGCCGTTAGAACTCGGCAAATTCGGGGGCGCCGCCCTCAATCTCCTCGCGCCCCGCCATAAGCTCGCGCATCTTAGCGCAAAACGGCTCCTGCTCCCCCGCCTTAAACACCAAATGAATCGTCACGGCATCCGCGTAATCGGTATCCGAAACCTTGGCGCCCGAATCCTGCGCCAGGCGAAGCACCTGTTCGTATTGCGGATAGGCCACATGAACATCAACGGGCACAACGCTCGTCATCTCAACGATCTGTCCGGCCTCCTGAGCCGCGGCCACCGCCGCCTGCGTCGCCGCGGTATAGGCGCGCACCAAGCCACCGGGCCCTAACAGCGTGCCACCAAAATAGCGCGTCACTACGCAGCAAACATTTTTGAGTTCCGCGCCACGCAACACCTCGAGCGTCGGCATACCGCTCGTGCGGCTCGGCTCACCATCATCGCTCTGGCGCTCGCGTCCATCGACTAAAATCCACGCGGGAACATTATGCCGAGCGTCATAATGACGCTTGCGAACCATCTCGATAAAGGCATTCGCCTCATCCTCGGACTCAATATGGACCAGTTGGGCAATAAAACGGCTCTTGCGGTCCACAAACTCGCCCGAAGCCTCAATATTCGATTGCAGAGTAAAATAGCTGTCCAACAAAGCCCCTCAACAACAAGCAAAGCAACAAACAGCCTCAATAATACGGCAAAGACAGAACCGTTGTCCTCGCCGACAAGAACGGAAACGCCAATAATGCCGTCACCAACAGCGAGAACCCGTCAGCGCGAGCAAGGTGCCTTGAAAGACGAGGGCATTGACCTTATGGGCATGCCCGAAGGCTTGTAAGGCAGATTGCCGCGCTGACGGGTTCGCAGCGTCAACATAGTTGCCAAGTGGGCCTATAAGCCGGGTTCTGTCGTGAACGGTCATTTATCTTGTCTGCACGTTACCGTGCAGCTCCACGCACGCTACCCGAACGCGGACCGGGCCGGCCCATAGCGTTCCTATTCGCGCTTGCTCCGGATGGGGCTTGCCAAGCCGCCGTGTTGCCACGACGCTGGTGGTCTCTTACACCACCGTTTCAGCTTTTCCCTTTACGCCTTGCGGCGCAGGTGGGAGTCTTCTTTTCTGCGGCGCTTTCCGTCGGATCACTCCGCCCGGCCGTTAGCCGGCATCCCGCCCTCTGGAGCCCGGACTTTCCTCACGCGTACTGCAAGCAGCACATCGCGCGACCGTCTGGCCCACTCAGCAGTGCAAGAGTGTAACACACCGTTGCCGCAGGCAATGGCACAACGCAAACGCTCGACACGATAAACCAAGAACCGCCATGCGCTACAATGGTCCTGTCGATGGGCAACGTCGTCAGTCGAGACGCGACCGCGCTCCACACCCCTCCGTCTACTCGGTGTGTTCCCGTCTCCTCCCCGAGGCGGGATGTCGGCATTTTTTCATGCACCGACAACCAAATAGCTTGTGGATAGCATGGGCAGCATCATGCATCTCGGCACCAAATGCAAAAAGGGACCCGTCCATTGCGGACGGATCCCTTAAAACAAGTGATCGTCAAACCGATTTACTCGGCGTCGGTCTCCTCGTCCTTCTTCTCGGAAGGCAGCGGGGTAACCTCGATCTCGACACCCAGAGTCTCAGCAGCGGACTTCATGGACAGGGAGATACGACGACGGTCGAGGTCGATCTCCATGACCTTGACCTGAACCTTGTCGCCCACATGGGTGACCTGAGAAGGCTGATCGACGTGCTTGTTGGCCATCTCGGAGATGTGCACCAGGCCCTCGATGCCCTCGCCCAGGTCGACGAAAGCGCCGAACGGGACAAGCTTGGTCACAGTGCCCTCGACGATAGCGCCGACGGGGTACTTCTTGACCAGTGCGCGCCACGGATCCTCGGTGGTCTGCTTGAGACCCAGGGAGATGCGCTCGCGGTTGAGATCGACGTCGAGAACCTCGACCTCGACCTCCTGGCCGACCTTGACAACCTCGGAAGGATGGTTGACGTGGTTCCAGGAGAGCTCGGAGATGTGGATGAGGCCGTCGATACCGCCGAGGTCGACGAAGGCGCCGAAGTCGACGATGGAGGAAACGGTGCCCTGGAGACGCATACCAGACTTGAGCTTGGACAGGATCTCGGAGCGCTCGGCCTTACGGGACTCCTCGAGCACGACGCGACGGGAGAGGACGACGTTGTTGCGGTTGCGGTCCATCTCGATGACGCGGGCCTCGATGCGGGTGCCCATGTAGGAGGTGAGGTCCTTGACGCGACGGAGGTCGACGAGGGAAGCGGGCAGGAAGCCACGCAGGCCGATGTCGAGGATCAGGCCGCCCTTGACAACCTCGATAACCTCGCCCTCGACGTTCTCGCCGGAGTTAAACTTCTCCTCGATGCGGTTCCAAGCACGCTCGTACTCGGCACGCTTCTTGGACAGGACCAGACGACCGTCCTTGTCCTCCTTCTGGAGAACCAGAGCCTCGATGGGATCACCGAGTGCAACGATGTCTGCAGGGTTAGCGTCCTTGCGGATGGACAGCTCGCGGACCGGGATAACGCCCTCGGACTTGAATCCGATGTCAACGAGCACCTCGTCATGCTCGATCTTAACGACAGTGCCGTTAACGAGATCGCCCTCATCAAAGTCGGTAATCGTACCGTCGATGAGGTTGTTCATCTCCTCCTCATTGACATCGTCAAGAGAGAAAATGGACGAGTTCTGAATCTCACTCAAAGGTGGACCCCTTTCGAACTACGGGGCCCCGATTGCTAGGACCTACAGAAGGGTGCGACAAGCACACAACGTTTAGGAACACTCGGGAGCCGACAGATACTAATGTGACGCTTATGCAATCACGTTCGTATAGGTTACGGGGAAATGAGTTCGATTTCAAGCGTGAACTGCGATTTTTTACTCGTGTGGAGACTTTTTCGTAATCTTATGAACACACGTCTCCGCAACTTGACGATAACCAGCCAGGCAATTGGCTTTGGGGTAAAGTATCCGGAGCCAACGACTCTAGATCAAATTTACGAGAAAGGTGCCCTCGTGCTCAAAGCAGTCGTTTTCGATATGGACGAAACGCTTCTTAGCATCAACCTCAACGCGTTCATCCTTCGCTATTTTAAGGATGTCTCTTCGATGCTCGCGGATATCGGGCGCCGCAGCCGCGGTGGCACGATGGCACGCCTCGGCACCATCCTGGTCGACCTCAACGCCAATCGCCGCAGCGGCACGGACAACCGCACCAATCTTGAGTTTTACCAAGAAGAGGTCGAGCGCCGATGCGGGATCCGACTCTCCGATCCCCTCATCTACGAGGCGTTTACCTACTATGACCGCGAAGTTCTTCCGTACAAGAACGACGATGTCATTAACGCCCACGCCATGCCGGGCGCACACGCCGCGCTCCAGGCCGTACAGGACGCAGGGCTGCGTTGTGCGCTCTTTACCAACCCCAGCTTTCCCCAGGGGGCCATCGAGTGCCGCATGGGTTGGGGCGACCTGGCCGACGCTCCCTTTGAGCTCGTCACGCACATGGGAAACACCACCCGCTGCAAGCCCGATGCCACCTACTATCTAGAGCAGCTTCAGGTGATGGGGCTCGAGCCGCACGAGGTCCTTATGGTGGGCAACGATCCCAAGCGCGACTTCCCGTCCCCCGATTGCGGCATCCAAACCGCCTTTGTGGGCCAAGGCAAGCCCAGCCGAGCCACCTGGCGCGGAACCATGGAAGACTTCGCCCGCGACTTTAACGCCGTAATCGAGGCCTTCTACGAGCACCAAGTAGCCCACGAACTGTCGTAGGACCCCTCGCTCCAAACCAAATATCGCCGCAGGTTGAGCACAAGTCAGCGAAAATGCCCCTAAGCGAGCAATGTGCCTTGAAAGAGGAGGGCATAGGCCTTCTGGCCATGCCCGACGATTGAAAGGCAGATTGCCGCTTAGGGGCGTTTGCAGCGTCGACTGGTTACGCGGTTTGGTAAAACCGCGTAACTAGCACACCTGGGTTTTGCCGATCATGATGTTGAGGATCTCGACGTCGGTATCTTTCATACCCACACGGCCCACGTAGCCCATGCTGGCGATTGTCTGCTCAACGGTATCTTGGATCAGGCCCTCGCCGGCGCGGAAGCCGCGACCCTGCATGGCCATATCATGGCCCAGAATCGCCGCATCGACGGCAGCCGAGATCTTGGCGGCACAGCTCGCCTTGGCGCCGTCGCACACGATGCCGCCCACGTTACCGAGCGTATTCGAGACCGTCGCGCCAATCTGCTCGCGCGTGCCACCGCACAGCCAGGTAATCGCAGCGCCGGCGCCGCACGCGGCGCAAATAGCACCGCAAAACGCCGAGAGCGCACCAATATAGCTCTTGATATGCACGGCGATAAGATCGGACAGCATCACGGCGCGCACCAGGCGCTCGTGGTCGCAACGCAGGTACTCGGCATACTCCATGACGGGCAATGCGCAGGTAATGCCCTGATTGCCCGAGCCGCACACAATGGCGACCGGCAGCGCGCAGCCGTTCATGCGGGCGTCGGACCCGGCGGCCGCACGGGCACGGGCACGGCAGGCGACGTCATCGGCACGAGCACCCAGCAGCGTGCGGCCCACCTCGGCGCCCCAAGCGTGCGCAAGGCCCTCGGCACTGATCGCGCCATTCAGCTCAATCTGACGCTCAACGGCAGCGCGGGCGTCCTCAATGTCGCCGTCCTCAATAAAGTCGATGATGGACTCAATCGACATGGGCGTGTCGGCCTTATCCGCCGCCCGCTCGGCCACCACACGCTCGGCGCAGGCGGCACACTCCCCCGCCGACTTGCCGCATACCGGAATACCGTCGAGCGTATGGCACGTGACATTGGTGTGATGATCGGTAATCTCGACGACCGCGGTATGGCCCCCGGCCGTGGCAGTCACCTTGATGTAGAGGTTGGGCACACCCTCGACAAGCGACACATCGCAGTAGCCGGCGTCGGCGAGGAGCTCGGCCACGCGTGCACGGTCTTCATCGTTAACGCTCTCGAGCACCTCGAGAGCGCTCTTAGCGTCGCCACCCACGGCACCCAGCACGGCTGCCGCCTCAATACCGTGCATACCACCCGAGTTGGGCACGGTCACGCTCTTAACGTTCTTGATGATGTTGCCCGAGCAGGCAACGTCCATATGATCGGGCTCGCAACCGAGCGTCTGGCTCGCCAGTGCCGCTGCATAGGCAACGGCAATGGGCTCGGTGCAGCCGAGCGCACAGACAAGCTCGCGGTTCAAAACATCGCAAAACGCGGCATCACGAAAGGAATCGGTAGGCATAGGTATCTCCTACTTGTATAACGGACTGGGCTCTCGAAAATAATTAGTTCTTTTATTTGATAACAATGCATCAAAAACCGCAACCATGGTTCCGGCAGACGGCGCTCAAGCGCAAACTGACGACATTCATTCACGAGAAGCCGGTCTTGTTGCATGCTAAAGCGTTTGACCAAAAAACGCCCGAGCGTTTACGCAAAAGTCGCGCTATCATGCAGTCGAACGCGGTAAAACCTTTAGCATTTGCGCCGCACAGACCAGAGAGGAACCACTCATGAAGATTGGTATCGGCAACGACCACGCCGCCGTCGAGCTCAAGAACATCATCTCCGAGCACCTGAAGGAGCGCGGCTGCGAGGTCGTGAACTTTGGCACCGACACCTCCGAGAGCTTTGACTACCCCATCGCCGGCTACAAGGTGGGTAAGGCCGTTGCCAACGGCGACGTCGACCTGGGCATCCTCATCTGTGGCACCGGTGTCGGGATTAGCCTGGCTGCCAACAAGGTCGAGGGCGTACGCGCCGTCGTGTGCTCCGAGCCCTTCAGCGCCAAGCTCTCCCGCATGCACAACAACACCAACGTGCTCGCCTTTGGTGCCCGTGTCGTGGGCTCCGAGCTCGCTAAGATGATCGTCGACGAGTGGCTCGACGCCGAGTTTGAGGGCGGCCGTCACGAGCGTCGCGTTAACCTCCTCAACGAGATCGATCACACGCGCGGCCTCAAGGTCGTCGACGAGGCCTAAACCACTCAGTGCCACAAGCTAACAGCAGGGGCCCGCTCGGAACTCATGACCGAGCGGGCCCCTTCATAGATTTTGGAATAAAAGGGCGCCGCGGATGGAGTTCCGCGGCGCCCAAGCCACACGCTAACAGCTTTAAGGAGTCAAAGCTGGTTTAGCCAAAGAAGCGCTTGATCTCAATCTCGGCGTTCTCCAGGCAGTCGGAGCCGTGGATCACGTTGGCGTTGACATCGACGGCAAAGTCGCCGCGGATGGTACCAGGAGCAGCGTCAAGCGGATTAGTAGCGCCCATGAGGGTGCGCATCTTAGCAACAGCGGAGAGACCGGAAACGACCATCTTGACGACCGGACCGCTCGTCATAAAGTCGCAGAGACCGCCAAAGAAGGGCTTGTCGGCCAGATGGGCGTAGTGCTCCTCGACGGTAGCGCGCTCGAGCGTGGTCATCTCCATGCGCTCGATGACAAGGCCGCTGCGCTCAATGCGAGCAACGATCTCGCCGATCTTGCGGTCGCGCACGGCGTCGGGCTTAATCATGATGAAGGTCTTCTCGATAGCCATAAGGTAGCCTTTCAAGTAGGTTCGCGCGTGCCCAAGTCCCATTCCGGCACCCGCCTGGACTGCATCGTAACAGAGTTTTAGCTGCAGTTAAACAAAAAGCTGTTTATTGAAACGTTGCAATTTATTAAAGCGCTCCATATGTGTCACTTCTGTTTCGAAGCCCGATTAGAGTACCATCCGACCGCCCATCAACCGCGCCGAACAGAGCAGGCGGTCGGTTGCCGCCCGCGAACGTATCCCCTTCACAACCTGCCCAAAGGTCCTACAGAAGTTCTCGACAAGCCCCTCCCCCATAGCAACAAAATACGGGCTCCCACATCAGCAGGCGCCCGTAAAGCGAAAACGATTTATCAATAAATGGACAATACGTCTTCAGCCAAACCTCTACTTTGCCCCGTGACCCATCTCGACGACCTTGGTTAGCGATCCAAACACACCTTCGTCGACCACGAGTTGCGCCTCGGCACGCTGCAGCTGCACGGCAACGGCGGCAGGGGCGGTGCCGCCCTCGGTCGTGCGCGCGGCGACAATCGACGGGATGTCGAGCGCCTCGGTAATGTCGTGCTCAAAGAGCGGGCTTGCCTCCTGGAACACCTCAAACGGCAGGTCCTCAAGATTGCAGCCGCGCTTCTCACACATCAGAACCAGATGCCCCACCACGGCATGTGCCTCGCGGAACGGCAGGCCACGCTTGGCCAGGTAATCGGCAACATCGGTAGCGGCAAGGTGCCCCACGCCGCACTCGCGCGCCATGGCATCCTCGTTGACGGTCCAAGTCGAAATCATTCCGGCCATAACCGACAGGCACTGCATGAGCGTATGGGCGGTATCGAGCGCGCCCTCCTTGTCCTCCTGCAAGTCCTTGTTATAAGCAAGCGGCAGGCCCTTCATGGTCACGAGCAGCTGCACCAGGTTGC
>CABUJN010000065.1:0-9407 GCA_902491935.1 uncultured Collinsella sp.
CATTCGTGACATCCGCGCGATTCCGCAGATCGAGGACATCTCGCTTACCACCAACGGCGCCCTGCTGCCCAAGTTGGCGCCGCAGCTCAAAGATGCCGGGCTTAACCGCGTCAACATTTCGCTCGACACACTCGACCCTACGCTCTTTGGAAAGATCACGCGCCTGGGTCGGCTCGAGCAGACCATGGCTGGCATCGACGCGGCGCTGGCCTGGGGCTTTGAGCCCGTTAAGGTCAACTGCGTTGTGGTGCGCCGGCTCAACCAGGATGTGGCGGCCCTCGCACGACTGACCGTCGACCGCCCCATCCACCTGCGCTTTATCGAATACATGCCCATCGGCGACGAGCGCACGAGCTCGCATTGCGCCGTGGACCCGCATGCGCCCGCGCTCAATCCCGAGCTGTGGGACGCGAGCGATACCGTGCCGAGTGACGAGCTGCGGGCGCGCATCAATGCCGGGGCCGCCGCGGTGGGTCTGGGCGAGCTCGAGCCGCTCGACATCAACGACGCTCCTGCCGGCGCGGGCCCTGCGCGCTACTGGCACTTTCCGGGCGCGGCGGGAACGGTCGGCTTTATCAGCGCCATGTCCAATCATTTTTGCGCGAATTGCAACCGTCTGCGCCTGACGGCAGACGGCAACGTGCGTCCGTGCCTGTTCAGCGATGCCGAGTATTCGGTGCGCGATGCCCTGCGCCGTGGTGATGATATGCAGGTACTTTCGATTTGGCGCGATGCCGTGGCCCACAAACCGCAGGAACACGCGATAATTGAGGGCACGCAACGATTTATGTCCCAAATCGGAGGATGATCATATGGCCAAGAGCAGGTACGCCGATGCCACCAAGGCCGCTCGCAGGGCCGCGATGTCTGCCCACAAAGCCACGGCTGCGGCCAGCGATGCCGTTGCAGGCGCGCAGCCGTCTGCCGGTGCTGCCACCGAGCCCGCCCGCGACGCCCGTCGCGACGAGCTGACGCATGTGGACGCCAAGGGCGAGGTGCGCATGGTCGACGTGTCCGACAAGGCCGAGACCCATCGCATCGCCATCGCCGAGGGCACCATCCTCATGCATCCCGAGACGCAGGCCATGGTGCTGCAGGACCGCGCCAAAAAGGGCGACGTGCTTGCCTGCGCGCGCGTGGCGGGCATCATGGCCATCAAACGCACGAGCGACATCATCCCCATGTGTCATCCGTTGCTCATTACCAAGAGCAAGTGCGACATTGCGCCCATCGCTCCGGCGGGGACGCCGGCCGAGGACGTGCCCGAGGGCTGGGCGCCGGCGCGCACGGACGGGCAGGTTGGCTTTCACGTGCTGGTCACGGCGGGCGTAACGGGCAAGACGGGTATCGAGATGGAGGCTCTGACCGGCGCGAGTGCCGCGTGCCTAACGATCTATGACATGTGCAAGGCCGTCGATCGCGGCATGGAGATCGTCGACGTGCGCCTGTTGCACAAGGAGGGCGGCCGTTCGGGCGTGTGGGATCGCGCGGAGCGTCAGGCCGCTGCCGTTGAGTCCGTGGCCACTGACGGTGCCGCACCCGCGAGCGCACCCGTCGCCGTCGCACCCACAGCTCCGACACCGGCCGTCCCCGCGATCGCGTTTATCGGCTACCAAAACTCGGGCAAGACCACGCTCGTCGAGAAGGTCATCGCCGAGCTCACCCGCCGCGGCCTGCGCGTGGGTTCGCTCAAGCATCATGGACATCACGGCTTTGATATCGATGTGCCCGCTAAGGATACGTGGCGCCATCACCAGGCCGGATCAAAGCACGTGGGGCTCATCTGCGCCACGCGCTGGGCGGAGTACGCCGACACGCGCGAGGAGGACGAGATGCCCGCGCGCGAGCTGCTGTCGCGCTACAACGATGTCGACGTGGTGATCATCGAGGGCTACAAGACCGAGGGCTTCGACAACATCGTGGTCGCGCGCTCCGGTGTCGACCGTCTGCGCGGCAAGAGCTCGCTCGACCTGGTCGACGGTCGTACGCTGGCCCTTGCCTGCAATGAGGCCTTGGCGCGTCAGGCATTCGATGCCGGCTTTGCGACCCGAGCCATCAACATCAACGACGCCCGAGCCATCTGCGACCTGATTCAGGACCATCTGGCCTAAAACCTGCCAAAAAGGGACAGGTTTATTTTGGCAGGTTTTATCTGGGCAAACACCGCAACCACCACAAAGGGGCCAGGCAACTTTGTGGTGGTTTTTGCTTTGGTGGATGTGTGGGACATGCCTTACAATCTACCAAGTAGTTCATGGCGGGCGAAAAACGGAGAGAAGGGTCCTGATGCGTCCTTAATGTTTCATGCGGATAGATTGATTTGACAGACGGTGGCGAATGCCCGCCGTCCGCATTCGTATGAAACAAGGAGTCTCCATGCTCGCATCTCTTTTCTCAAAGCCTCAATCATCGCTGTCCGCGCAGGCTAAACGCTTGGTGGCAATGCGCTTCCTCATCTACACCGGTTTTCAGACCAGCTACTTTATCGGCGTCATCGGAACGCTCACCTATGCAGACGATGCCTCGGTCGTCGCGACGTCGCTGGCCGTCCTGTTTATGAACGTTTTCGTGATCCTGGGATCCTTTGCGGGCGGCGCAGCGCTCGACGCATGGGGTCCGCGCCGCCATTTCTTGCTGAGCATCATCGGCGCTCTCGCAACTGGCACGGCAATCATCGCCTTTGGTAGTGCGACCGGTATTGTCCTGCTCGGCGCGGTGTTCCTAGGCTTTACGATGGGATTCGCCCAGCCTATTGCCACATCCTACCCGGCCTACCTCACCGATGATCCCATCGAGCTCAAAGACATCAACTCCGCCATCGCCATGCTCTCAAACGTGAGTATTATCGTCGGACCCACGTTGGGTGGCTTTGTCGCGGCGGCTGCGTCGTCGCGCGCGGTGTTCGTGCTCATGATGCTCTTTACCGTGCTGGCGCTCGTCGCCGGCTGGGGCTTTAGGCCGCAGACCAGCCATGTCGCCGGGGATGCGGATGCCGATTCGGCAGAGGAGGGGGAGCGCGCGGGGCAAAGCTCCAACCCCAGCACGTCCGCCCGCGCCACCTTCGCAGCCAGCATCAAGACAGTCTTTACCAACGGCGTCCTCGCCCTGCTGTTCTGCATTATTTTCCTTTCGAACTTTGGCTACGGAGCCTTCGATCCGCTCGAGTCGTTTTTCTATCGCGATGTCCTACGCGTCGGCGTTGAGTGGATGGGCTGGCTCTCGTCGGCCTCGGGCGTGGGCGCGGTGCTGGGTGCCGTGCTCGCGCTCCGCTTGCCGCCGCACTTGGTAAACCTAAAAACGCTGCTCGTGGCACTTATGTCCGTGGGCCTGGGAAGCCTGCTCTATGTGGGGACGCCGTACGTGGGTGTGGCCCTTGTCGGCCAGGTCGCCCTGGGCATAGCTTGGGGTGTCGTCAACCCGCTCCACAACACCATCGTGCAAACGACGGCGCCGCTCGAGCAACTCGGCCGCGTGAACTCGGTCATGGGCTTTGGCAATATGTTCGCCGGCGTGGCCCCTCTGGCGATTGCCCCGTGGCTGGCGGCGACATTTGGCGTGCAGCAGACGCTCGTAGGGGCGGGCATGGTCGTGACGGCGGTTCCCGCGGCGTTGCTGCTGCTTGGCCGCCGGCGCTTGGATCGTGCCGCAAGGCAGTAAAAACCATCACAACATTCGATGAAAATCGCGATTTTGCCGAATAACGTCGAATGTTGTGATGGTTTGCGCCCCGGGCCAGGTCACCCTGCGGGTTCGGCCACCACAAAGGGGGGCAGGCACCTTTGTGGCGATCGGGCCCCAACGGCCCGTGCCTTGGTATACCATGTACGCCGCTCACGACCACACCCCACACCGCCGCACAACCCAGAAAGGCCCCCATGGACACCACCTTCAGCCACATCAAAGCTGTGTTCTGCGATATCGACGGCACGCTGCTCACGAGCCAGCACACGGTGTCCCCGCGCACCGTGGCGGCGATCCGCGCCCTGCGCGAGCGCGGCGTGCTCTTTGGCTTGTGCACCGGGCGCGACGCCCACGCGACCGAGGCCATGTACGAGCTCTGGGGCATCGAAGGCCTGGTAGACGTGATGGTGGGCTGCGGTGGCGCCGAGGTCATCGACCGCGCGCACGACATCAACGAGCTGAGCTATCCGCTGCCGGGCGAGACCATCGCGCGCATCTGCAAGCACATGGCGGACCTTCCGGCAACGCCCGTCTGCCCCCGAGACGGCGTGTTCTACGTGCCCGAGAGCAACGCGTGCGTCGAGCATCTGTCGCGCGTCGATGGCGTGCCCTATCAGGTGGTCGATTTTGCCGAGTTTTTGCGCGAGCCGCAGCCCAAGGTGATGTTTACCATGGCGCCCGAGGTGATGCCGCAGGTGATTGAGCGGGCGTCGACGTTTGCCGATAACACTGTTAAGGCGGCTGCTCTACAGACCACGCAACGGCTCTACGAGTTCATGGATCCGCGCGTGTCCAAGACGCGCGGTCTTGTGCGCGTGGCGGAGCTCAACGACATGGAGCTCCAGGACATCTGCGTGTTTGGCGATGCGGACAACGACACCTGCATGGTGGCTGACGCCGGCGTGGGCGTGGCCATGGCAAATGGCAGCGACGCCACCCGTGCCGCCGCCGACTATGTAACCGCCAGCAACGACAAAGACGGCATCGCGATTTTTATCGAGGAACATCTGCAGTAGCGCAGGGGGAGAACCACCACAAAGTGGGCAGGCACCTTTGTGGTGGCCTCAGGCGATTTGGGCGAATTGATACCGAAAATCTGCGCGAAAATTCAAATTTAGTTGTCTGAACATCACACTTCTAACCACCGATGGGTCAAAGATATTCTCATCAGTTTGATAGGATATTCCTTCCGGTTAATGACCTACTGCTCACGGTCGATTTTCGACCGTGAGCGGGATGCTTGCTCTTGAGCAAAATGTTGTGCAAATTAATCTAATGCCATTAAAAAATGATAGGCAACTGAATTACCAGTAGAAACAAAAAATAGATAGCGAATAAACGAAGGTACATCTGAGAAAATGTCAAGGGAATTGAGAATTCGCTACAAAATTGTCGGTTTTGTTGCTCAGATGTTCAAACAATCGTTACAATATGGGTTACTAAACGTGCGCAATTACAGGTTGCGCAGATACGTTTGATAGTGAAAGAGCAAGATCGCGGTCTCTTGGGGAGGAGACATCGATGAAAGCGAATTCAGACAAATCTAAGCAGAGTAATAAAGCGACGCGCCGTGTACTGGCAGGCGTTTTGTGCGGAGCCTCCGTGTTGAGCCTGGTACTGTCGCTCGTCATGCCTCCGATCTCGCAGGCCATTGCAAACGATGCCCAGGCGGGTGCAGCCGAGAAAACTGTGGCGGCGGCTGATTCTTCAAGTGAGTCTACTGATGTAGGCAACATCAACAACGGGGATACCGAAAACCAGAATAGTGACGAGACCGAGGGCGACGAAGCTGGCGACGATAGCCAGCCTGAGGAGCAGCCCGAGGAAGAGCAGCAGAACGAGGGTACAACGACTTCGGATGGTGAAACCGTTGTTACGGCTGCGGAAAACGAGCAGGCTAAAACGGCCGCCGAGGATATAGCTAATGCAACCGAACTTCGCGATAAGCTTCAGGGTGTTCTAGAGGGTCAAACGGCCAGCTTCAAGCTGACGGAGGACATTGTCTGCAACGACGAGATTTTTCTCAGGAATAAAGGAAGCAATATCACCCTTAATCTTAATGGCTGCAAGATAAAGCACTCGGGCGATGGTACTAAGCCGCTTTTCAGTGTGAGCAATGGTGCCGAGTTTACAATTACGGATAATCCTAATCACTCTGGTGATAGGCCCTTATCAAGCGTGGTGCTGGATGATCAAGGCCAGAAGTTCACTCCCGATTATTATGGCAAAAATGGCAAGGTCGTCTATGACAATGACAACGACATCCCGAACAAGCTCACCTATTACGTAACCACGTCGTCCGTTAACGATACGGGTACGGGCACGACGGAAACGCGTGAAACATATGAGGTCAACATCCAAGGTGCAATTGTCTCAACTGCGCCCAAGGGTTCCACATTGAAGCTCATTAACGTCTACACGGGCGGCAAGTTTAACCTTCAGGGCGGTACGCTCACGCAGGCAAAGGATTGCAACGTCGGGCATCTCATCTATGCCGAGAACGGCTCTACTGTCAACATGAGCGGTGGCTACGTTTGCGGTGCTTCTGGCTCGGGTGACGGCGCGGGCATTATGGTATCCAACGAGCAAGGCGGCGCCTCGACCCTTAAACTGACCGGTGGCGTAATTGCTGGCAACTGCGCTTCGAGTGGCGGCGGTGTATATGCCAGGCGGTCTGCAGTCACGGTGACCGGTGGCGTAATCTCCGGTAATAGCACACTCGACGTGGGACTCGGTGGCGGCATTATGGCCGAGGGCGGCATCGTGATCGTTTCTGGTGGCCATATCACGAATAATAGAATGGCCAAGTTTTGCGGCCACGATGGCTGGGGTGACCATGGCGGCGGCGGGCTTGCTGCCAATAACGGCGCCCATGTCAGCATTTCCGGTGGCCAGATTACTGGCAATTATTCCGAGGAAGCCGGTGGCGGCGTTTACGTTACCGATGTGGGTCGAAATGACAAGCCTCGTACGGGAATGGCGTGGCTGCATATCACGGGAGGGATTATTGCCTCTAATGTAAGCTATCAATCTGAAGGTGCCGGCATTCGCGTGGGCCAGATGGTTGACGCGATGATTGGCGACGCTACGAGCAGCAAGGTCTACATTACGAATAACCATTGCATGTCTCGCTTTGACTGGGGCGGTGGCGGTATCTTCGTCCAGGGAAACTCGGATGCGGGTAAGGAAAAGACCGCTGGTAGATTATTTGTATACAACTCGTATATTAGCAGCAATACCGCTGGTGGCTATGGCGGCGGCGTAGCAGTCTGCCCCACGGGCAAGACGTTGGTAACGAACACTAACGGCACGGCAATCTTTGGCAATTCGTCTGCTGGCAGTGAGCAAAATGCCATCGATTATAAGCCGGCAGATGGCAAGTATAATAATGGTACGCCCCATCTTTCAGCTGGTGGTGCTGAGGGTTTTGATAAGACTGAAGATCAAGATGCATACAATTCGAAGGTGTTTCGCGAGAACGGCCATGCCGATTTCTTCCTTGTGGCAAAGGCTGGCCATAAGGAACCGCTTGCGGCAATAATCGGCAAGATGCTCGGCGGCGAAGATGCCAAGTATCGGGGAAGCAAAGAACGCAGTGATAACAAAGAACCCAGTGATAACGACGAACTCTATGAGGCTATCACTATCCCTGCCAATGGCGGCGTGAAGATTTATCGGAGCGTCGGTCTGACTTCGGATGTCGAAGTTGGAAGTGATGAAGCGAATAAAGCACAGGATGCCGCTACAACTTTCATCACGGGCAACTATTCCTGGGACCATGGCGGTGGCATCATGTCGAATGGCGACCTGTACCTGGGTCAGCCTGCGGATACATACGTCTATCCGAGCCTTAAGCTGAAAGCGACCAAAGCCCTGTCCGGCCGTGCTCTCAAAGAGGGGGAGTTCTCCTTTGCGGTTTACCGTAAAGATTCAGACAGCGCGACAGCGCCTTATTGGAATAACAAGACATTCAACAATGGTGACTGCACCTTTGTTGGGTCTGCCAAGAATAGCGCTGACGGTAACATCACCTTTGACCTTGGCGAACAGTTCTTAGCGAGTGGCACTGGCGAAATTACGTACTACTTGGTCGAAGATGCGGGCAAGGATCCTGATGTCGACTACGATCATGCTGTATATGAGATTAAGGTGACAGTCGAGGACCACACGACCGTGCTCATGTCTGTTCCGACGCAGAACGATCCGAATGCGACTAAAGACCTTAAGGTCCATAACTACACGATTAAAAGTGTGAATGTTAAGAATCTTGGGGCTTCAACTGCCTTGTCGAGCACTGTGCCAGCAGATGCTGACGGCTATTATTCGATTGCCAACTCCGATGGTTCAAAGACTTTCAACAACACGTACACTCTGTACACTTCCGACGGCTCCTGGACTCCTAAGGCGACTAAGGTCGTTAAGGGTGGCGAGATGAAGGAGTTTACGCTCGAGTTTGCGGATAACGAGAAGTTTGAAGACGCCAAGACGGTGAAGACAACGGCCGACGGTACCAATAACCCCCAGACTCTGAGTTTTGTCGATAAAATCACGTACAAACTTAATGACCTCAACAAGGGCGAGGACCCTACTGGTCGTGGCGCTTCTAAGACCTTCACCTATTACGTTCGCGAACAGCAGCTGACCACACCGTTCACGAACTACAAATACGACAAGTCGGTCTACAAGATCACGGTCACGGCAACTGATCAGTCTGATAAGACGATCAAGTGCGATGTGACCTACACCAAGATCGTCAATGCCGATGGCAAGGATATCCCCGAGAAAGAGCAAAAGCCGGTCACCTACGTTCCAGCTAAGGACGAGGCCACTGGCAAGGAACAGAGCGTTCCGGTCTTCACCAACACCTACTCCACCTCTTTGCCCCTTTCTGGTATGTCGGGCGTCACTCTGACGTACCTTGCCGGCGCGGCGGTGCTTTGCGCTGCTGCGGCCTGGATGCACATTCGTCGCAAGGCGAATGCGAAGGGAGGTGAGCGTCGTGAATAAGAAAGTTTGCTCCTTCCCGATCTTGTTTGTGCTGCTTACCCTCCTGATCGGCACCTGCGCGGTTGTGTTCCCCGCTTCCGCGCAGGCCGCGCCGACCTCGACCGGTTCCATCACGGTGAGCGGCACCGTGGCGAGCAGCTACGACGCCTATCAGATCTTTAGCGCCAACGTCGTCGACGGCGACAGCGACGCCAAGATCGCCACCGACCTCGCCTGGGCAAGCGACGCCGCGCGCGACGCCGTGCTGCCTGTGCTGCACAGCGCCGGCATGCCCAATTCCCAGACCACCGCGCAGGAAGCTGCCGAGTGGCTCAACACCGATTCTCACCTTACGAGCGCGCTGAGCGCGCAGCTCGCTCGTTCCCTCCAGAGCTCTGGCGCCGTGCCCGTGACCCTTAACGCGGGCGCGGCGGCCAAGCTGCCCTGTGGCTACTGGCTCATCGTCGCCGACGACGACGCCATCGCCCAGGGCGAGGCCGGCACCGCGCCGATCATGGCCCTGGTCGGCGGCAGCGCCGTCACCGTCAAGCCCAAAGCCGCCACTCCCAAGGTGGCCAAGCACGTGCTGGAGGACAGCACCGCCGCTTGGCAGAAGGCCGCCGACGCAACGGTTGCCGACGACCTGTACTGGCGCCTCTCTGCCACGGTGCCGGCGGGCCTTACCGCCTACGACACCTATACGGTGCGGTTCGTCGACACCATGAGCGCGGGGCTCGACC
>CABUJN010000066.1:0-9366 GCA_902491935.1 uncultured Collinsella sp.
ACCGCAGGAAGCTTGGATACGCCTAGGCGCGGTCCAAGAAATCGTCCGCACCCCCAACAGGAACCATTTCACCGCAACTGATGGATGGGATGGGCTAGAGGCCCAGGTAGGCAATCATACCTTCGACGGCGAGCTTAGCGCCTGGATGTCGGGCCTTACTTGATGCCGCGGCCCAGGTCTTCGGCGATTTTGTCCACGCCCTTAAGTGCAGCGCACGTCTTTTTGTTGGAGCAATGCCCCGTGCAAACGCCACCCTGAGCGCAGTCAGCGCAGGTGCCCTTGCGGTAGATGCGCACGCATACCGCGACAAACGCAATACCGATAACAGCCAGTACAACAATATCGATAGGTGCCATAGCAAGCCTCCTCTAGTTAGCCATCACTTACTTTACCCCATTCTCCACCTAGCAAAAAGGAACAGGTTTATTTTGCTCGGTTTTATCTGCGGAAACGTCACATCTCCCCCACCAAAAAGCCCGAGTGTCGCTGGGACACCCGGGCTCGTGGAAAGGGGTTAATCCTTGTTCGAACTTAAGCGGAAACTGCGGCGGAAGCAGTGTTGGTCTCATCCTCGTCGGTCCATGCATGCTTGGGCATGGGACGGAAGATCTGGAAGAGCATCGCAACCAGCAGCACAATGGCCACAACCGTCCAGATACCAAACTGCCCCAGAACAAGCAAGTTGTAGAACTGGTTGATGAACAGGCCGATCACCCAAGCGAAGGCGCACTCGTAGCCGATGGCAATCGCGGTCCACTTGCCAGAGTCCATCTGGTTGCGGATGGTGCCAATGGCGGCAAAGCACGGAGCGCACAGCAGGTTGAAGGCGCCGAAGGCAACGCAAGCGCCCATGGTGGGGAACATGCCGGCAAACGCGGTCCACAGGCTCGGGTCGGTCTCGCCCGCGTCGGCGACGGACAGCAGCGAGCCGGCGGTGGCGACGACGTTCTCCTTGGCGACGAGGCCAGAGACGGTCAGTGCGGTTGCCTGCCAGGTGCTAAAGCCGAGCGGGGCGAAGATCCAAGCGACCAGGTTGCCCAGCATGGCGAGCACGGAGTAGTCCATGAACTCCTCGGGGATGCCGTCCATCGCAGGCAGGAAGCCAAAGGAACCGTTGTAGCTACCAAAGTTGGACAGAAACCAAACCACGACGGTGGACGCGAAGATGACCGTGCCGGCCTTCTTGATAAAGGCCCAGCAGCGCTCCCACACGTGCAGCGCCCAAGAGCGGATTGCCGGGAAGTGGTAGGCAGGAAGCTCCATAACAAACGGCGTCGGGCGACCGGCGAAGAGCTTGGTCTTCTTGAGCATAAGGCCCGAGGCGATGACGGCAAAGACGCCCAGGAAGTAGAAGAGCGGGCTGATCCACGCGGCGGTGGTGGAAGAATCGCCGATGATAGAACCCATGAGCAGGGCGATGATCGGCAGCTTAGCGCCACAGGGAATAAACGTGGTGGTCATGACCGTCATGCGACGGTCCTTCTCGTTCTCGATGGTCTTGGTGGCCATAACGCCGGGGACGCCGCAGCCCGAGGACACGAGCATGGGGATAAAGGACTTACCAGACAGGCCAAAGCGGCGGAACACGCGGTCCATGATGAAGGCGACGCGGGCCATGTAGCCGCAGTCCTCCAGGAAGGACAGCATGACGAACAGCAGGAACATCTGCGGCACAAAGCCGAAGATGGCGCCCAGGCCGCCAACGATACCGTCGCAGACCAGCGAATCGACCAGGCCACCGTCCTCGGTGCCACCCGCCACAAGCGCGTCGTGGACCATGGTGGTGATACCCGGAACATACGGGCCATACTCCGCCGGGTCAACCGAATCGGCAGCATCGCCTGCAGCCTCGACAGCTGCGTCATAGGCATCGCGGCCCTGACCGAGCACATACCAGCCGTCGGTACCGAAGAGCTGGTCGTTGGTGAAGTCGGTCACCGTGCCGCCCAAGGTAGAAACGGCGATGTAGTACACGCAGAACATGATGACCACAAAGATCGGCAGGCCCAGAATACGGTTGGTAACCACGCGGTCGATCTTCTCGGAGGTGCTCATCTTGGCCGGAGCCTTGGTGAGGCACTCGTCGATGATGTGGGCAATCACGCCGTAGCGCTCGCCGGTGATGATGGACTCGGCATCGTCGTCGCAGTCCTGCTCGCACTGAGCGACCAGCTCCTCCACGCGAGCAGCCTTCTCCTTAGTGAGGTTGATGAGCTTGCAGGCGTCCGCGTCGCGCTCAAACAGCTTGACAGCGTAGTAGCGGCGCTTGTTGGCGGGAACGCTCGCCGGCAGGTTGTTCTCGATGTGGTCCAGAACGTCCTCGATGGAGGAATCGAACTTGTGCTCCGGCACCTGGCCCTTGGAAGCAGCGGACTTCTTGACCTGCTCGAAGAGCTCCTTGATGCCCTTGTTCTTAAGAGCCGAGATCATCATGACCGGGCAGCCGAGTTTCTTGGAGAGCTTGTCCGTGTCGATCTTGTCGCCGTTCTTCTCGACCAAGTCGGCCATGTTGAGGGCGACGACCACAGGCAGGCCGGTCTCGATAACCTGAAGCGCCAGGTACAGGTTGCGCTCGAGGTTGGTGGCATCGACCACCTGGACAACGACATCGGGCTCGCCGCTCATGAGGTAATCGCGCGAGCACTGCTCCTCGGGGCTATAGGGCGAAAGCGAGTAGATGCCAGGGAGGTCCGTGATGGTAACGTTCTTGTCGCTTAGGAGCTTGGCTTCCTTTTTCTCAACCGTGACGCCGGGCCAGTTGCCAACATAACCGTTGGCGCCGGTGATCAGGTTGAAAAGCGTGGTCTTGCCGCAGTTGGGGTTACCCGCCAGCGCGACATGGATCTGAGAATCCGCCATTCAATCCTTCTTCCTTGTGTGCCTGCGCTGCTTTCTCCGCGCAGGCTGGATAATGTGCTTCAAAGTTGCTGCATTAAGTTAGAAAAACCTAACTTTATCTGCAGAAATATGCGCCGCAAGTCCTTACTGGACCTCGACGACGGCGGCCTCCTCCTTGCGGATGGAAAGCTCGTAGCCGCGCACGTTGATCTCGACCGGATCACCGAGCGGTGCAACCTTCACGACCTTGAACGAAGTGCCCTTGATGAGCCCCAGGTCCATAAGGTGGCGGCGAAGCGCACCCTCACCGTGAAGCTTGACGATGGTGGAGCTCTCGCCCACCTTAACGTCACCCAACGTCTTCATTTACTTGTCCCCCTTTCAGTGCGTACAGAAATACCGTCGACTAACCGACGGTCATGATGTGCATGGCAACCTTGGAATCGATGCCAAAGCGTGCGCCCAGCACGGTGACGATGATATTGGCGCCACTCGAGCTCACCACGTGGATTTCGTTGCCCTCGACAAAGCCGAGGTCCTTGAGGTGGTGCTTCATATCCTCATTGCCCTTTACACGAGACACGCGCACGGTTTCGCCCGCTTTTACCATCGAAAGCGGCATTGCCGGCATCTGCGGTCCGCAAGACATGAGTGGCTCCTAACGTCAGTTCGTCCTCAACATCGACGCGGTAAAAGTTAACCACGCCTATGTTCGCTTTAGTAAACTAACACGTGGTTAACTTTTTGGAAAGGGTCCCCATTCAGATTTCGAAAAAGTTTCCTATACGAAACAAAGGCACTGCAAAGACCGTCTCTTTGCAGTGCCTATTGATACCAATTTATGCAACAGAGGGGACTGCCCCTTTGTCACATTGTTGAGGTTAAAGCGAGAGGTTTCTGATCGACGTGACGCAGGAGGCCTCATCCACGCCCGAAACACGGAACACGACGTCTTCGCCACATTCGCCGCAGAGTGCCATGAGCCCTATAACGTCGCGGCCATCCGTGTGGCGGTCGCCGATGCTGACCGACACGTCACTACGATGCTTGGCGATAATGTCATAGAGCAGCGCGACCGGGCGGGCATGCAATCCCAACGGATCTTTAATCGTCTTTGTAAACTCGACCATGTCCCCTCCCACGACATCGTACATTCGGCCGGCAAACCCAGCCACGTGGTAGTTATTGTACGTTACCGGCGCGCACCCCCGTCCCACAAAAAACGAGGGAAGGCACGCGTCCTTCCCTCGTTGCGGGCAATATGTAACCGCTTGTCTACATCAGGCGCAGGCTAACGTCCTTGAGCTGGGCGCCGGAAACGGCACTCGGGGCGCCCGACATGAGGTCGGAGCCGCTAGCCGTCTTGGGGAACGCCATGACGTCGCGGATGGAGTCGGAACCGGTGAGCAGCATGCACACGCGGTCCAGGCCCAAAGCGAAACCGCCCATCGGGGGCGCACCAAACTTGAGGGCCTCCATGAGGAAGCCGAACTGAGACTCGGCGCGCTCCTCGGTAAAGCCCAGGAGCTTAAGCATGGACATCTGCATCTCGGCGTTGTGGATACGCATACCGCCGCCGCCGGCCTCAAAGCCGTCCATGACAAAGTCGTAGGTGCAAGAACCGGCTGCCAGCGGGTCGGCCTCGATCTTGGCGATGTCGGTCTCGGTCGGCAGGGTGAAGGGCTGGTGCTCGGCAGCGTAGGCCTTGCGATCCTCGTCCCAATGGAACAGCGGGAAGTTGACGACCCACAGGAAGTCGTGGCCCTCGCGCTTGATCTCGAGCGCATTGGCCATGTGGGAACGCATGCCGCCCAGGATCTCGTCAGAAAGCAGGCGCGGGCCAGCGGCGAACATCACAAGGTCGCCGGGCTCGACGTCCATGCGCTCGCGCAGGGCAGCCATCTCCTCGTCCGAGAAGAACTTGACGATGGGGCTGTTGATGGAACCGTCCTCGCGGAAGGCGATCCATGCCAGGCCCTTGGCGCCAAACGTGGAAGCCACGCCGGCGAGCTTATCGATCTTGGCACGTGCCCAGGCACCGGCGCCCTTGGCGTTGATGGCCTTGACGACAGAGCCCTCCTCGTTCGCGGCAGTCGCGAAGACCTTGAACTTGGAATTGGCAAAGATGTCGGTCAGGTCGACCAAGTGCATGCCATAGCGGGTATCGGGCTTGTCGGAGCCATAGGTATCCATGGCCTCCCAGTAGTTCATGCGACGCAGCGGCGTGGGCATCTCGACACCCATGCGGCCGAAGGCATCGGCCAGGACCTCTTCGAGCGCGCTCATGACATCGTTCTGGTCCACGAAGGACATCTCGATATCGACCTGGGTGAACTCGGGCTGACGGTCGGCACGCAGGTCCTCGTCGCGGAAGCACTTGGCAACCTGGTAGTAGCGCTCGACGCCACCGACCATAAGCAGCTGCTTCAGAAGCTGCGGGGACTGCGGCAGGGCGTAGAAGTTGCCCGGCTGAATACGGCTGGGAACGATGAAGTCGCGAGCGCCCTCGGGCGTGGACTTAAACAGGGAGGGCGTCTCGACCTCCATGAACTCACGGTTGTGCAGCGCCTCGCGAATGGCAAAGGTAAAGTCGGAGCGCAGCTTGAGGTTGGCCATCATCTCAGGACGGCGGAGGTCCAGATAGCGATAGCGCAGGCGGGTGTCCTCGCTGGTCTCGATACCGTCCTCGATCTGGAACGGCGGGGTGACGGACGTGTTGAGTACCTCGGCGTGGTCGGTCAGGACCTCGATCTCGCCGGTCGCGAGCTTGGTGTTGGTGGTCTCCTCGCCACGAGCGCGCACGACGCCGTGGATCTTGATGGGCCACTCGGGACGCATGGTCTCGGCGATCTTAAAGGCATCGCCATCGGAGTGCTCGGGGTCGAAGGTGAGCTGCGTGATGCCCTCGCGGTCGCGAAGGTCGCAGAAGATAAGGCCGCCGTGGTCGCGGCGACGGCTCACCCAACCGGTGAGGGTGACCTCTTCGCCCACGTTCTCGAAGCGAAGCTCGCCGCAGGTACGGGTGTGCATGGAATGCTCGTCAATGGGACGGGTCTGGCTCATACCAGTGATCCTCCTTTATGGATCTGTGCCGCCCCGTGTCGTTCCGGGCGGCGTCGTACAGATTTGCCCAGCCTGCGTAAACCGCGCAGCCGGACATGGCGTTCTATCTTATCGCACCTGTGTCGATGTGCCGCGGAAAAGTAGCTCCTGCCCAAAGACTTGACGGAGACGAAACAATTAACGCACCGTGGCCGTCGCCGACGCGCGCCACGTGCGACAATGTGCCCAACACAACCGCACTCGGAAAGGCCCGTCATGACTGCACGCCTCATCGTTATGGATATCGACTCCACGCTCATCAACCAGGAGGTCATCGACCTGTTGGGCGAGGAGGCCGGCGTAGGCGAACAAGTGGCGAAGATCACTGAGCGCGCCATGCGCGGCGAGCTCGACTTTAAGCAGGCGCTCGAGGAACGCGTGGGGCTGCTTGCCGGCTTGGACGAGAGTGTGTTCGAGCGCACCTTTGAGCGCGTGACGTTTACCCCCGGCGCGCTGGAGCTTGTGCGCTCGGCGCACAGCAAGGGCTGGAAGGTCGGCGTGGTAAGCGGCGGCTTTCACGAGGTCGCCGATAAGATCGTGGCCGCCGCGGGCATCGACTTTTGCCTCGCTAACCGCCTGGAGGTCGTGGACGGCAAGCTCACCGGTAAGCTGGCGGCAGACATTGTGACCAAGGAGTCCAAGCTCATCCAGCTGCTGGATTGGGCGGTTGAGTGCGGTGTCGATATGGCCCATACCGTCGCGATCGGCGACGGCGCCAACGACATCCCCATGATTCAGGCCGCGGGCACGGGCATCGCGTTTTGCGCCAAGCCCAAGACGCGCGAAGCCGCCCCGTTTGCCATCGACGAGCGCAACTTGATGCTCGTCATGGACATCATCCTGCGCGACTAGCCGATCCATCTAACAATTGAATCAGTCTGTCCTATAGTTTCCGAACAATTTTGTCTTAGTGTTCGGAAACATACCCTTTGAGTGCTAGACTTTGCGCCGTCGAAGGGAACATATATGGATAAGCAAGATCTTGAGCAATTGCTGAGCGATGTTGCCGACGGAGCAGTCGCTCCGGCAGTCGCCCTCACGCGCATCCAGACGGCGCCGACCGCAGATCTGGGTTTTGCGCAGCTCGATCTTTCGCGCGGGGTGCGCCAGGGAGCCGGCGAGGTTGTCTACGGCGCCGGTAAAACCGCCGAGCAGATTGCCGTCATTATCGAAGCACTGCGCGATGCCGGCCAGGAGCGCATCCTGGTCACGCGCCTGGACGCCGAAAAGGCAGCCCGCACCTCGGAGCTCCTCGACAACAGCATCGACCTGGGATATGTCCCGGACGCACAGCTCGCCCTCGTGGGAGGCAAGCCCTCCCCCACTGGCAACGGACGCATCGTCGTCGCCTGCGCCGGCACGAGCGACCTGCCTGTCGCCGAAGAAGCCGCGTTGACGGCCGAGTTCTATGGCAACGAGGTCGACCGCCTCTACGACGTGGGTGTCGCCGGCCTGCACCGTCTGCTCGCGCATGCCGAGGAACTTGCCCAGGCACAGGTGGTCATCGCCATCGCCGGCATGGAGGGCGCACTGGCGAGCGTTGTCGGCGGTCTGGTGAGCTGTCCGGTCATCGCCGTCCCCACCAGCGTGGGCTACGGCGCGAGCTTTGGTGGCGTAGCTGCGCTGCTCGCCATGCTCAACTCCTGCGCCAGCGGCGTTTCGGTCGTCAATATCGACAACGGCTTTGGCGCCGCCTACCAGGCAAGTCTTATCAATCATCTGAGCGCCGGCACACCTCGCGCCCGTTAAGGAGCATTTCATGTCCAACCATCAGCACACGCTTATCATCGACGGCACCTCGGGCATCAGCGGCGATATGACCGTCGCGGCCCTGCTCGACCTGGGCGCCAGCGAGGAGCACCTGCGCGAACAGCTCGCCACGCTGCCGGTCGACGGCTTTGAGATTGCCGTCACGCGCGCAAACAAGCATGGCATCGACGCCTGCGATTTCGACGTCCAGCTTGCAGAGGAGCTCGAGAACCACGATCACGATATGGCCTGGCTCTACGGCAACGAAGCAGCTGCCGAGCACACACACGAGCATGAGCACCACCATCATAATCATGACGAGCACGAACACGAGCACTGCCACGATCATGACCATGAGGCCCACGGTCATGGCCATGAGGACCATCATCACGCCCACCACCATCACCACCGTTCTTTGGCGGATGTCACCGCCATCATCGACGGCTCACAGCTAAGCGATGGTGCCAAGCGTCGTGCCCTTGCCATTTTTTCCGTACTCGCTGATGCCGAGGCAAAGGCTCACGGCAAAACGCCCGAGACCGTCATGTTCCACGAGGTGGGTGCCGTCGACTCCATCGTCGACGTCTGCTCTGTCGCCATCTGCCTCGACGATCTGGGTATTGAGGATATCGTGGTCGAGTCTCTCTCCGAGGGCCACGGAACCATCCGTTGCGCCCACGGCCTCATGCCCATTCCCGTCCCCGCTGTCGTCAACCTGTGTCAGGCGGGCAATATCGCCCTCACGCCTGCACCGGTCGCCGGCGAGCTCGTGACGCCCACGGGCGCCGCCATCGTCACCGCGCTGCGCACGTCCGACCAACTGCCCTCACGCTACCGCATCGAAGCCGTCGGCTACGGCGCCGGCAAACGCCCCTACGAGGGTTGCTCCGGCACGCTCCGCTGCCTGCTCGTTCACGCGGACGCATAGCCATGGATGCCCGCAAGACAAAAAGCCGTGCTGCCATCGTTACGGCGTTCTCCGAGCTCCTGTGCAAGGAAGATTACGGCAAGATCACCGTCGGCGACATCATCGCTCGCGCCCATGTGGGTCGGGCGACGTTCTACGGCCTCTTCAAGAGCAAAGATGACCTGCTCGCTGAACTCGTGTGCGATATCTGCACCCATGCCCTCGACGACGATGGCACACCGCTCGATGATCCGCTCATACAAGTCGAGCATATCCTCAACAACCTCTGGGAACGTCGCCAAGGCGTCCGAGCGCTGGTAGCCGGCGCCGGCTCACGCGTCTTCGCCGACTGCCTCCGCAAGACCATCATGTCGCGCGCAGCCGAAACCGTCCCCGTCGACCCCGCAGGCCCCGCCGCCACCATGGACCGCAGTTTCCTACTACACCACATAGCCTCAAGCTTCGTAGGAATGGTCCAATGGTGGGCCTGGCACAACTTCCAAGCAAACAAAGCCGACGTAGCCAAAGACTACCTCTCAGCCATAAAGCCCCTCTTCACCTAAGTAAGAAGCTCATCCCAAATCATCGACCCAACCCAGGCCGCCACGCATCCCAAAGTGTCATTCACACTTCAACGCCCCCAACAGCAACAAGCCCCTCCCATCTATATTCAGATATATATGTTGGGCTGCTTGTTCGAAGGCAACTGGATTCCCGCAGGGTCCGGCATAGGTTAACTTTCCGCCGCATTCCGCAGGACGCAAGAAGCT
>CABUJN010000067.1:0-9183 GCA_902491935.1 uncultured Collinsella sp.
GTGGGAGCCGAGGAAGACACGGTCACCGTCAACGACGGTCACGCGAGCCGCTCCGTTCTCGCCAATCATCTGCTCGCACTTGTCAAGCTCGATACCCTCATCCTCGAGGCTTGCAATGACATGCTCGGCAGCGGCGTCATTGCCAAAAATGCCCATGTATGCAGAACGTGCGGCACCGCATTTCTTGGCATAAACGGCGAAGTTCACCGCATTGCCGCCAGGATACATGGTGTGGATATGCTCGTAGCGATCGACGACGTTGTCGCCAAATCCGAGCGCGTTAACGTTAAATGCCATGGCCTTTGCCCCTTCTAGTACTCGACAACACCCATATAGCGACGGAAATCGGGATCGTGATCAAACACCTTGCCGCGTGCAGCACGCAGCTCGCAGTTCATGGCGTAGAACAGCACCGGGTCCAGATAGGCACGGACGCTCGCCGGCACGGCTTCCATACCGTACTCCTTGGCATCGAGCACCATCAGCGTATCGGTATGCGTCTTAAGGAACGCCAGGGCGCGCTCGTCCATGGCACGGCACTCGCTGGAGCCCATCTGCAGGAAGTAAAAAACGCCATCCTGAGTAGCCTCGAAGGGGCCATGGAAGTACTCGGCAGAGTGGATGTAGCTGCAGTGCTGCCACTGCATCTCCATAAGAGAGCAGATAGCGAAACCGTAGGTCTGGCTAAAGTTGGGACCGCTGCCCAGAATGTAGAAGAACTCGTGCTCCTGGCAAAGCTTGGCAAAACGATCGCCCAGCTCGGCATTTACCTTCTCGCGTGCCGGGGGAAGAATCTTATCCATCTCGGCGATACCGGCATACATATCGGCAAGATCGGCGTAGCCCTCCTGCTGATCGAGCAGCTCGGCCGCAAGCGACAGCGAAATGCCAGCGGGGACCTCGGCCTGCGGCACGCCCTCGCCCCACGGGTAGACCCACGTGGTCCACTTGCCGGAGTCAATCTTGGATCCAGCGTTGTCGGTCTGGGCGATCACCGTAGCGCCGGCAGCAAGGGCAATCTCGCAGCCCTCGACGACCTCGGGGGTGTTGCCGCTGTGGCTACAAGCGATGACCAGGGACTTCTCGCCCAGACGACGCGGACGCATGATATCGAACTCGCGAGCCGTATAGATATACGAAGTGAAGGTGGTTGCCTCGCGCTGCAGAAGCTCATGAGCCGGGATCAAATCGATCATGGAGCCACCGCAAGCAATCCAGTAGACGCTGTCGAACTTGCCCTTCTCGGCAATTGCCTCTTTGATCAGATCGTGTGCGTTCATATCCAGTTCCTTTCTTGTTTGGCCCGCAATCAATGACGTTGGTTGCGTGGCCGATGGTTGTTTTAGTCAATCAGATATTTCTCGAATGCGGCCATGTTCTTGGCATCTGCCGCCGCCGGATCATCGTAGTAACGACCGTCCGTGATTTCCTGGCCCAGCATGCCGTCGAAACCATGGGCGTTGAGCGTGGCGACGAAGGCGTCCATATCGTGCTTGCCATCGCCCCACACCAGATGGCCATACGGGTCACCGTCGATAAAGTGCATCTCGTGAATTGCCCCATCACCAAAGGCGGCAAACCAGTCCTCGAGCGTCTCGCCTGCAACGCCCATCGCGGTTGTATCAACCATGGGCTGTAAGTACGGGCTCGCGACCTCGTCAATCATGCGCTTCGCATCGGAAACCGTCGTCACAAGGTTGCTCTCCTCGGGACGCAGGCTTTCCATCGTAAGCACCAGACCGTGCTCGCCGGCATACTCCGCCAGAATGGACAAGTGCTCGCGGCTGCGCTTCCAGGCTTCCTCGCGGTCCTCGTCCCAGTCGCCCCAGCCCGAGTTGATGGACATGCGGTCGCACCCAAGTACCTCGGCAAGCTCAATGCCGTGCTTAAAGTACGCCAGGCTGCGCTGCTCATGCAGCGGTTTGCGTGCGCAATACTGCCAAGGATAGACAACATTCTCGGGGCACAGAGTACGATACCTAAGCCCACGGTCTGCAGCCTTTTTCGCCAGGACCTCAGCCTCAAAGTAGCCCGTGTGGTCGAGCGTCACATGCGGCTCTGCACACCACAGCTCAATGGACTCAAAGCCCAAGCGCTGCTGCACATCAAGGAAGTAATCGAGCGACCACATGATGTAGTGGATATTCATGCCCGCAATCTGTTCGCGGTGCAGCGTCGGTTTGGATTCAGACATCTTATGCCTCCTTATTTCGATCGAACACGATTTGTCCGTCCGACATCGTCATGTCAACCGCAAGATCGCGTGCGTCGCGATAATCGAGGTCGAACACATCCCGATCGAGCACGCAGATATCGGCAAGCTTGCCAACCTCGAGCGTACCCAGCTCGTCTTCGCGCATCAGGTCGTACGCGCCCCCGGCAGTCCAAGCGCGCAAGAGCTCGACAAGCGTCAGCGTGTTGACCTCATTCACGGGCAGTCCGTCGGCGAAGAATCCGCCGCACGCGCCGTAGATTGACTCGCCCAGGCTCGGAATCAGCAGCGGCAGATCCGTGCCGCAGCACACTGTGCATCCGGAATCTTCCATGCCGCGGCGATTCCAGCTGTGCAAAAGTCGCGTCTCGCCAATTTGTCGACGCATCATCGACAGGCAATCCTCGCGCCGGTCCAGCGTCAGAATCTGCGGATAGACCTCGCAAATTCCACCTAACTTGCCAAACTCGACAAGATCGGTCGGGTCAGAGTTCTCGAGATCGGTAATCGCATGGCGGCGAAGCATCCGTCCATGCTCGTCTCGAGGCAGCGAGGCATAGAGCGCCACGGTGCGACGAACGGCGCCATCGCCCTGGCAATGCAAGGAATATCGGAAGCCGTCAGCATCAATTGCACGCAGCTCGTTCTCAATCAGATCCCACTCTGGCTCCTCGACGACCGTCTTACCGGCAGCGCCCGCATCGGCCGAGTCCGCATAGGGGTCAATCATCTCGGCAAGCCCCGCCCATACGCCGCGATCGGTCATACGGTTGAAGCCAGAAAAACGAACGAACGGTCCCCGGAAGCGCTCTCGTGCCTCGCGGGCATATGCCAGATTTGCACCGGCACCCACCGGCTGCGACATCATAGAGACGCGAACCGTCAGCTCACCAGATTCCTCACGGCGAGCCATTTCGTCGGCAAAGCCGTAGTAGTCATCAAACGCCATCTCCTTGATGGCGGTAACGCCGCGTTCGTTAAGCATGCTCATGTAGTCCGAATACCCTGCACGCACCTCGGGCAGCGCGAGGAAATCGCTCATCATGCGCCAGATCTTCTCGGCATAGCACGCCTGGGGTGTGAAGCCGTATCGCGCACTGGCGGCAGCATTGAGAACACAGGTATCCGCGCCCGGTGTAAAGCAGACGACGGGGATATCGCCAAAACAATCGTCAAACACAGCTGCCGTATTTGCGTTCTCGGCATCCGATGCCAACGTTTCGGGTAGGTTGTGGCCAAAAGCCGCCGCGCAATCCGGATGATCTTCTTTCCATGTACGCAAGAGCGACACGGCCTCTTTGGCATCAGCGATGCCGGACAGATCAGACCCCAACGTCCGCAGCGCCCAGCCTGTATAGAAGGTATGTACATCGATCAGGCCAGGCATGACGGTGCGGTCGCCCAGGTCAACTACCTCGTCCGCCTGGGTCAAATACGAAGCTACCTCACACTTGGTGCCAACAGCCTCAATTCGATTGCCACGGACCGCTACGAAACCTTCAAACGGCAGGTCCCCCGTACCGGTAAAGACGCTCTTAGACGTCAGGACCGTCAAACGATCAGACATCACAACCACCTACACCGGAAGCATGCCAGAGATTGCCGTTACAATCACGCCAAAGACGACCATGAAAATGAAGAACTTCCAAATGGTCTTCCACCATTGGCCAAACGAAATCCTAGCCACGGCAAGACCGGCGACCGTCATGCCCGCCACGGGGCTGATGGTGTTGATGGTCTGGTTGGCAAACTGGAGCGCGGTGACGGCTGCCTCGGGATTGAGGCCCATGAGCTCGGTCAGGGGGCCCATAACGGGCATGGTGAGCGCCGCCAGGCCAGAACTCGAGGGAACCAGCAAAGAGAGCAGGCCAAGGACGATATACATAAACGTGGTGTAGACGGCGGCGGGTGCGCCGGCGAGCGCGGTAGCGAGCGCCTGGAGGATGGTGTCGATGATCATGCCGCCCTCGGCGATGACCAGAATACCGCGAGCGATACCGATAACGATGGCAGCGTACGCAAAGTCGGCGAGACCCTTAACGAACTCCTCTGCGATTGTCTGCTGGTCAAGACCGCCCAGGATACCGGCAAGCAAGCCCATGCCAAGGAACACGGCGGAAATCTCATTCATGTACCAGCCCTGGGTAACAAGACCCCAGACGATAATGCCCATACCGCAAGCAAAATCGATGAGCACGAGCTTCTGACGGATAGTGAACTCTTCCTCGATGGAGGCATCGGTCACGGAAAACTCAATACGCTTGAGCTTATCGTCCTCGTACACAATGGACGACTCGGGGTTTTTCTTGACGCGCATGGCGTAGCGCATGGCCCATGCGATACCGACGGCAGTGAAGATAACCCAAGAAACGGCGCGCAGCCACAGTTGCGGATTACCCTCGATGCCAATGATGCCTTGGGCGATCAAAACATTAAACGGGTCGATGGTCGAAGCACAATATCCCAGGTTAGGACCAAGGAAGCAGATGATGAATGCCGTCATCGAGTCATAACCGATACCCATCATGATGGGAATGAAGATGGCATAGAACGGCAGGGCTTCCTCAGACATACCAAACGTAGTGCCGCAAATGGACAGCAATGTCATCGTGATGGGAATGATGAGGATGTCCTTGTTCTTGAGCTTTTTAATCACACGGCTCATGCCGGCATTCAAAGCGTTGGTCTTGGTGATGATCGCGAACGATCCGCCAATCAATAAGACGAACGCAACGACGTCGGCAGCCTCCTGGATGCCCTTGGTGGGCGCTTGCAGAACCGCGAAGATATCCTGGCCCAGATTGATGGTCTCGCCGGTCTCGGAATCGGTGTAGTTCTTATCGACCTGTTCATAGGTTCCAGCAACGGCGACTTCACGCTCGCCCGCCGCTGTCGAAATCGTCTTGCGCTGATACTGACCAGAGGGAACGATCCAAGTCAGGACCGCAAAGACAACGATCAGCAAGAACATGATCGTATAGACATGCGGTAATTTGAACTTAAAACGTCTGTTTGTCTTCTTCGCCTTCGTATCTGACATAGATACCTCCAAAGAACTCGAGACTGCATCGTATCTCGCTTCAACGTTTGCACAATGCAAACGTTCTATGACGTTCCATAGATTACCAGCAGCTTTTTCCTTCATCAAGATAATTTCAAACTGATTGCCGCAACGCGGTTGAACGGTTGCGTTTGCGCCGTGAACGGTATGGAAACGCCCGGTGAGATGATCCACCGGGCGTTTCCATTCGCAATGTCCTAGATGTCAAAAACGTAGCGAGACCCAACGATCCGCTGACGACCGATGATAAACGGCCGCCGCTGCTCATCGAAAAAGAAGGCTTCCATATAAAACAAGGGCTCGCCAACGGGAACTGCCAACAGTCGAGCGACCTCGGGCGACGCGCACGCGATCTCGAGCGTGCACGGGTCGGTAAACGCGGGCGTGCGGCCCGTCCGGTTGCGCACGAACTCAAAAATGGATTGGTTAGATAGAGGTGCCGTTGATAGATAGGCGTTGTCCTCGTAAACATATATGTTGTTCTCGAGCATGACAGGGACGCCATCGGCAGTGCGCACGCGCTCAACGCAAATCAAGTCAGTTCCAACGGGAACACCAAAGAACTGTGCTTCGGTGGAATCCGCCGGCAGTATCTTTCTCGAAATGACACACGCCCCCGGTTCCATTCCGTTAACGCGACATGCGTCCGAAAAACTCTGGACGTCATCCTTCTGGCGAATCTTGCGCTTAAGCTTGGGGGCATTGACAAACGTGCCTTTCCCCTGCCGCTTCGTTAGATAGCCCTGCTGGACGAGCTCCTCAATAGCGCGTCGCACGGTAACGCGGCCAACTTTATAGCTCTCAGCCAATTCGAATTCGTTGGGTATCCGCGCGCCCGCCTTGTAGGCGCCGGAGTTGATTTCGTTTTTGATGATATCAATAACCTGTTGGTACAGCGGTATCGCTGCTTTACCGTCAGTTGGCCCTTCAGTCGGTGGCATATACCCTCTCCCAGCACAATTAATTCTAAAACGGGCTTAAGGGCATTCAACAAGCCCTTAAGCCCGCATTAGCATAAAGTATGCTTGCTGCCGCACCAAAATGTCGGGTATTTACTCATCTGACCCGAAAAACGCGCAACTACCGCGCTCCTAAGAAAGCATGAGCAGCTCCGGCAGCTGGTTGATAATCTTGTCCGCGGCATCCTGGCTAAAGCCAAAGCGTTCCTCGCGCTTGGCAATGACCGTCAGGCCGGCTCGCTTACCCGCGGTAATGCCCGGAACGGAATCCTCAACGCAGCAGCAACGATTCGCGGGCAGCCCCAGCAGGTCCAGCGCATGCAGGTAGATGTCGGGCTCGGGTTTGCTCTCCTTAAACTGCTCGCCGCTCACCACATACTCAAAGGCATCAGACAGCCCGCATGCGTTGAGCACTTCCTCGATGCTAACCATGGGAGACGAGCTGGCAAGCGCCACGCGAACGCCACGGCGCGGCAGCTCTCGAATCGTATCCACGGCGCCTGGGTTAATCAAAGCCTGATAGTCACGCGGACGCTTATGCGCCCACTCGTCCCAACGGGCCAACGCCTCCTCGCCAGTGAAGTGTCCCTTACCGGCGCGCTCAAACCAATCGACCAGCATATGCAGGAAGAACTGATGCGAGGTACCGACCTGCCCATTCAACTCCTCTTGAGTCAGATTAAGCCCAAGCTCCTTGGCAAACGCGGCAGTCTCGCCCAAGTAGTAATACTCGGTATCGACAATGACGCCGTCCATGTCAAAGATAACGGCGTCGAACGGAAATGCGGACACGGCACCCTCCCTAACAAAAGGACGCCCGCAAGCAGGCGCCCGAGCCATGCATTAATCGGCGATTCTAACCCAGCAGCTTATCCAGCGCCACCGCAATGCCATCTTCGTTGTTATCGGCGGTCACCATCTGGGCTACAGCCTTAACCTCTTCGACGGCGTTACCCATGGCAACACCGGTGCCGGCCCACTCAATCATGGACTTGTCGTTCTGGCCGTCGCCAAACGATACGACCTCACTGGCATCGATGCCGAGCTTGGGCAGGGCACCCTCGAGTGCGCGGGCCTTGTCGATACCGGGCGCCGTGTACTCAAAGTACCAGTCGGCCGTAAACATGCCCGAAAGCGTCTGCTTAAAGGGCGCATACATCTCCTCGTAATGCGCCTGCAGGTAGGCCGGATCGCCCGCCGTCAGCAGCTTGTCCACGGGATAAGCATCAGCGACCTCATGCAGGCTCTCCACCTCGCGAATCTTAAGATCGCACGCATCGCGCTCGTATTTGACGATGTTTTTCTGCGAGCCGTCAGGCAGCGTGATCATGCAGTGATACGAATCCACGACATGCAAATCGCGACCGAGCGAAATCATAGGGATCACGTCAAAATTACGCAGGTGATCAATCAGGCGATGCAATTCGTCGGCAGGCATAGCCTGATCGAACAGCACCTCGTCGGTCTGGGCATCGACGACGTGTGCGCCGTTAAAGGCCACCAGCAGACCGTCATGGTTTTGAAGGTCGAGCTCCTGCGCCAAGGCGTGCAGTCCCCATGCGGGACGGCCCGAAGCCAAGATGAGCTTAATGCCCGACTCCTGCGCCGCGAGCAGCTTCTCGCGCGTACGCGGGCTAATCACTTTCTGATCGTTGGTGAGCGTACCGTCGATATCCATCGCGATGGCTTTGATTGCCATATATGCCTCCCTGTCATTGAACAACCTTGTCTGAGCCATCATACAGAACACCCATCGCGACTCCGTTTACAACGGGCAAAAAGTCATATTGTCTCGAACATGAACGGCGTGTGGTCGTGAAGCTTTATCGCTCAGGTCAAATACGTCTGCTAGCGACGCTCATCCGTCGGTGCGCCCTCGACGATCGCGATGCCCGCCGATGCGCCTAACGCGCTGGCGCCGGCCTCGATGAATGCGCAAGCCTCTTCGTAATTATGGATACCGCCCGCCGCCTTGATTGCCACGGCATCGCCGAGCACCTCGTGCATCAGCCGCACGTCCTCGAGCTTAGCACCGCCAAAGCTTCTGCCGGTCGATGTCTTAAGGAATCCCGGCTTGGCCTCCAGCGCGATCTCGCATACACGGCGCTTGGCGGCGTCGTCGCCGTCCAGCTTGCACATCTCGACGATTACCTTGTCAGTGATGCCATGCGCGCGACAAAAATCAGCAATGGTAGTCATCTCGCGCTCGATGGCATCAAAATCGCGGTTCTCGATCGACCCCTGATTCAAAACGTAGTCAATCTCGGTAAAGCCACACGCAGCGTATTCCTCAAACCTCGCAAGCTTCTCCTCAAGCGTCATAGTGCCCTGGGGAAAGTCGATGGCGCCGGCAAGGATGATGTCAGAGCCCTCGAGCATGGCGCGGCCCGTCTCGTACTCCTGAAGGTTCGCAAATACGCAGCGAAAGTTGTACTTTAACGCCTTCTCGACATACTGCTCAAACGTGTCCTCGGGGGCATCGATATAGTCGATGTATTTATTGATGGGTTTGGCAAGTGTCATGCTGGGCCTCCTTGTTCAGGACTGACAACCGATTCGTGGTTTCACGCGAAAAACCACGTTCAATGTACGCCCGACATACAAGGACAGCGTCCTCATTCCGACAAGTGGTATGAAATTAGCCGTAGACGTATAATTTACGGACAGCGAATGGCACCGCACGCGGATGCCGACAGCAAGACATCCCCCCCTCAATACACCCTCATGCCCCTTTACTGTTTGCGACCAGAAATGATGGGTCGCGCAACGTCGTTAGCGGCCGAATTCGACCTCTGACGACGTCACGCGACCCATCGTATCTGGCCGACAACAGAAAAGGGGCACGTTCGCATAGCGTGGCGCGTGACGGTTGCAAAACCACCCCATTTAAAACAAAGGTTGATTTCCGATCTCAGCCGAACACATTGAGCAAATAGGCCGTTCCCGCACCT
>CABUJN010000068.1:0-8457 GCA_902491935.1 uncultured Collinsella sp.
CGGGCCGCAGCTACGTGTACCAGGCCATGCGCGTCACCGGCGCCGGCGACCCCACCGTCCCCGTGTCCGAGACGCTCGAGGGCAAGCTGCCGCAGCGCAAGCTCGTAACCACCGCTGCCGCCGGCTACTCCAGCTACGGCAACCAGATTGGCCTTGCCACCGGTCAGGTCAACGAGCTCTATCACCCTGGCTACGTGGCCAAGCGCATGGAGGTCGGCGCCGTCGTGGGCGCTACCCCGGCAAACCACGTGCGCCGCGAGTGCCCCGCCCCCACCGACAAGATCATCCTGCTGGGCGGCCGCACCGGCCGTGACGGCATCGGCGGTGCCACCGGCTCTTCCAAGACACAAAACACCGAGTCCATCGAGACCTCGGGCGCCGAGGTCCAGAAGGGCAACGCCCCGGTCGAGCGCAAGCTGCAGCGCCTCTTCCGCCGCGGCGACGCCTGCCGCCTGATCAAGCGCTGCAACGACTTTGGCGCCGGCGGCGTCTCGGTCGCCGTAGGCGAACTTGCCGACGGCCTGTATGTCGACCTTGACACCGTGACCAAGAAGTACGACGGCCTGGACGGCACCGAGCTCGCCATCTCCGAGTCCCAGGAGCGTATGGCCTGCGCCGTCGCCGACGGTGACGTCGAGGAGTTCATGGGCTACGCCGCCGAGGAGAACCTCGAGGCGACCGTTATCGCCGAGGTTACCGCCGAGCCGCGCATGCGTATGGCCTGGAACGGTGTCGCCATCGTCGACCTATCCCGCGAGTTCCTCAACTCCAACGGCGCGCCCAAGCACCAGGTCGCCCACGTGTGCGCCCGCAGCGTGTGGCAGCCCAGCTGGGCCGGCACCACGCTTGCCGAGCGCATGACCTCGCTTGTCACCGACCTCAACGTTGCCTCCAACAAGGGCCTTTCCGAGCGCTTCGACTCCACCATCGGTGCCGCAACCGTGCTTATGCCCTTTGGCGGCAAGACGCAGCTCACCCCGAGCTCGGCCATGGTCGCCAAATTCCCCGTGGACGGCGAGACCACCACAGCAAGCGCCATGGCATGGGGCTTCAACCCCTACCTGATGGAAGCCGACCAGTTTGCTGGCGCCTACCTGTCCGTGGTCGAGTCCATCGCCAAGCTCGTGGCTGCCGGTTTTGAGCACAAGCGCGCCTATCTCTCCTTCCAGGAGTACTTCGAGCGTCTGCGCACCGAGGCCGAGCGCTGGGGCAAGCCCACGGCAGCCGTCCTGGGCGCCCTCATGGCCCAAGTCGACCTGGGTGCCGGTGCCATCGGTGGCAAGGATTCCATGAGCGGCTCGTTTGAGGACGAGGCCGGCGAGCTTAACGTTCCGCCGACCCTGATCAGCTTCGCTGTCGCCGTGGGCAAGGCGGCGCGCGCCGTCTCCCCTGAGTTCAAGGGCCTGACGCACCGCGTCGTCCGCATCGCCCCCGCCACCTACGGCGAGGACTACCGCCCCGACGCCCAGCAGCTGCTCGCCGCGTTTGACGCCGTCGAGGCGCTCACCGCCAACGGCAACGCCCTGGCAATCTCCACGCCCGGCTACGGCTGTGGCGCCGAGAGCCTCTTTAAGATGTGCGTCGGCAACCAGATCGGCATCGAGCTTGCCGAGGATGTGGACGTGGAGAGCCTCTTCACCCCGCTCTACGGCAGCTTTATCGTCGAGCTCGCCGAGGATGCCGAGCTGCCCGAGGTCGCCGACGGCGTTGTCGTCGAGCCCCTGGGCACCACCGTCGAGGGCTATGTCATCGACACCGGCTCCGAGGTCATCGAGCTCTCCGAGCTCCAGGAGGCCTGGGAGAGCGGCATCGAGGGCGTCTTCGCCTACCGCAGCGCCGGCGAGACCCCCGAGGTCGAGACCATCGACTTCCGCGCCAAGGATATCCACGTGTACGGCGGCGCCAAGATCGCCCGCCCGCGCGTGATCATCCCCGTGTTCCCCGGCAACAACTGCGAGTACGACAGCGCCCGCGCCTTCCGTGCCGCCGGTGCCGAGGCCGACACCTTCGTGATCAACAACCTCACGCCCGAGGCCGTCGCCGAGAGCACCCACGAGCTCGCCCGCCGCATCCGTGCAAGCCAGATCGTCATGATCCCCGGTGGCTTCTCGGGCGGTGACGAGCCCGACGGCTCCGCCAAATTCATCACGGCGTTCTTCCGCGCTCCCGAGGTCACCGAGGCAGTCCGCGACCTGCTCAAGGCCCGCGACGGCCTGATGCTGGGCATCTGCAACGGCTTCCAGGCTCTGGTCAAGCTCGGCCTGGTGCCCTACGGCGACATCGTCGACGCCACGCCGGATGCGCCCACGCTGACCTTTAACACCATCGGCCGCCACCAGAGCCGCCTGGTGCGCACCCGTATCTCGTCCAACCTGTCCCCGTGGCTGTCGCAGTGCAGTCTCGACGACCCCTACACCGTCGCCATCAGCCACGGCGAGGGCCGCTTTGTCGCCAACGACGAGGTGCTCGCCCAGCTGATCGCCAATGGCCAGGTCGCCACGCAGTACGTGGGCGAGGACGGCAAGCCGAGCATGGACCTTTCCGTCAACCCCAACGGCTCCGCACTCGCCATCGAGGGCATCACGAGCCCCGACGGCCGCGTCCTGGGCAAGATGGGCCATGCCGAGCGCCGCGGCGACAACCTGTACCGCAACGTGCCCGAGCATGTCCCCGGCGATAAGTTCATGCCGATCTTTGAGAGCGGTGTAGCCTACTTCGCTTAATGCGTCCCATCGGGTACAATCCCCTCGGGTAACAACACCCGCCACCGGCACGCCCGGTGGCGGGTTCTTTTTTGCTTCGCGCATACAGGAAGGACATCATGGAAAGCCGCAAGCCGTATCTCGCCACCCTGCCCGGACTCATCCTGGGCTGCCTCGTCTGCTGCGCGCTCTGGGGGTCGGCTTTTCCCTGCATCAAGATTGGCTACGGCCTCTTTGGCATTCCCGCGCACGACAGCGCCTCGCAGCTGCTCTTCGCAGGTCTGCGCTTCACCCTTGCCGGCATGCTGGTCATTGTTGGCATGAGCATGGCCCAGCGGCGACCGCTCGTTCCGCAAGCGCGCGATATCAAGCCCATCTGCATCTTGTCGCTCTTCCAGACCATCGGCCAGTACTTCTTTTTCTACCTTGGTCTCTCCCGTGCAAGCGCTATGTCGAGCTCTATCATCGAGGCCAGCGCCAACTTCCTAGCCATCCTCTTTGCCGCCCTGGCGTTTCGCACCGAAAAGCTCGATGCGGCCAAGGTGCTCGGCTGCGTACTGGGCTTTGCCGGTGTCGCGCTCGTCAACCTTTCGGGCGCGGACGGCACCTTTGGCTTTACGCTCGACGGCGAGGGCTTTATCCTGGCCTCCACCGTCGCGGGTGCCCTTTCGACCTGCCTGATCGGCATCTTCTCGCGCGAGCACGACGGCGTCTTGCTTGCCGGGTGGCAGTTCTTGGTCGGCGGCCTGGTCCTCACCGCCATCGGCTTTTTGATGGGTGGCACGCTCTCCCCCACGGCGATTGCCCCCGCCATCGCGCTCATCATCTACATGGCGCTTATCTCCGCGGTCGCCTACTCGCTGTGGTCGCGTCTGCTTGCCGTCAACCCCGTCAGCCGTGTCTCGGTCTTTGGGTTTATGAACCCCGTCTTTGGTGTGCTGTTGAGCGCGCTGCTGCTCGGCGAGGGTGCTGGCACGAGCCCCGTTACCGTCATCGTTGCCCTGCTGTTGGTCTGCGGCGGCATCATCATCGTCAACAAACCCAAAAAAGCCTAGCGAGCTCACCTTTTTAGAGAGGGCGTTCGCACGCTTCAGCTTAATGGAGTGCACTGGTTCTCGTTGATTTCGTACCGAGCCGCGGCGGCAGACGCTCGTCTTGCCGCACCGCGCCTGGGCGTTATGGCCGGTGGCCCCCGCCAACGCAAAAAGGACGCACGACCATCGCAACGGTCGTGCGCCCTTTTTTCTAGCGTATCTGGACGCCGGCTTTCTTTTTCTCGGCCTTGACGCGGTAGAGCTCCGCATCGGCAGCGCGAAGTAAGTCTTGCCAGGTATCGACACCATCGCCAACCCGTGCGTAGCCGATGGACATCCGCAACAGATACGGCACCTCGGCACGAGCGAGCTCGTCGTTGATTGTCGCGCACAGATGCATGATATCCTGTTCCGCCACTGCCTTTTGGAGCACTACGAACTCATCGCCACCGTAGCGTGCGATAAAGCCACCAGACGCCGAGCAGACCTCTTTGAGCGCAGCGGATATAACCTGAAGAGCATGGTCGCCCTCCACATGTCCATAGCGATCGTTAATCTGCTTAAAGCCGTCGGCGTCCATCATGAGCAGATACACATCTTCGGCCTGATCCACATTTGAGAAGAGCGACAGGATATAGGTCTCAAAACGGTTGCGATTGTTGAGGCCAGTCAACGGGTCGGTCGAGACGAGCTGCTCCTGGCAGATAATGTAGAGCAGCAACATGCTAATCATTATGCCGACACAAAGGCCAGGCACCGAGTATACGATCTGAAAGGTACCGCCCACCAGGGCCGGAATGGCGAAAAATGCTAAGGTTCGATAGATAGCCTTCGTCTGCAGGCTCTCGACCCTGCGAGATTGCACAAACGCATGCAGGGACGTATGTATAACGTAACAGTAGCTGACAATGGGCTGGATCATATAGGCAAAGCCGCGACGATACACGCCCTGCGAATCGATATAGAACAAGGCGTGCGTCCAGTAACTGGTAAAAGCCAGCACGACCACCAGAGCCGTAGGCAACGTTACAAGCACCACCCTATAGCGCGAGGTCACAAGGCGAGAGCCCTGCATCGTCTCGGAATAGATAAACCAAATGAGACACGCGATGGCAAAGAGCGAAAACGAAACCGCGTTGGAAATCCAGTTGGCAGCAATACCCAACGTGCCGTCCGCACCATCCGAAAGCGTCCAGATCATATCGAATAATATGTACGCGGCAGAGGTGTAGCCAAGCATGCTAAACAATAGCTGCAGGGTGCTCGAGAACAAGGAGCGACGACTTCGCGCGGCAAGCCCGATAAGAACAATCATGCATAGCAGGAATATCTCAATCTTGAGTGCTTTAACCACTAGACGCCATCCCTTCAATATCCGAATGGTCAGAATCGCCCAATTCGAATCAGGGCAATAAACACCCCTTTACTCCGCAGGGGTAAAGGGAATCATAGCAAAGCGCCCGAACATCACTGCAAAACAGTTTCTGTTCGGGCGCTCAGACGGCGCGAATTGCACGCCGGAATCATTGATGGGTATCGATTGCTACTCGCCATCGATGTCGGTCGCGACGGCCTCTTCGATGACCTCGACACCGGCAGGCGACAGGTCTTCCTTGCCCTGGCAGAACTTCTTATCGACCCAGCCGGTCAGAATCGGGGCCATGATTGCCGTGATGATGACGGCAGTGGCGATCTGCGCATACGCGGTGGGCGCAAGCTCGGCATAGCGCGGAGCGACCTCGGCGAGGGCGACCGGCGTGGTCATAGCCGTGCCGGCGATAGTGGAGCAGGCAACGGCCGCCTTGCCGTTACCACCGCACAGGCGCTCGAACGCAAAGGTGATGGGGCCGACGATAAAGAGCGTGACAAGGCCCAGCAAGATGCCGGAAATACCGCCGGTGATAAAGCTCGAAAGGCTCATGGACGCACCGAGCTGAAATCCGATAACAGCGATCGCGGGATTGGCGCCGGGAACCAGCAGGTTCTTGATAAACGGGAACAAGTTGCCCAGGACCATGCCGATAACAAGCGGCAGGATGGATCCGATGATGGTGCCGACGGGGATGTTGGCGAGACCCGAAACACCAAGGATGATCATCGTGACGGCGGGGCCGGCCGTAAAGAACAGGATACCGACGGCGCCCTGCTCGGACTCATCGCCGAACTCGCCCATGATGCCCGTATAGAGCGCCATGTTGCAAAACGTAATGCCGCCGATGATGGAAACCGAGCTCAGGCCTAAAAAGTTATCGTTAAAGAAGTACGCGACGCCCAGACCCAGCGCGGCTGCCACTACAAGCTTAGGAATCAGCACGACGATGCCGGTCTTGATGGCGCCCGGCGTGGACTTAAAGCTGATGCCGGCGCCCACAAACAGCAGGATCGCGGCGACGATGGTATTGGAGCCACCGCGGCAGGCAGCCGTAAAGAAGCCGCCGATCTCAAAAACCTGCGGGCAGAAGGTGTTGAGCAAAAGACCGACGATCATCGGATAGATCATGATGTCGCCCGGGATGCGCGGAACCTTGAATTTCTTTTGCTCGTTGGCGGTCGCTTCCTGTGCCATGAAACCCCCATTTCCGCTGACGCGGAACAAAAGCCCACGTCATGCTTTGCTACAGTAAAGTTTGACCATGGTACCAGAAGAAATAGACCAGCTCGGTGAAAAATTCGACAAGTTGGGATGGAACGAGATTCGGCGCCCGCGACGTCACCCCTATATAAGGCTCAAGACAATATAGAGTACGATGCCCGAGACGCAGCACCACAGCATCGATTTTGTCTTGACCGCCACGACCACGACGCCGACGGCCGCAATCCAGGGAACCAGGGCAGGCCAGAGTCCCGCGTCGAACGCGCCGGGACTCACCAAGTCGTTGGCGACCAGCGCGGCAAAGGCAGCGGGCGGGATATAGCCCAGGGCCTCGGTAATGCGGGGCGACAGGGTCCGCCCGCGCAAGGCGAACGCCGGCGCGATGCGAAAGAACGCGATAGCAGCCCACGACGACAGCCACAGAACCAAGAACTCGTTAACGGGCATCGCGGGCACCTCTTCCGTCAAATACAGCATCGCACGCCAACGCAATGGCAATGCCGGCCACGACGCTTGCCGGCACGGCAATATTCGTGAGGCCCAAAAACTTGCATACGGCGACGGACACCGCGCCCGAAACCGCCGCGACAACGTTGCCGCGCGACAGCCGCTGCGAAAAGAGCAGGCAGATAAAGAGTGAGGTGCAGACAAAGGCCGCAATGGCGGTGGGAACATCGACAACGGCGCCGACGATGGCGCCCGTCGTACACGAAACGCCCCATGTTGCGATAAGGATCACGTTGAGCACGAAGGACTCACGCGGGCCCCAATCCTCCCCTTCAACCAACTTGGCAAGCGAGATGCCGTATGCCTCCTCGGTAAGTGTCGCGGCAACAGCCAGCGTCTGACGCTTCGAGGCACCCGTCAGATGCGGCGCGATCGATGCCGAGTAAAGCGCAAAACGCGAGGAGATTGCGGCGACGCTCGCGACGATCGATACTGCAGGCACACCCGCCAGCCACAGGTTGCAGATCATAAACTGCCCGCTGCCCGTCACAAACGTGCTGCTCAGGGCAAAGACCATCCAGGGCTCCATTCCCGTCTGCCCCATGATCATTCCGCACGGCGCGCCTATTGCAACATAGGTAAGCATCACCGGCCAGACGATTCTAACGATTTTGAGCACCATACGCTTCTCATCCTGACAAGGTCTCCGAGCCGCATGTAGCGATACGGCAGAATCATCATCCGACAGCAATCGAGTTCACCTACAATTGCCACCGGATCGAAAGACACAACTTTTTAGGAAGTCATTATGACAGCTATCGATCGAGACCGGGCTCGCGCGGCCTTCAAAAGCTACACCGATGCCTACGACGCCACCAACCCACGCATCGCGCTCAAAATCGAGCATACGTACCACGTGGCCGAGGCATGCGATGCCGTAGCGCGCGAGCAGGGCTGGTCGTCAGAAGATATTGACCTGGCATGGCTTTGCGGCCTCCTACACGATATGGGCCGCTTTGAGCAGCTGCGACGCTGGGACACCTTTAAGGACGCCGAGAGCATGAGCCATGCGGCGCTGGGCATCGAGGTCCTCTTTGGCGAGAATCCCGCCGATGCACCCGCCGTAACGAGCATCCGCGACTTTATCGATGACCCGGCAGAAGATGAGCTCATCCGAGCGAGCATTGCCTATCACAGCGATTTCCGCCTACCCGCGCAGCTCGACGTGCGCACGCGGAGCTTCTGCGATATCGTGCGCGATGGTGACAAGATCGACATTATGCGCACCATCGCCGACAGCACCGTCGACACTATCCTCAAGGTGGACGAGAAGACGTTTCTCGGCAGCCGTTTCTCGTCGCCGACACTTGCCGCCTTTGACGAGCACCGCTGCGTCGCACGCGATGAGCGCGATGAGCCCGCCGACTTCTTGGTGGGGCTTATCTGCTTTATGTTTGAGCTCGTCTATCCAGCAAGCCGCGCGCTGGCGCGCGAACAGGGCGATATCCACCGCCTGCTCGACGCGCCCTTTGGCATTACGCGGCCCTTTACCGACCCCGCCACGCAGGCAACTTGGAGCCGCCTAAAGGACGAGATGCGCGACTGGCTGGCGCGCGCCTAGCGCTCAAGCTGGGCCAGCAGCTCCTCGACGACCTCGACGGCGTCCCCAACAACTTTGTAC
>CABUJN010000069.1:0-8327 GCA_902491935.1 uncultured Collinsella sp.
GGTACGCGACCGACGATTGAACGTCAGATTGCCGCTTAGGGGCGTTTGCAGCGTCGACCGTTCCGTCGTTCGTTAGAACGACGGAACCAAAGGTGCAGCGTCGAGCTGTTACGCGGTTTGGTAAAACCGCGTAACTTTAAAGTTCGAGCTCGTTGAGGCGCAGGATTGCCACGATATAAATCTTGAGCGCCTGCTTGAGCTGTTCCTCGTTGGCGCACTCGTTGGGGCCGTGCATCTGGCCGCCCCATGCGGGCAGCTCCAGGCCGGTCTCCTCGGGGCCAAACGATACGGCGCGGGCAAAGTTGCGCGCGTACGTGCCGCCGCCCATGGCAAAGGGCTCGGCATGCTTGCCCGTAAACTCGTTATAGGTATCGATAAGCGCCTTCACGGCCGGATCGTCGGCAGAGACCGAGAACGGCACCTTGGCACGACCCACGCGGCACGTCACACCAAAGCGGCCCACGAGCGGCTCGAGCTGCTCGCAGATGGTATCGGCACTCGTGCTGTCGGGGAAACGCACGTCAATGACCTGCTCGATGTGGCCATCCACCACACGGATGACACCGGGGTTGCAGGTGAGCGGGCCAAACGCGGGGCTCATCGCGTCGATACCCAGACCGCGACCATAGGCGTCCGCATGCACAAAGGCCAGAAACTTGACAAACTCGTGCTCGGCAGGCGTCAGCAGGCGCTCGTCACGGGCACCAAACGCGTCCTCAGCCTCGCGCAGATACGCCACGATGAGGCCTACGGCATTGATCGTTCCCTCGGGCATCGAGGCATGGCCGCCAATGCCGTGGGCGAAAATCTGCGCATGCCCGTTATCGAGCGTCGTGATCTCCAGACGGTCGGCGTTCTCAACGGGAGCCGGCAGCTCATCGGCGGCAATCGCAAGCTCGCAGATAGACTGCGACGGAATGGCGTTGCTCGCCTCGGCACCGCTCCAGGACACAATACGCCCGCCGTCGATCTTGGGGCTCACAAATGTCGCCCCAAACTGGCCCTTCTCGGCGTTACAGACCGGGAACTCGGCATCGGGCGTAAACAGAAAGTCGGGGTCTGCGTGGTTCTCCAGATAATGGTGAACGTCGGACATGCCCACTTCCTCATCGCAACCCAGCAGCGCGCGGAAGGTATAGCGCGGCACAATGCCGTGCTTGAGCAGGTAGGCGCCGGCGTAGAGCGACAGCACGGCCGGACCCTTGTCGTCGATCACGCCGCGGCCGAGCAGCCAGCCCTCGCGACGCTCCATCGCAAACGGGTCGGTGTTCCAACCAGGACCGGCGGGCACCACGTCCACATGGCAGATGGTCGCGAGCTGCTTATCGCCGCGGCCCGGGATATCGGCAATGCCCACATAGCCCTCGTCATCGCTCGTCTGGTAGCCGAGCTTTTGCGCAATGCCGAGCGCGCAATCGAGCGCATCGCGGACCGGGCGGCCAAACGGCGCGCCGGGCTCCGCATCGGCAGAAACTGCCACGGATGGATAACTCACCAGCTGCTCGATATCGGCGACGACATCTTCCCAGACCTCGTCGACATACTCGGTAACGCTCTGCTCCACCTGATTCATGGACGACCTCCTTAGCAATGAGCGACGGGCACGCCCGCCCCTCACATCACGTCATTAGATAGCGAAAAGTTTAGCAAGCTCAGCCACCGAGTGCACCACCGCATCGGCACCCGCCGCCTCGTGCTCGCCCGGCGCCGCCGCGCCCGAATAGATGCCGATGCACGGCACGCCCATCGCGTGCGCGCCCTCCACATCGTTGAAGCGATCGCCGATCATCACGGCCTCGTCCGCGGTCGCACCCAGGGCCGCCAGAGCGTCGCGGACCGAATCGGCCTTGGTCTCGCGCCCCTGCGGCGGATTCATGCCAACCACCGCCTCAAACTGAGAAAGCCCGAGCTCACGCACCATGTCGATGCACTTTGCCTCCATGCGCGACGTCGCCACGGCCATACGCTTGCCCCGGGCGGCTAACCCATCCAGCAGTTCGGGGATCCCGTCGAACACGGGATACTCCTCCGGCCCCAGCTCATCAAAAAAGGCGCGGTACTCATCGGCCACCACAAGCGACTCCTCGCGGGAAAAGCCGTAAAAGTCGTGAAAGCTCTTCCACAGGGGCGGCCCGATCATGCGGCGCAGATCACCCATCTGCGCCTCAGAAAACCCGCGCGCAGCCAGCGTCTTGCGCGTCGAGGTCATCACCGCCCGGCCCGTATCGGCCACCGTTCCGTCAAAATCGAACAGCACGACCGGCCGTTTGCCCATCTCCAACGCCTCCATCGGCATTCCTCTTCCCCAGTTGACGATTTCCACACCGACACTTCAAACTGTTGACTATTCAACAATTGAACCTAGTAATGTGGAACGACTCCACTATACTTGTCGCACTTTGCTCTCAGAAGGCGGCGTGCAAGCGTCCCAACGAAAGGTGCAATTATGTCTTTTGCCATCATAACCGACTCCACGTCGGACATCTCCCCCGCCCGCGCCCAAGAACTCGGCATTTACGTGATCCCGCTGCATGTGATTATCGAGGGTGAGGACCTGCTCGACCAGGTGCAAATTACCGCCCAGGAGTACGTCGCCCGCATGGCTGGCTCCGAGCAGCTGCCGCACACCTCGCAGCCGAGCGCCGGCGAGTTCAAGGCGCTCTTTGATCGCGTGCTCGCCGACGGCCACGATAGCGCCATCTTTATCTCGCTGTGCAGCGAGTGGTCCGCCTGCTATTCCAACGCATGCCTGGTCGCCGAGACCCACGAGCTCGACGTGCGCTGCATCGATTCGCGCACTGGCTCGGGCGCCGAGGGCCTGCTGGTGGAGTACGCGCTGGCCATGCGCGAGGACGGCCGCAGTCTGGACGAGACCGAGGCGCAGATCCGCGCGACGCTGCCCGACGCCCACCTGCTGCTGATTCCCCGCACGCTCGAGAACCTCGTTAAGAACGGCCGCGCGCCTAAGCTCGCCGGCCAGCTGACGCAGATGCTCAACATTCGCCTGGCCGTTTCGCCGGAGTGGAAATCGGGCGAGATCAAGGCCATCAAAAAGGGCCGCGGCGCCAAGCGCATCGTCGCCAACACCATGGCTGACTGCCTCGCATTTTTGGCCGAGCATCCGGGCTCCAGCGTTCGCGTGCTCACGACCGGCGCCGCCGAGGAGCAGGAGCTCGTCAACCAAGCGCTCGCAGGCCAGAACTACGTGGACGCCGGCACCGGCCCCATCGGCTGCACCATCGCCACCCATGTAGGCGTCGACGCCATCGCCATCAGCTACTGCCCCCGCTACCAGCCCATCCACTAGGGGCACCTTTACCACTTGCGGTGGAATAGGGACTGTTTTTTGGCTTACCAGCCGCAAATCAATCCCTATTCCACCGCAACTTAGAAATCGGCAATCAGCCCTGCGGGCCCCGGAACAGTTCCTCATGCGAGCCCATTCTGACCAGTCGGATCACAGGATTAGTCTTATGCGGCAAGTACAGAACGACCACATCGACCAAGCCATCGGATAGATGGAAATCGATGTGGCCGTTGTAATTGCCGCCCGGGTTTGAAAGCTCGTGGGCACCATATTCTGCGGGAAGCGAGCCGTGAGCCGCAAGTTCTGCAACCGCCGCCTTAAACTCGGTTTTTAGCTGCGGATGGATGCGCATCGTCCGTTTGTAATCCGCCTTAAACTGAGCCTCGACTTTAATCTCAAACATCGCTAGTCCTCATCGAGGAATGATATAAGCTCATCAGCGTTATTGAATGACGGGCTGTCGTCTGGCAGAATCCCCAACTCATGAGCCTCGGCAATCACCATGGCGCGCCTCGTCGCCTCGTTGGGAACTTCGGGCCGACCCACAATCTCAAACGGAATCTTCTGCTGATTTACCAGCTGCCGAACAGCAAGGTTGAGATACGAATTGAGACTCAGACCAACCGTATCCAAGAACTCAGTCGCCTGTTCCTTGAGCCCCTCTTCGATGCGAACCGTCGTAGGCTTAACCGTTGCAGTAGACATACGCGACCTCCTCGCCCTCGTCTTTTACATCAGTATACCCAGTTTAGAAGGCAGATTGATGTTAAATAGCATCAGTCTGCCTTCTCATCACTACAACGACCGGCACGCTCGCCCTACATCAGCCCGCTCAGGGCGATGTCGACGGCCTCGTTGAGGTCGTCGGTAATGTGCACCAGCTCCGGATCGAGCGGGCTGATCATACCGGCATCCATCACCGGACCGTTGAGCCAGTCGAACAGGCCCCGCCAGTACTCGGTGCCCACCAAAACGAGCGGCATGCGCTTAACCTTGTGTGTCTGTACCAGCGTGAGCACCTCGAACATCTCGTCGAGCGTACCAAAACCACCGGGAAACACGATGGCGCCCGAGCTGTATTTGACGAACATGGTCTTGCGCACAAAGAAGTAACGGAAGTCCATGCCAAGGTTCACGTATTTGTTGAGCCCATGCTCGTGCGGAAGCTCGATACCCAAGCCGACCGACTTGCCGTTGGCGCTCGCCGCTCCCCTGTTGGCCGCCTCCATGACGCCGGGGCCGCCGCCGGTGATAACCGCCACGCCGCGCTGGGCGATCTTGCGACCGACTGTGCGCGCCGCCTTGTAGAGCGGATCGGTCTTGGGCGTGCGGGCACTGCCGAAGATGGTCACTGCAGGACCAAGCTCGGCAAGCGCGCCAAAGCCATCGACAAACTCTGCCTGAATGCGCAGCACGCGCCAGGGGTCGGTGTGCAACCAGTCGGTCGAGTCCTCGGGCGCCAGCAGGTTGGCGTAGGTGTTGTCCTTGGGAATCATGGGGCCGCGCATGACCACGGGGCCGCGTCGGTACGTCTCGTCGTAGGCCGGCTCACCCTCGACGTTCTCATTCTTAATCATGGGTACTCCTATCGAAAATAGAAACGGGCGGGGTCGACGCCATGCGTCAAACACCCGCCCGAACATCAACTATTCGGTATGGTACCCACGATGCATCAAGCGCTTGCAAGGCATCGGTCAGCGGTCGCGGCTCTTAGTAATCCACCGCCGCAGGGCTGTTCATCCAGTCGCTCACGAACGCGCCATAGCGGCCCTCGATAATGGCCTGGCGGGCACGCTGCATAAGGTTGAGCAGGTAGTAGATGTTGTGCATCGACAGCAGAATGCCGCCGAGCATCTCCTTCTGCGTGACCATGTGGCGAATGAGTGCGCGGCTGTAGCCGCCCGTGCACACCGGGCAGGTGCAAGTGGGATCGATGGGACCGTCGTCGTGCGCAAAACGCGCGTTGCGGAAGTTGAGGCGACCCTCGCTCGAAAACGCCGTGCCCATGCGGCCGGTGCGCGTCGGCAGCACGCAATCGAACATGTCGATGCCCACACCCACACCGCGCACGAGGGTGGTGGGGTTGCCGACGCCCATCAGGTAGCGCGGCTTATGCTTGGGCATGTACTCGCTCACGAGCGGCGCCAGGGTCTCGAACATGGTCTCGTGATCCTCGCCCACCGAATAGCCACCGATACCGTAGCCCGGGAAGTCGCCGCACTCCTCCAGATGGCGCAGCGAGCGCAGGCGCAGATCCAGGTGCATGCCGCCCTGGACGATGCCAAAGAGCGCCTGATCGTCGCGGGTATGCGCCTTATAGCAGCGCTCGGCCCACATGCTCGACAGTTCAACGGCGCGCTCAACGTAGGCGCGCGTGGCGGGATAGCCCGGGCACTGGTCGAGCTGCATACAGATATCAGAGCCGAGCTTCATGGCGATTTCCATGTTGTCCTCGGGCGTCCAGAACACGTGGCGACCGTCGTAGTCGTTGACGATAAAGCGCACGCCCTCGTCGGTGAGCTTGACGGCATCGTTGTGGCTGAACACCTGGAAGCCGCCCGAGTCGGTAAGAATGGGGCCATGCCAGTTCATAAACTTGTGCAGGCCGCCCAGCTCGGCAATGGTGTCCTCGCCGGGACGCATGGACAGGTGATAGGTGTTGGCAAGCACGATCTGGGCGCCGAGCTGCTTGACAGTCTCGGTAGGAATACCCTTCACGTTTGCCTTGGTGCCCACGGGCATAAAGATTGGTGTCTCGATGTCGCCGTGCGGGGTGTGCAGTACGCCGGCACGCGCATGCGTCGTCGGATCCTCGGCGATCAGGTCGAATTTAAAAAGGCTCTGGTCCATAAACTGGAACTCCTTGGTTGCGGTTCATACGCAAACCATTATACGGGCAACCCGCAAGGAGCACCGACTCGACAGAAACTAGCGCAAGGGAAACCTGCCCCTTGCACCAGGATAAAAATGATCCGTTTTCCTCCGTCCCCAACGGATCATTTCCGACAGCCACAGCAACGCCGATGTTATGGCACCGACAGCGAAAACCCGCCAGAGCGAGCAAGGTGCCATCAAGCAAAATGGCGCCGTAGATTGAGCATAAGTCAGCGAGCGGGCCGCATTTGAGGCAAGGTGACGTGAAACGAAAGGGCGCTGACCTTCTGGTCGCGCCCTTGAAGTTGAACGTCAGATTGTCCAAATGCGGCCCGCGCAGCGTCGAGCCGTTACGCGGTTTGGTAAAACCGCGTAACCATTAGGGACGCTGGCCCATGCCGCCCTCGAGGGTGACAGTCTCGCCGTTCATGTACTTAAAGTCGGGACCGCAGAGCTGAACGACCACGCGGCCGATTTCCTTCTCGACGTCGCCGTAGTGGCCCGCCGGCGGCATGTGGACGTTGGCCTTGAAAGCCTCGGGGTAGGCATCCTGGAAGTTCTCGAGCGCAGCGGTCCAAGCAAGCGGGCACACGATGTTGACGTTGATGCCGTCCTTGCCCCACTCGTTGGCGGCAACGCGAGTCAGACCACGGATGCCCTCCTTGGCAGCGGCATAGCTGCACTGACCATAGTTGCCAAACAGGCCGGCGCCCGAAGCAAAGTTGACCACGGAGCCCTTGGTCTCCTTCAGGTGCGGATAGGCCTTCTGCATGTACAGATAGGTAGCATACAGGCCGGAATAAATGGCCAGGTTAAACTGATCCATGGTGTGGTCGGCGATGGTCACGCCCGAGGCGCTGGCCTGGGCATTGTTGACGACGGCGTCGATGCGGCCGAACTCCTCGATGGCCTTATCGATGACGTTCTGGACGACGGCCTCGTTGTCCTGACCAGCCGAGACATCGGCCTGAACAGGCAGAACCTTAATGCCGTACTCGGCTTCGAGAGACTCCTTGGCAGCCTCGAGCTTGGCAACGTTGCGGCCGGTAATCACGAGGTTTGCGCCCTCCTTGGCAAAAGCGATATCGATGCCGTAGCCGATGGAGCCAGCGGAGCCGTCCTTAAGCGTGGCCTTGCCGCCGCCGGTGACGATTACGGTCTTACCAGTGAAAAGTCCCATACGAAGTCCTTTCAAATCGCGACGGGCCCACCCGCCGGCTGCGCGCATCCAACTTCACGCGCCAAAAGCTGAAATGCAACTTTAGCGGGTTCAAGTGAAAAATAAAGGCTGCAGCAGGCGAACGGCACAACGTCATTCGGCGAAGGGAATGTCAAGCGCAAACTGAATATAGAGGACGAATTTTTGCTATCCAAGCGAGCCATCGAACACGTTTTGAAACTTTGCTGCGGCGCGCGGGATGTCGGCGCGAGACTTTATCATAGGGTGACAAACAACGATGAGGAGCACATGCCTATGACAGACGAGCTGGACCCCCAGACTCAACAGCATATTGATGATTCAGCAGACGTCGCCGCAGATACTGACGCTGCGACCTGCAATGATACCGACGTCGACGACGCCACCCTGGATAACGGCGCTGCGACGGAAATCCCTGTAGCCGAAGATGCCGGCGAGCAAAACGACGATTCGGCCGCTCAAGACGACGCCCCCGAAAAGGACGCCGCTCCGCAAGCAGAAGGCCCCATCGAGGTGTCTTCTGAAGAAGAGCTCGATGCCGTCATGGACTCCATGATGGATGCCGTCAAAGCGATGAAAGACGCCGTGGCCGACGCTGACGTTGACGCCGAGGAAGAGGAGGCTGCCGAGGCGGCCTCGACCTTTGTACCCGGCGAGACTCCGGTTGCCGACCAGGGCAGCACCATGCCCTCGTTTCTGCAGCTCGAGCATCCCACGATTGGCGCCGATGCGGTCGACCCGCACGCAGCAGGCTTTTCTGTGGTCGAGGGCGGCACCGGCAATATCGCCGTGCCGCAGGCTGCCGATGCGGATGCTGCTGACACCGCTCGCCCGACCGCCTCGCACTCCCCTGCCGCGAACCGCGATCTGGGGACCGCTGTCTCGAACACCGCGAACGCCGTGGGCACCTTTATCGCCCAGGGCGCCTCGGCCATGCGCGAGATGAAC
>CABUJN010000070.1:0-8120 GCA_902491935.1 uncultured Collinsella sp.
CCTGCTATGTTCAGACTTAGATTTTATAACCCATTAGCGCGCATATATACATACGGAATCGAAAAACTGTATGTCCAAACGCTCTGATGCGCCAATTGCCAAGGAGTGTCCCCGACTGCCGGCAGGAAAGGAACGTCCCTATCTGCCATCTACGCGCTTGGCCATCCAAGCATGGGGCTGGCCCTCGTCTTCGTAGTCCACCGGGGCAATCTGCGTGTAGCCCGCCTTGGCATAGAGCGGCAGCACGTATTCCTGCGCATGCAGCTTAATGAGCCTGGCGCCGGCATCACGCGCGCACGTATCACTGGCCTCGACAATCTTGCTCGCCAGGCCGCGACGGCGCATGCTCGGCAACACGGCCACGCGCCCCATAATGTAGGTCTCCCCCGCCGCGACGCCTTCGTCTAAGTCGCACGCCGGCAACACCGGAGCCTCTGCGTCAGTCGCGCGCTCAAGCTCTTCGGGAAACACGCGCGAGCAACCGGCAAGCTCGCCGTCTACATAGAGCGTCACATGAATGCAGTCAGAAGCCTCATCGATCTGGTCGAACTCATTCTCGTAGCCCTGCTCGTCCATAAAAACGACGCGGCGCACCAACGCCGCGTCATCAAAGCATCCCGTCTTAAGTTGGATATCCATAGCTGCCCTTTCATTCAACGCGAACGTTAGGGACAGATTTTAGCGAAAATGAGCTCCGCGCACGCTAAACTTCGCGCGAGCCTTCGCCAGGCAGTCGTAATGACTCACGTTATGGGCATCGCTCGCGATGAAGCTGTACAGGTTCTGATCGAACAGGCGCTGTGCCGGCTTTTTCTCGCGACCAAAGCGACCGCCGGCAATAAAGTCCGCCGAAGCCTGCAGTTTGCAGCCCATATCGACCAGGCGCTCCGCCACGCTTACATCCTTTTGAACCGCACGATAGCGCTCAGGATGAGCGATGATCACCTGATAGCCACGGCACTGCAAATCGTAAATCGTGTTCTCGTACTCTCTAAACGCATACGCATCGGCATGCGTCGAAAGCTCGAGCAGAAACTCGTTGGTCCCATCGAAATGCAAGTGCTCCGCGGCATCGATACCAAGCTCAACGAGCTTTCGATGGTTGACCTCGAAGCCCATCTGGAGCGGAAAACCGTCAGCGTTATCGCGCAGCAGCTCAAAGGCATCCCACATCTTGTCGTAATCAAAATAGGGATCACGGCAGTGAGGAGTGCAAACAATTCTGGTTACACCAGCCCGCTTGGCAGCCTCGAGCATCGCCAAGCTCTCATCGAGATCGGCGGCGCCGTCGTCTACACCCGGCAAGATATGGCAATGAATGTCACGCATAGGTCAGCCTTAATCAACTAAACGTTTGCTCGGTTGGTGAAGATGCCCTTTTTGGAAGTCCCCTGATCGTCGGAGCCCTTCTTCACCTTCTTACCGTCCTTGGTGTAGTAGGAGTAGTAGTACTCGCTGGTCTCGGTCTCGCAGTAGTTCATAACGGTACCGATGAGCTTGACCTTCTCGGACTTTTTAAGCTGACCGATGGCGTTGAGCGCCTCCTCGCGCTTGGTGAAATCCTCACGCACCACGAACAGCGTGCCGTCGGTCAGACTTGCGATCTCGGCAGCATCGATGAAGGTGCCGACCGGGGGAGCATCAAAGATGACGTACTGGAACTTGGCGGACAGCGCCTTTACCAGCTTGGCAAAGCGGTGAGAGACGATGATGTCGGCAGGATTGGGAATATGCGGCTCGGCATCGAGGAAGTAGAAATTCTTCTGACCCGTCTCGACAATTGCCTGGTCAATGGAAATCTGCTCGGAAAGGACCGCATAGAGTCCGCCGCGCGAACGAACGCCGAGCATATCGGAAAGGGACCTGCGGCGCATATCGGCCTCGACCAGGAGCACGGACTTGCCGCTCGTGGCGATTGCCTGAGCAAGGTTAATGGAAACCGTAGACTTGCCCTCGTTGGGAATCGAGGAGGTAACGGTGATGGTGCGAATGGGGTCGTCCACGCTCGCAAAGCGGATGTTGGCCAGAAGGGTCTTGGCGGCATTCTGTACAACGAGCTTATCGGTGTTCTTTGCCTTAGCCATGCCTATTTACCACCTTTCATAGCCGGAATTCGGCCAACAACGGGAATACCCAGGAGCTCTTCTGCCTCTTCGGCACCGCGGATGCGGGTATTGAGCATGTCTGCCAAAACGACATAGGCAACTGCGATAAAGATACCGGCGAGGAACGCGACGGCAATATACAGCGTGCGCTTGGGGCCGCTGGGGGCTTCGGGGGTCTTAGCCTCGTCGATAACGTTGATGCTCTGGGCAGCGCCGACGTTCTGAGCGACCGTACTCACCGAGCTGGCAATGGCCTTTGCGACCTCAGCCGTCTCCTTGGCATCGGTGCCGGTAACCGAAAGCGTAATGACACGCGTGGTGGTCTCGGAGGAAACAGACACCTTGTAGTCATCCAGATCGGTGAGGCCCAGTTCTTTGGCGGCGCCGCTCTTAACGCTATCGCTATCCAGCAGCGTGGCGATATCGTTGGAAAGCATCTGGCTCGCCGAGAGATCGTTGTAGCTCATCTGACCGCTATCGTCGGTCTTGGCGAGAATGTACATGCTCGTCGTCGCGGTATAGGTGTTGTCCATCGCAACGAAGGACACGATGCCCATGGCGATCGCGCAGACCACCGGAAGGGTGATGACCAGCTTGAGGTGCTTCTTCAGCAGCTGGAACAGTTCGAGAAGGGTCATGCAGCTTGCCTTTCATTTCCCCAGTTCGGATTGACAAAACTGTCCGTATGTTATCGCATCTTTTTACTGAGACCAAACTCTATACATAAGAAACAGGCTCTCCTGTAAAAATGTCGGAAGCAATCGTAAAATTGCACAACAACGCCGCACCCGAAAGTCAAATGCGGCGTCTACGTCAATATCTATGTTGTATCGCTATGCGAATGGCTCGTCCTGCTGTACGGGAAACGTCACCGTAACGGTGGTTCCCACGCCCAACTCGCTCGACAGATCGAGCGTGGCGTGATGATACAGGGCCGCATGCTTGACAATGGCAAGCCCCAGACCGGTTCCGCCGCGTGCCTTGGACCTACTCTTGTCCACGCGATAGAACCGCTCAAATACCTTGCCCTGTTCTTCAGGCGCGATACCGATTCCCGTGTCGGCGACCGCGAGGAACGGATGGCCTTCGTCGTTGGTGCCGCACTGCAGCGTAACCGTACCGCCGGGTCGATTGTAGCGGATGGCGTTGCTTGCCAAATTATAGATGAGCTCGTCGATCAAGCGCGACACGCCTTCGATGACCACAGGCTTGGTCTCATGACTTATCGTCACATTCGCCTGACGGGCGACCTGTTCAAGACGCTGCTCAACCGCGTAGATGGCACGCGAGAGCTCAATAGGCTCCGTGGACCCAATGGGCACCGCCTCGCCCTCAGTTGCACGCTCGGCCTCGTCCAAGTTAGACAGCGTAAGGATGTCGTTGACAAGCGCCGCCAAACGGCCCGCCTCACGATAGATGCGACCGCCAAAGTTGCGCAGGTCGTCCTCGCCCTCGACCATGCCGTTTGCGATGAGCTCGGCATAGCCCGAAATCGCCGTAAGCGGCGTCTTAAGCTCATGGGTGATATTCGCCGTGAACTCGCGGCGCATACGGTCGTTGTCCGCTAGCACCGCCATTTGGCGCTTGAGTTCCTGGCGCTGCGACTCGATACGCTCAAGCATGGGGACCATCTCGGCATAGGCGTGCTCATAGCTACGGCGTGGGTGGTCCAAATCCACCTCTTGCAACGGCGCGATGATGGCACGGGACTCGCGGCGCGCCATAAAAAACGAGAGTACCGCACCCGCTGCTGCGATAAGCAGCATCGGCGCCACCATCGACAGCAAAATCGCCGCAACGCCAGGCTGGGCCTGCGCCAAGCGGACAACCTGACCGTTATCAAGGGCGACGGCGCGATACAGCATAATCTCGTCGAGCGTAGAGCTTGCGCGCTCCGCAGAACCCAAACCACTCTCAAAGGCCTCGATGACCTCAGGGCGATCGCCATGGTTGGGCAGTGTGGAAGGCGACGCCTCGTTGTCGTAGGCAACCGATCCATCCTTGTTAATCAGCGTGATGCGCAAGTCCTCGCGATCGAGGCTACGCAAGAACGGGATGGGCTCCTGCTGCTCGTCGAGGGCGGCAGCAATGAGCTCGGTTTCCTGCGCCAGATTGGCACTCGTGGCATCCGCCAAGGTGTTTTGCACAAAGAACGCACCCAGCACCGTAAACGCCACGATAACCGCCATGGCACAGACAAAGATCGTCACAAAAACGCGGTGCGACAGCGTATATTTTCCCTGGGGGGCGAAGACCACGGGTTACTCCTCCGATGCGGTGGCCGCGGTGCCGTCACCTTCGGCACCATCACCGGCAGAAGGCTCGGCCAAGCGGTAGCCCACGCCGCGCACAGTCTCGATGGCGCCGGCATGCTCGCCCAGTTTTTGGCGAAGCGTCTGCACGTGCACGTCAACGGTGCGCGAACCGCCGTCGAAGTCCCAGCCCCACACGCTCTGCAGCAACGACTCGCGGGTAAAGACCACGCCGGGCTTGCGCATGAGGTACTCGAGCAGGTCGAACTCGCGCAGGGTGAGCTTAAGCGGCTCGCCGGCAACGGTCACCTCGCGATGGCTGGGCGAGAGCACGATGTCGCCCACGCTGAGCACATCGCTCGCCTGCTTGACCATGCCGCCGCGACGCAGCAGTGCGCGGCAGCGGCTCGCAAGCTCCATGAGCGAGAAGGGTTTAGTCAGATAATCGTCAGCACCGCCATCGAGCGCCATCACCTTATCGAGCTCGGTATCCTTGGCGGTAAGCATCATGATGGGCACCGTCGCCGTCAGGCGGTCGGCACGCAGGCGACGCATAATCGCCAAGCCATCGGTATCGGGCAGCATGATATCGAGCAGCACAGCATCGGGTACCCGTCGCGCCACGGCAGCCTTAAACTCGCCATCGCACGAAAAGCCTTCGGCCTCGATTCCCTGTTTGCGCAGTGCATAGACCGTCAAATCCCTGATGTTGTCATCGTCCTCGACGTAATAGATCATGTTGAACCCCTTTGCGGCCGGCATGACCGCATCTTAACCCTAAAGGTACCTTTACTAGATGGTATCAGCCAAAACGTCCCGTCAAATAATCCGCCGTGCGCGGGTCAGTAGGATTTTTGAAAAGCTGAGCGGTGGGCGCGTGCTCCACCAACTCACCCAGCAAGAAAAACGCGACCGAGTCGGAGATACGCGCTGCCTGCTGCATATTGTGCGTAACGACCACGAGCGTACAGGCCTCCTTGAGCTCGCAGGCCAGCTGCTCCACCACGAGCGTCGACACGGGGTCGAGCGCCGAGGTCGGCTCGTCCATCAGCAGAATGTCGGGCTGCACGGCAAGTGCGCGGGCGATGCACAGGCGCTGCTGCTGTCCACCCGAAAGACCCAGGCCCGACTCTTTGAGCTTGTCCTTGACCTCATCCCACAGGGCAGCGCGACGAAGGGAATCCTCGACCAGCTCATCCAGCACAGCGCGATCGCGCACGCCCATGCCGCGCGGACCATACGCGACGTTGTCGTAGATGCTCATGGGAAACGGGTTGGGGCGCTGGAACACCATGCCCACGCGCTGGCGCAAACGGCAGATGTCGTAATCGCCCAGGATATCTTGACCATCGAGCGCAATCTTGCCTTCGATGCGGCAATCCTTGATGCCGTCGTTCATGCGGTTAAAGCAGCGCAGCAACGTGGACTTTCCGCAGCCCGAAGGCCCGATGAACGAGGTGATCTGCTTGTCGCGGATCTTGATATTCACGTCCTTGAGCGCATGATGGTCGCCATAGAACAGGTCGAGGCCCTCGACATCGATGCGCGTCGGCGAGGCGGCAAGATCCTCTGCCGTGGGGCGAGTCGCATCCCCAACCTCGCGCTCGCGCGCGGCCTCGGCCTGCGCTTTCATGAGTTCTTCAAGCTCTGTAGGCTCCACAGCCGCAGCAGCCGTCATACCGCATACCTCCATATCGATATCAATTCAGCAGTATCGATAGTAGAAATCGCGACTCATATGCACGTGAGCGCATTGTCAAGTGTTTGTAAGGGAGCGCTGGCTATGCGGCGGGCAGCTCGATGGTGAATATCGTGTGTTCGGGCGTCGATTCACATGCAACGGTACCGCCGTGTGCCGCGATGATCTCCTTGGCAATAGCAAGGCCCAGACCGGCACCACCGCGATTGGTCGCACGCGCCGCATCCAGGCGATAGAACTTCTCAAAGATCACCTTGAGCTTAGCCGCAGGGATGGGATCGCCCTGATTGATAAAGCGCACGCGCACGCCGCCGTCGTCCCGGCGTCTGGCCTCGATCGTGATGATCGAGCCCTCATAGCTATAGGCGACGGCGTTTTTCATGATGTTGTTGAACACGCGGGCCATCTTGTCACCATCCACGAGCACCGTCAGGTCCTCGCGAATATCAACTTGGACTTCCTTATGCTGCTCGTTGAGGATGGGATAGAACTCGTCAGCCACCTGAGCTAGCAGCAACCCCAGATCAACATAGCCGCGCGTAAGCACGATATCGTGGAAGTCAAAGCGCGTGATATCGAAGAACTCCTCGATGAGCGTATCGAGCCGGTGCGCCTTGTCGAGCGCCACGCCCGTAAAGTGCGCACGTTGCTCAACCGGCAGCTCAGGAGCTTCTTGCAGCAGCGAAAGATAGCCCACCACACTGGCAAGCGGGGTGCGTAGGTCATGTGCCAAGTACGTGACCAGATCGTCCTTGCGATGCGACTCGTCACGCAGAGCTTGCTGCACCTTGCGTTCACGGTCACGCACGCGGTTAAGGGCGCCCTCGACCTCCAAGAAGTCGCCGTCGATGTTGTCCCAGGTGTCGGGGTGATCGATCAGGCGATCTTGAATACGAGCGGCCAGCACACAATCGGCATGCTGCTCGCCCTGCTCGTAGCCCTGGTAGTACAGGGCGCGACCGCACAAGAACAGCACGCACACGGCAAGCGCCAGCACAAAGCCAAGCATGTTGAATACAAAGCCGGCATCGAACAACACCGGCCCTTCGATGCCGCCGAGCGCCATGGCGCCAATCGCCAACGTCATGGCCCACGCGGCGCCGCCAATCACCATGCAGCGGCGCACGATCTCAAATCGATCGATCAGCAAAAAGCCGACAAGCAGCACCGCTAAGATTTCGGCGATGTTGTCGATGCCAATCAGCAGCAGGCTCAGCAAAAAGAGCAGTACCGTTGCAAGCGCGCGGTTGTCGACGACCGACCTCACGTATTCAAAGAGTCGATCGGGCACCTCGAATGCCTGCCTATCGTCTTCTGTCATATCCACTTCCCCACCATCAAAGACGTTATTCGATTATGTAGCCGACGCCCCAGACGTTTTTGATAAAGCGCGGCTTTTGAGCGTCGTCGCCAATCTTTTCGCGCAGGTGGCGAATGTGCACCATCACCGTATTGTTGGAGCCGGGCATAAAATCCTCGTTCCACACCGCGCGGAACAGATCCTCCACGGCCACCACGCTGCCGCGATGCTCGATCAGAAACAGCAAGATTGAATACTCGGTGGGCGTGAGGCGTACCGGTGAACCGTCCACCGTTACGGAACGAGCGTCGCGGTTGATCTCGAGGCCGTCGAGCTGAATGATCGGCGACTCGGCCGCCTGTGCACGGCTACCGTAGCTGGTGTAGCGGCGAAGCTGAGCGTGCACACGCGCGATGAGCTCCAGCGGGCGGAACGGCTTAACCACGTAATCGTCCGCGCCAAGCGAAAGGCCCTCGATCTTGTCTTGCTGGGCATCGCGCGCCGTCAGCATAATCACAGGATAGGTATGGCTGGAACGGATCGTACGCAGCAGCTCAAATCCATCGATATCGGGCAGCATGACATCCAGCAGCGCCAGATCGAACTCCTGCTCCAAGATTGCCTTGGCAGCATCGGCCCCGCTATAGGCAATCTGGACATCAAAGCCCTCTTTTGTAAGGTAGATACCAACCAAGTCGGCGATGGCCTTCTCGTCATCAACTACCAGTATGCGCTCGTTCATGCGTGCTCCTCTCGCGCTCCAT
>CABUJN010000071.1:0-8032 GCA_902491935.1 uncultured Collinsella sp.
AGAAGTCGACAGTACATTTAGAAGCACCTACGTTCCTCAAAGAATTGTTAGATTAGAAGTAACAGACCGGATGAAGATACGTGCGACGGGGGCGAGGCGAATGGCTGAGCGGTATCGATACGCGGGTTCAACGGTATTATATTGACCACATAGATTTTTAACTTGCATTTCTACCCGCCCTTTTCGTAGAGTCGCCGATACGTGCTTAGCGCACCCTCGGCGCGTCCGGCAGGCTTTGCGAAATGGGATCCAGGAGACTTCGGCGCAGCATCATCTTGCGGAATGCTTCTAATGAGCCTCCCATCCTTCAAAAACAGAATCTCATCGCACAGCCTATCGACCGAATCCAAGATGTGGGATGACATGATGATGCACGTACCAGAATCGGCCAGCTTCCTGAGAATCTCGGAATGCAAGTCCACCCTGCTGGGGTCGAGCGCGTTCATGGGCTCATCTAATAGAAGGTACCGCGCGCCCGTCGCATACGCAATCGCCAGGGTAAGCTGCTGCTTCATGCCCTGGCTCAGAGTGCGGATCCTCATCTTCGCGAACTCGCCTATCTGCGTTTGTTCCACTATCTCTTCGATATCGCGAGCATGCGGCCACATATCGCAAACCATCTTGAGGTGATCTTCCGCACGCAATCCGGGATACAGCAGCGTCCCCTCACCAGGTGCATAGAAGATCATAGAACGGACCTCTCTCGCACCCGTACCCTGCACCTCATCCAGAACGATGCTCCCGTCCACGCGAGGACCCGGCAAACCTGCCATCGCACGCAGCAACGTCGTCTTTCCATGCCCGTTCGGAGCGACGAGACCGTAGACCGTACCCGGGGCAAACTCAGCGTTCACCGAATCTACGAGCACCTTCTTTCCATAAGAGATCGTCAGCGTTTGAAGGTCAATCATCGAGATCATCCCCTTTCGATCTTTGGAACACTCAGGCGCACCATCAACGGAGATACGGCGCCCAAGACCACCAGCAGAGCGCCCGATGCGCCGACGACCTCTCCAAAAGGCATCGCGTTCGTCCCTCGCCCAAGGAACCCAATCGTCCCCACCTGGGAAGCGGGATCAAACGAGGCGAATGGAGCCAGCAGCGCGACGCCCATGCCCACGCTTTCAACATGAGCGCTCAACGAACCCAACACCAAGAGAACCGCGCAAACCATTCCGGTGACAACGGGGTTGCGGCTAATCGCTGCTGTCAACGCAGCGACGACGGAAATCACGCCGTATGCCATGACCAGCAACGGAATACTGCACAACACCGCCTCCCCCACCGTGGACGTTGTCGAAGCTCCCGCCCGAATGAGAGCGACGGGATACTCCGATCCACCCGCACCGTTCTTAATCACGGACACAGCGACAGCGGGAACCATCGACACCAAAAGCAGCACCAAGCCAAGCAGGAGAGCCAGCGCAACAGCCGTCAGAAAACGCACATGCGCTGTTGCGGGGATCTGGAGAACCAGAAGGGAACGACACTGCAGGTGGGTGCACGCGAGCGATGTGACAACCACGGGCAACAGCAAAAATAAGGAGGGAAGCGCTGCCTGGAGATACGAAAGGAGGATTAATGGGGGCATCTTCGTACTTAACTCGTAAACCTTGGGGTCCGGCAAGCTCGCGATCGACTCAAGCAGAAGGGCGCGCGCCTCCGCACGAGAAGGAGTCTCCGGCTCGATTCCGATCGATTGCAGGAGAGTCGCATCTGCCGCGCCCAGCTCACCTCGAGCGCGCTCGTACGTCGCAAGGCTTCGAAACCCCTCCGCAGGCATAGGCGCGTACACGAAACCCGAAAGAGCATCCCGCATGTCTTCCAGGGCCGCTTTGCCCTCGACGTCCATATTCGCAGCGTTCTGCTCTAGATACCGATCTATTGAACGGAGCTCCCCATCCCTATACCGAACAGCGGAAACGTTATCAGCGTCAGGAAACATCTCGACCAGAGCCGGGGCCAGCATCGTCGTCGACATTGCAATCGCGCATACGGCGAGGGTAGGAGAACGCAGGAGCAGTTTCCCCATCGTTCTTACGTATGCAACGGCGGAGGCACAAGCGCTCGAACGAGTTGCCGTTCTCGATGCAGTGAAGGAACCTCTCTCAAGACAAATCGGGGATATCGGGCACGCGCAGCCGCTCTTTCCAGCAACGCAAAGCAGGCTAATTGCCAGCACCTCGATCCCGATTGCGCATACGAGGGCAATCGCGCCACGCTCGAAGCAAAGTCCAGGCAGATTCACTATCTGCGTTGTCGGGTACGGGCTATAGGCGCCGACGGTCAACTCAGTGTTCGCATACGTAAGGGGATTCAACAGGGCGAACTCACGTAAAGCGATGGATCTTCCGTAATACCCGGGAACCATCGTCACCCCCATCAGGGCACATACGAACACGATTCCAAGCGTAGGGTTATTGGCAATCTTCACGGCAAGGTGAACGACAAGCGAGATGAACGCTGCCACCAAGAATTGCAAGATGGCCGTCTGCGCGAACACCAGCCAAGCCGGTTTGATAACCGGAGTCGCATATTGAATGTAGCCTATCGGATAGAACGGCGAGCCCGGGCCATTCTTCACAAGCGCGGCGATTATCCCTGGAAGATTGATGGCGAGGACGGCAAGCATTGCAAAAACACTCGCCCATACGCTCGATGCAACAAGTCTACCCAGCTCGCCCATCGGTGCCTGGATGATGAGCTTTTCACGTTTGTTAAGACGCGCGGCAAGGAACGAGACGGCAACGGCCGTTGCGACCCATAGCAAGTACTCCTTCGATCCGTCATAATAGGTGTACTCTCCATCCGATATCTGCAGAAACGGAAGTAGGGGAGAGAGCGGTGCCAAGATAAGACGTCCCGCGGCAAGAGGGTACAGAAGCGCGGGCATGCTTGATGAAGAGGTATAGACACCGTCCTCCCCCGCATTCACAAGCGCATCCGCATAGGATGCTGACAATTCCTGCTCAACACGGGTTATTCCCGACTCGAGGTATTCGACCCGTCCGTCGATGCCAGCCGCGCTCCTGAAGACGGGCAGAGCACAAAGAACCATCAACGCAACAACGACAACACAGAGCGACCTGGAGGAGAGAAGCGACCTAAAGATCGCCTTCGAGATTTTGAGCATATTCATCGCCAACCTTAACCTCATCCAGTCGGAACAGAGGGGCCGAACAAAATGCTCGGCCCTTATTACTTGCCGGCAAAGTCAATTTAACATAAACTGTTAAAAAGTAACCTGAGTTTTTTAAATTCTTCGGAGGTTATTATGAGTTTCGACAATCGCACTCCCCGGCTTCATTCCTTCCGCATCGCATGTGCGATAGCCTCTGCGACCCTTTGCGCCACCGCCATCGCACAAGTGGCGTTCTCCTTAAAGCCAGCAATCGAAGTGCTCGACAACCCTGTAATTGCAGACTCCCCCGCGTATCCAGCCCTTGCGATCTCGACATTGGTCCCTGCCGTCATCGGTATCGCTACGACCATCCTCAGCGCCGTTCTCGTGTGGACGATCAAGAGCGGAGACCCCTTCAAGAAAGGGTCTGCGACATGCTTGAAGGTGCTCGGCATTCTCTTCGTTGTTCAAGCTGCCACCAGCCTCTACGCCGGCTCACTCAAAACCTCCGTTTCGATGTTTGGCGGCGAGGGGGCCGTCGGCGCCCAAGAGATCGCTTCATCATTCGATTGGACCTCTCTGGTTCTCGGCATCGTCCTGTTCATGCTTTCCCAGCTCTTCTTGTACGCCCGAGAGCTGTACCTCGACTCCGACGAGATTGCGTAAGGAAACGCCATGCCCGTAATTGTTCGCCTCGACAAGATCATGGCCGAGCGAAAGATTTCCTCGAACGAACTTGCCGAAAGGATTGGAACCACGCCCGTGAACCTGTCCCGTATTAAAAAAGGGCATATTCGCGGCATTCGCTTCAACACACTCGAGCAGCTATGCCTCGCCCTTCGTTGCCAACCCGGAGACCTTCTCGAAGTCATGAGCGAAGAGGATGCCCGAAAGGAGTTCGGACTCGATTGGTCCGCCGAGGATTAGAGGGCGGTCGTACTCGCCCTGCACACGGGGATGCGAATCGGCGAGGTCTGCGGCCTTCGGTGGTGCGATGTGGATTTCGAGACGGGCCTGATCTCGATCAGACACTCGGTGGCGTACGCGAAGGGAATGGGTTCGTTCATCAAGGACACCAAGACCCATGACGCCAGGGGTATCCCCATCGACCCGGTCGGCCTACTCCCCTTCCTGAAGGAGACCCACGAGATCGACTGCGGAAAGCTGCGCTTGCGCGGCCTTACCGGGGCGGTCGAGATCGGGGACTGCTACATCCTGTCGGAGCCGGGCGCGACCTTCGCGACGACAAGCTATATCCGCAGGGCGTTCAAGACGTTCTCGGAGACCAACGGCCTCATGGGCACCAACGACGAGCTGATCACGTTCCACGGCCTTCGCCACACGTTCGCAACGCAGTGGATCCGCCAAGGCGGCGATATCAAGGCGCTCCAATCGATCCTCGGCCACAAGGACGCCATGGCGACGCTCAACGTCTACGCCGACATCGAGCCCATCTCCAAAATCCATAACATGCTGCGCGCCACGCCGTGCCTTTGGCGCGGGCACCTCGGGCCGAGGGTCGATCCGGGTCCCATGTTCCAACAGAGGATCCAGGAGTCCATCGAGACGCTCCAGGCGTTCGGCTACGGCATCACCGAGCCGGACGACCGAAATATCGCCATACGCGACGTGAAGACGAACAGTTGGCTCTAGCTCACCGAGTACGCGGCAGTGCTGGGCCCATCCCAACTGAGGTCACGGTGGTCCGATAGGGGCGCCGCCCGTGGCATGCGCCGCGGAGCGGTATCCCCTACCGAAGGGCGGGGATGCCCTCCGCTTCCAGTTCGGAATCAGCCGTCGGAGGCGTTCGGCTGACTGCGGGAACGGCCTGTCCGCTCAATGTGTTCGGCTGAGATCGGAAATCAACCCAACACGAGCCGGACACGCGCCAGACGGCTCTTCCCCGTACGGCCTTCCCCCTTACGCTCATGTTGCAGGCATGTAACGCCGCAGCAAAGGTGCCCCTTTTTGCGCAGGACAGGTACAATGATGAACACTGTACCGTAGCGGAGCGCCGCCGCGCGCCGCCAACACGCGAAAGGGTTTCCCATGGCCGAGATCTCGTCCTCCCGCATCGTCATCACCGTCCTTGGCAAGAACCGCCCCGGTATCGTCGCCGGCGTCACCCGTGTTCTGGGCGAGGCCAACGTCGACATCCGCGACATCACGCAGTCCATTATCGAGGACATCTTCACCATGACCATGCTGGCCGACACCGCCGAGTCCAAGCTCGACTTCGCCGAGCTGCAGAAGGCCCTGGCCGAGGCAGGCGAGCTTTCGGGCGTCAACGTGTCCATCCAGCGCGAGGACGTCTTTAACTTTATGTACCGCCTGTAGCGAACAAGCCGCTCGGGGCAGCTTGACGTCATATCGTCCAAGCGCGCCGCCCCAAAGCGGACCGGAGAGGAGCGCGCATGGCCTACGACGCCAAGAAAATCTACTACCGCTTCGACGATCACCTGAGCCGCCTGGTTCTGGATTACGAGGCAAGCCGTCAGATTTCGCCCGAAAGCGAAAACCTCTACCACGGCCTGCCGACCGCCCCTTATGACGAGGACCTGTTCGTAGAGCACAATGTCAAGCGCGGCCTGCGCAATGCAGACGGTTCGGGCGTAGTCGCGGGCCTCACTCGCATCTCGGATGTGCATGGCTACAACAAGGTCGACGGTAAGGTCGTGCCCGATCAGGGCAAACTCACGCTTCGTGGCTACAGCATCGAGGATCTGGTCAACAACGCCCAGGCCGAGAACCGCTACGGCTACGAAGAGGTCGCCTACCTGCTCATTACGGGCTCTCTGCCCACCAAGGAAGAGCTTGACGGTTTTTGCGAACGTCTGGGTGCCTTTAGGCACCTGAGCGACGAATACGTCCGCGAGTTCCCCATGACCACGGTGTCGTCGAGCATCATGAATGTGCTTCAGCGCGCCGTGCTGCTGCTCTACGCCTTCGACGCCGAGCCCGACGCCATTACACCCGAGCACGAAATCGACGTCGCCATCTCCATGCTGGCGCGTCTGCCCCGCATCGCCGCCTTCGCGCATATGGCCTCGGTCGCCAAGCGCCGCGGCTCCGAGGTTCATGTACCGCACCCCACACCCGGCCTCTCCACCGCCGAAACCATCCTGCAGGTGCTGCGCGGCGGCATGGCGTTCACCCGCGATGAGGCGATGCTGCTCGACGTGATGCTCATGCTGCATGCCGAGCACGGCGGCGGCAACAACTCAACGTTTGCCTGCCGCGTGCTGTCCTCCTCGGCCACCGACCCGTATTCCGCCTACGCCGCGGCTATCGGCTCGCTCAAGGGCCCGCGCCACGGCGGCGCCAACGCCAAGGTCGTGTCCATGCACGAGGACATTCGTGCGCATGTCTCCAATTGGGAGGACGAGGACGAGGTCGCAGCCTACCTGGGCAAGATTCTCGACAAGCAGGCCTTCGACGGTACGGGTCTCATCTACGGCATGGGCCACGCCGTCTACACGCTGAGCGACCCGCGCGCCGAGGTGTGCCGCCGTTACGCGCGCACACTTGCCGCCAAGAAGGACCTGGGCGATGAGTTCGCGCTCATCGAGCGCATCGAGCGCCTGGCACCGCAGGTGATGCGCGACCACGGCATGACCAAGCCCATCTGCGCCAACATCGACCTGTACACAGGCTTTATCTACAAGATGCTCGGCGTACCCGAGACGCTTTTTACGCCGCTATTCGCCGTCGCCCGCATGGCCGGCTGGTCGGCACACCGCATGGAAGAGCTCTTCTGCGCGCACCGTATTATTCGCCCGGCCTATCGTCCGGTGATCGAGCCGCTGGAGTACAAGCCGCTCGCCGACCGCTAGGACGCGGACCGTTATAGAACTCGAGCGTGGCCTGGGCATCACCGCCCTCGGCCACGCTTTTTATGCCAGTAGAAAGGGCTGCATCAAATGATTGTGTTTTCCGATATGGACGGAACGCTGCTGACGAGCGATAAGCAGATGAGCGATACCACCTGGGCGATGCTCGACGAGCTTGCGCGCCGCGGTATTGAGTTTGTACCCTGCACGGGGCGCCCGCTGTCGGGCATCTTTGAGCCCATCCTCGCCCACCCCGCCGTACACTACGCGGTCTGCGCCAACGGTGCCAGCGTCTGGCAGCTCGACGACGATGTGCCCACCGACGCCTCGCGCGCCACGTGCATCTTGAGCCGTCCGCTCGATTGCGGCATCGCCCATCGCATCCATCGCATCGCCGCCGGCCACGATGTGACCTTCGATATCTTCGCGGACGGGCAGTGCTTCCTCCCCCGCTCGCTCTACACGCGCCTGGATGAGTTCTGCGGCGGCGACCCCCACATCGCGGCTTCGCTCAAGCGCACACGAACACCGATCGACATGGATATCGACAGCAAGATCGACGAGGTCGAGACGCTCGAACGCATCGCCATGTACTGGCACAACCCGGCCGATCGCGACGCCATCGCGGCGGAGCTCGACACGCTCGGAGGCATTGAGGTCACGCGTTCTTACGCCATGAATATCGAGGTCATGGGCGAGGGAGCCACCAAGGGAACGGCCCTCACGTGGCTATGCGAGCACCTGGGCGAGCCTCTCGCCGACGCCTGGGCCTTCGGCGACAACATCAACGACATCCCCATGCTGCAGGCGGCGGGCCACGGCATGGCCATGATCAACGCCGAGCCCGAGGACCGCAAGGCCGCCGACGCCATCACCGAGTTCGACAACGACCACGACGGCGTCGCCCGCACCATCATGGCCGCCCTCGCCTAGTCATTGGCCAGTCACTGGGGACGTTCTTGAATGACTAGTCGTTGGGGACAGTCTTCGTGGGGCACCGCAAGGACTGTCCCCCACTGTCGGCAGAGACGATATGAGCAGGACATAAAAACATTGAGAGCCCCTGCTGCATGAAAGACCG
>CABUJN010000072.1:0-7958 GCA_902491935.1 uncultured Collinsella sp.
CCGCGGCGTGCGATCTGTTCGTCAAAACGGCGCAGCAGGTCATCCGGTGCGGTAACCGAAAAACGGACCAGCTCGGAGCCGGAGCCACTACAGTGGCAGCCCGCGTCACCGTCCGTCCCGTGCGGATGCTCGTGCTCGTACCCGCAGCCGTGCTCGTGTTCGGCCACGTTACACCAGCTTCACGGAGCCGACGGAGTTGTGGTCGGCCTCGATGGCTTCCTCGTAGCCCTCGAGTGCGTCGTGGGCCTCGTGCAGCGCGGCCATGGCTGCCTCGAGCTTGGTGCCGATGCGCTCCATGTCAAAATTCTCGGTCGCATGCAGCAGCTGATGGCTCCACTCGTGAGCGAGCTCGATGGTGTCGTCGACCTGTTTGACGCTCATGGCAAGCTGGCTCATGTTCATTCCAACATCATGCATGGAAGATCTCCTTTTGTATGGGGCAGTTCAGTGGTTCAGATTTTACTACGCCCGCTTTGCGCACAGCTGCATAAGAAAACGGGTGCGAGTCTGTGCGACTCGCACCCGTTCACTGGGGGCTGTTTGTGACTACTATACTATCCGTGGTCGCACGCGCCGCACCCGGCAGTCCGGCGAGCGGTGCAAAACCGCTCATGGACGGCGGGTAAGTAACAAGCGTATTACAGATGCTTCTCCAGCAGCGCCTGCAGCCTCGCCTTGGGCAGCGCGCCAACCGAGCGGTCAATCTCCTCGCCGTTCTTAAACACAATCAGCGTGGGGATGCTCATGACGCCATACTTCATGGCCAGGTCCTGGTTGTCGTCGACGTTGCACTTGGCAACGGCAAGCTTGCCGGCCAGCTCGTCGGCTACCTCGTCCACGATGGGCGAGAGCGATCGGCAGGGTCCGCACCACGGTGCCCAAAAATCGACCAGCACGGGCAGGCTGTCGTTAACGATGGAATCGAAGTTCTCGGGGGTAATCTGCTTAATGTCAGCCATGGTGACCTCCATAATGTGATGCGGCTCAGCCGCGTAAAACTCAGTACGACCGTGCTTATACCCAGCCGCCCGCAAAGCAACCACTCGCAGGCGGCTCTTTTATATAATGGTGGGCACGCAAACGATTGGAGAGCGCATGTCCACGTCACAAAGCCAGAAAAAAGAAGCCATCGCCCAGGCGGCCGAGCAGGAGCTCACATCGCTTGCGGTCCGTGGCGTGCGCATCGTGGGCAACGCGTGCTCGCCGATCGTGCTGGTCAAAGGCGATTTGGACGAGGCCGAGCGTTCGGGTGGCGAGCTTGCCGCCGGCCCGGATGGCGCGGCGTTGCGCAAGGCGCTTGGGGCCATCGGCTACGCGCCCGAGGATTTTTGCGTGCTGGCAAGCGTCGCCGGCACAGGCGACGGAGCGGTCGCGGTGGGCGAGACTCTGCCGTGCGAACTGTTCCGCGAGGCGCTTGAGGCCTTGGACCCCGAGGCGGTGCTACTGCTCGACAACAACGCGGCTGACGCCATGCGCGAGACCTACGCCGATATGCTCGTGGCGATCGATGACTTCGACACCGCCATGCTCAAGCCCGGCCTGGTCGCCCATGTGCAGGGCCGCCGCGTGCTCGCGCTCGACGGCTTTGAGGCGGCGCTGACCGACAAGGCCGCTAAGCAGCGCATGTGGGCCTACATCAAGCAGCTGACCCCGGCGGCCGCGCCGCTGTAGCGAGCCTGCGTCGACAAACGACCCCGAGCGGGCGAGCCGTACCCGCGGAACGCAAATCCGTCGCGCCCGCGCCCTTACATCACGGCGCGCAGCTCAAACCGATCGCCGTTAATGCGGAACTGGCAGTTGCCGTTCATGCGCTCCACGGCAAGTTTGATGCTCTTGGTGCCAAAGCCGTGGCCCGCATGCTGGGTCACGGGCATACCGTCGACCATGCGCGGCGCGCGGTCAAACGTGTTGGAGACTAACAGCAGCAGCTGGCCGTCCTCCAATCGCAGGTCAAAGTCGACGAATCGCTTTCCTTGGGGTGCGGCGCTTGCGGCGGTGATAGCGTTTTCCAAGGCATTTGAGAGCACGCTAAACAGGTCGGCGTCACCTACGTGGACGGTTTCGGGTACGGCGGCGCGCAGGTTGGCGGTAATGCCGTTTCTATTGATATCCGAGTTGAATGACGAAAGCGCGATGTTTACGGTCTCGTTGGCGCAGAAGCGGCGTACGGCGGTGCGGTCGCCAGCTTCGCAGAGTTCGTCGATGCGTTTGAGCGCCTCGTCGGTGTGGCCCTCCTCAATTAAAGCGGCCAGGCCGCGTAGGAAGTGGCGCATATCGTGGCGAAGAATCGACAGCTCGCGCCCAGATTGACGCCAAGCCTCGAGCTCTTTGATGGCGGCGCTGTCGCGGGTTTCGAGCATCCAACGCTCTCGCTCGGCGGTTTCCTTTTCTTCGTATTCGCGCAGGTAAACGGCAAGAAACATAAGATAGAAGGCACAGAGCGCAAATGCCAAAAACTCAACCGTCACCACCGAGCCCGAGTGGAACAGCGTGGTGTAGACGTTGGTGGCGTAGTCAAAGATGTAATAGACGAGCGGCAGGATTAAAAGGATGCCCAGCTCGGTGGGGCTTTTAATCGCCAGGCGGGGTCCAATGTCGCCGGCCCAATGCAGCAGGACGGCAAAGACGCCGAGCGTGGTAGCGATGCGTGCCAGATAGTACGCGATCTGAGAATCGGTTGCGGCAAATGCGGCGATGCCCATCCAATTGCTGAACTGGCAGCTCAGATAGGCGCTGGTGACGCCCAACGTCGCGAGCAGCGGACTCAAGTGGTAGCGCGCGCATAGGTAGACGGTAAGCGGCAAGTGCACGACGAGCGGATAGACCTGACGGGCAAAAAGCTCTCCGCCAACGACATTGGCGATTGAGAAGGCGATGCCGGTCAGAATGGTAACGACCGCCAGCTCGAGCGCATGGCGTCGATTGAGCTCGACGCCGCACAGCGCCGCCGAGGCAAAGACGCCAAAGAGCAGCGTCGTGGCGTGGTGGATTGCCCAAAGGACCATTTCGACCGAGGAGACCATCAGTGTCTCCCATCCTCAAAGCGCACTGCAAAGTAGGCGTCTTGGAACCCCTGCTTGCTGCTGCGCGACAGCGGAATGCACACGCCGGAGCGCATGACGATGTCCGTGCGATCGAAGTGGTCGATGTTGCGCAAGTTGACCTGGTAGCTACGGTGGCATTTAAAGAAGGTGGCATTTTGCGCCAAACGGTCCTCGACGCTGCGGAACGACTCGAGTGCCTCGATATCGCGTCCGTCGCGCAGGTGGAAGACCACGTGCTTGTTGCGCGCCTCGGCATATTCGATGTCGGACAGGCGCAGGGCGTGGTAGCCAAAGGACGTTTTGATCACGAGCTCGTCGGTTGCCGCCGGGCGCATGCTCGAAAGCTCGTCGAGCAACTGCGCTAGGCGTTCGTAAGCCACGGGCTTGAGCAGATAATCGAAGGCGCGGACCTCGTAGGACTCCAGTGCAAACTCGGGCGACGAGGTGAGAAACACCAGACGCACGGCGGTATCGGCCTGGCGCAATTCGCGCGCGGTGTCCATGCCGTTGACGAGCGGCATGATCATGTCGAGCAGGATGATGTCGGCGCGCGATGTGGCATGGCGAGCCAGCAGGTCCTCGCCGCGCGTGACGAGCGCAACATCGACCGCCGTGCCCGTCTCAGTCGACCAACGGTCGATCATCCGGTGCAGTCTATCTAGAAAAGCGACATCATCGTCGCAGGCAATAATCTTGAGCATTCTGAGCCCCCTTAGTAATTCGATTTTGCCACATTGGGCGCGTGCCGCTCGCGGGGGAGCGCCCGTTCGTGCCTCATGGTGCGCAACTCGCGCCGAGCGGTATTGCGGTGGCGAAAGATGCCTCCTGCGCTATCGAGAGCTCGGCTATCCTCAGCTTGCCAGTTCGAAAATGGACCTGCCGCATGATTGAATCTTTATTTCAACTTTACACCTAGGTTTACAGCTGTCTTGTCAGCTGTAAACCTAGGTGTCATACTAAAGCCCCAAGATTCGCCAAAAGAGAGGGGCCTTGATGGCACAGAGCGCGAACATGGATGCATCGGAGCTTGCACGCGACATTGCGGCCGGCCTGGCATCGGCAACGACGGCAACGGAGCGCGCGGCATTGGTGCCCGCAGAGCTCGTCGAGGCCATTCAGCAACTTAAAACCCAACGTGACGCGGTGATCCTGGCACACTATTACGTGGCGCCCGAGGTCCAGGCTGTGGCCGATTACGTCGGTGACAGCTTCTATCTGGCAAAGCTTGCCAAGAGCCTGCCGCAGCAGACCATTGTGCTGTGCGGCGTGGAGTTTATGGGCGAGAGCGCCAAGCTGCTCAATCCCACCAAGACGGTGCTGCTGCCCGAGCCGGGCGCGGACTGCCCCATGGCTCATATGGTCAAGCGCGAGACAGTCGATGCGGCGCGCGCCGAGTACGGCGATGACCTTGCCGTGGTCTGCTACGTCAACTCCACGGTCGAGATCAAGAGCTGGAGCGACGTGTGCGTCACCAGCTCCAACGCCGTCAAGATCGTGTCCGAGCTGCCGCAGCAGCATATCCTGTTCATTCCCGACCAAAACCTCGGCCGCTTCGTAGCCGAGCAGGTGCCGCAAAAGCACGTCATCCTCAACAACGGCTACTGCCCGCGCCATCACATCATCACCGTCGAGCAGATCGTCGACGCGACGGAGGCCCACCCCGACGCGCTCGTGCTGGCGCATCCTGAGTGCAAGGCCGACGTCTTGGCCGAGGCCGACTACATCGGCTCCACCGCCGGCATCATCAAGTACGCCGAGGAGTCCGACGCGAGCGAGTTCATTATCGTGACGGTCCGTGGCGTGCTCTACGAGCTCGAGCGCCGCTGCCAGGGCACCGGCAAGAAGTTCTACTTCCCCGCGGTGCAGCCCACCTGCGTCAACATGGATCTCATCACGCTCGAAAAGCTCGTGCGCTGCCTGGAGACGGGCGAGGGCGAGGTGCAGATCGGCGTGTCGGACGAGGCCGCCGATCAGGCCAAGCTCACGCTCGACCGCATGCTCGAGTACGCAGCGCGCTAGAACAATGCGGCATGAGGGACGGTCCCTTATGTCACATTACAAGGGAGAGGATTCCTGTGGAAACCAAGCAATACCCCGATATGGAGTGCGACGTCGTTATTGCCGGCTGCGGCGTAGCGGGCCTGTATGCGGCTCTCAACCTGCCGACGAGCATGCGCGTGATCATGCTCTCCAAGGGCGCTGTCGACGAGTGCGATTCGATGCTCGCGCAGGGCGGCATTTGCGTGCTGCCCGAGGGCTCGGACTACGATGCCTTCTTTGAGGACACCATGCATGCCGGCCACTACGAGAACCGCCGCGAGAGCGTCGACATCATGATCCGCTCGAGCCGCTCGGTCATCAACGACCTGCTGGCGATGGGCGTGGACTTTGAGCGCAAGGCCGACGGCAGCCTCGACTTTACCCGCGAGGGTGCGCACAGCCGCCCACGCATCGCCTTCCATGCCGATATCACCGGCAAGGAGATTACGACCAAGCTGCTCCAGGCCGTTCGCAAGCTGGATAACGTGCAGATTTTGGAGCACGTGGCCATGACCGACATCCTGACGGGCGAACGTGACGGCGTCACGGTGTGTGCCGGTGTCGTCGCCGTTTCCGTGGACGAGGACAACTCGGTTCGTCCCGCCGACGAGCTGGCAAATGCCGCCGAGGGCGCGCATGCCGGCGAGCCGTTTAAGATCCATGCCCGCCGCACGCTGTGGGCAACGGGCGGCATCGGCGGCGTATACGACCACTCGACCAACTATCCGCAGCTCACGGGCGATGCCTGCTACATCGCTCAGGAGCATGGCATTAAGATGGAGCACCTGGACTACGTGCAGATCCACCCCACGGGACTGTTCTCGCCGCAGCCAGGCCGCACCTTCCTGATCAGCGAGAGCTGCCGCGGCGAGGGCGCGATTTTGCTCAACGCCGCCGGTGAGCGCTTTACCGACGAGTTGCAGCCGCGCGATGTGGTCGCCGCCGCTATTCGCGAGCAGATGAAGCAGGACGGTACCGAGCACGAGTGGCTGAGCTTTGCCCCCGTCGAGCGCGATGTAGTGACCGGGCACTTTGCCAACATTCGCGCACGCTGCTTGGAGGACGGCCGCGACATCTTGGACGAGCCCATCCCCGTTACGCCTACGCAGCACTACTTTATGGGCGGCGTGTGGGTCGACAAGGACGGCCGCACCTCGATGCCCGAGCTCTACGCAGCCGGTGAGACGGCCTGCAACGGCGTGCACGGCAAGAATCGCCTGGCTTCCAACAGCCTGCTCGAGTCCCTGGTTTGGGGCCGCCGTGCCGCCTGGTGCATGCGCACCGGCGAGTCGCTCGCCGTGGAGCAGGCGGGCGAGCCCGCGCTCGACGGGCGCCATCGCGCCCTGAGCGCCGACTCCCTGGCAATCGATGATTTGGCCCGTGCCGCCGGCACGCAGGCCGTGGAGGAGTAGACCATGAATCCCATTACCATGAAGCTCGTCGTCGATGATCTGATTCTGCAGGCCCTGCGCGAGGACATCACGTTTGAGGATGTGAGCACGGCGAGTGTGTGCCCCACGGCGCGCCCCGCCACGGTGGAGCTCATCGCCAAGGCCGATGGCATCATCGCGGGCCTGGATGTGTTCGCTCGCACCTTTGAGCTGCTGGATTCGCAGAGCTCGGTGCTGTTTGATGTTGCCGACGGTGACGAGGTGCACGCCGGCGACCACGTGGGCCAGGTGCGCGGCGATGCGCGCGTGCTGCTTTCGGGCGAGCGCGTGGCGCTCAACTACCTGCAGCGCATGAGCGGTATCGCTACCTATACGCACAGAATGGCAGCGGCGCTCGAGGGTACCAAGACCGTGCTCGTCGACACACGCAAGACCACGCCGGGCATGCGCGTGTTTGAGAAGGCGGCGGTTGAGATCGGCGGCGGCAGCAACCATCGCTACAACCTGTCGACAGCCGTCATGCTCAAGGACAACCACATCGACGCCGCCGGTGGTGTGATGCGTGCGATCGAAATGGCGCGCGCCCACGCGTCGTTTACCACGACGGTCGAGATCGAGTGTGAGAACCTGGACATGGTACGCGAGGCCGTGGAGGCCGGTGCCGACATTATCATGTTCGACAACATGACCCACGACGACATGGCTGCCGCGATTGAGCTTATCGCCGGCCGCGCCAAGACCGAGTGCTCGGGCAACGTGGACGCTAACAATATCCGCGCGCTCGCCGACCTAGGCGTTGACTTTATTAGCTCGGGGGCGTTGACGCACTCTGCGCCGATTCTCGACCTCTCGCTCAAGCACCTGCGTCTGTTGGACGGTAAATAATGGACGCCCGTGAGCGTCGCCGTGCCATCATGGGCGTGCTCGAGGGAGCCACGGAGCCCGTTTCGGGCAGCGCGCTTGCCCGCGAGGTTGGCGTGAGCCGTCAGGTCGTGGTTCAGGATATTGCCCTGTTACGTGCCGATGGGCACGATATCGTGGCGACCAACCGTGGTTATGTGCTGCAGGAGGCCCCCAGCAGCCCCGCCGTGCCCACGCGCTTGGTCAAGGTTCGCCACAGCGTGGAGCAGGCAGGCGATGAGCTCACGAGTATCGTCGACGCCGGTGGCGCCGTGCTCAACGTGATCGTCAATCACCGCGTGTACGGTAAGATCACGGCCGACCTGGATATCCGCAATCGTCGCGATGTTGAGCGCTACCTGCACGATATCGAGAGCGGCAAGAGCTTCCCACTGCTGACGGTGACGAGCGGCTATCACTTCCATCGCATTGCGGCGGAAGACGAGCAGACCCTCGACGAGATCGAGGCAATGCTCAAGGAGAAGGGCTACCTTGCCGATTTAATGCCTTACGAGGACGATCTATCGTAGCCGACGCTGCAAACGCCCCTAAGCGGCAATCTGACGTTCAATCGTCGGTCGCG
>CABUJN010000073.1:0-7835 GCA_902491935.1 uncultured Collinsella sp.
CTTAGAGGTCCTCGCGCCAGAAGGGCATGCTCATGCAGCGCGGGCCGCCGCGGCCGCGGGAGAGCTCGGCGGAGGGCACGACGAGAAGGTCCAGGCCCTCCTTGTACAGCACGTCGTTGGTGACGGTGTTGCGGGCGTAGACGCAGATCTTGCCGGGCTCGACGCACAGGGTGTTGGAGCCGTCGTTCCACTGCTCGCGGGAGGCCGCGATCGGGTCGCCGCCGCCGCAGGGGATCAGCTTGACCTGGTCGACGCCGGTGGCGTCCTCCAGGACGTGCTCGAGGGTGTCCTCGATCAGGCGGATGTTCACGTCGCCCGGGTTCTTGCCGGCGGTCAGCTCGTAGACGCGCAGGGTGCCCATGATGGCGGGGTGGATCGTGAACTTATCGACGTCGATCTGGGTGAAGACCGTGTCGAGGTGCATGAAGGCGCGCGAGACCGGGATGTCGAAGGCAAGGATGCGCTCGACCTTGGAGTCGGAGTTCCAGAAGATGTTCTGGGCCATGACGTCGATCGCGGCGGCCTGGGTGCGCTGGGAGATGCCGACGGCGAGGGTCTTCTCGTTGATGTTCAGCACGTCGCCGCCCTCGGTGTGGAACTGGCAGTCGCGGCGGAAGTACAGGGAGACGTCCTTGTAGTCGGGGTGGTACTTGAAGATGTACTTGCCGTACAGGGTCTCGCGGTTGCGGGTGACCGAGTACATGCGGTTGAGGTTGACGCCCTCGCCGACGACCGCGAACGGGTCGCGGGTGAAGTAGAGGTTGGGCATCGGGTCGATGATCAGGTCGGACTCGGACTCGGAGTTGACCAGGGAGTCGAGGGTCGTGGACGCCGTGAGGGGCATGTCGATCTCGGCCTTGGTCATGCCGGCCATGGTCTTCTTGACGAACTCGAGGTTGTCCTCGATGGAGTCCAGCTTCTCGCGGACGATCTGCGGCATGTGCTGGCCGCGGATGCCGGCCTCGGCGATGTACTGGTCGGTGAACTCGGCGCGGGCGCCGGGGACCTGGTCGAACACCTCGGCGACGAGGTTCTCGAGGTAGAGCACCTCGACGCCCTGGTCCCTCAGGATCTGGGCGAAGGTGTCGTGCTCCTGCTGTGCGACCTCCAGGAACGGGACGTCGTCGAACAGGAGTCGCTCGAGCTCGTCGGGCGGCAGGTTGAGGAGCTCGTCGCCGGGACGGTGCAGGCAGACCTTCCTGAGCTTGCCGATCTCGGAAGGCACGTGCAGACCTTTCGTCATGGCCTCCTACCTTTCTTTCGGGCCTTTCGGCCGAATCTCTCAGCGCCCTTCCATAGCGGACGCTGCTTGCTGACAGCTCTAGTTATATCCAAATTTCACCCGCAATTCCACCTCGCCCCCGAACGGTCAACAAAGTGCGATGAACGGTATATCGCATGTGATTCCCCCATGATGTACTTCGGCGTTCTAAAGTAACTTTTCTAAGGTAAACGCTCTTTTTTCCTAAAAACCATTTGCAATTGCATCTCTAAACTTTTGATTCAGAATTGCATAGCTAAATCGGTTTTATGTATATTAATGATGTTTGTTTACGTTTCCGCCTGCATTCAATGATATTCAGCTATCTATCATTCTTATTCACACTTACGTACCAGTTGAATGTGGATATAGACCACTTGCAGACGAGCAGGGCGTCAGTCCTATGACTTGTCAGCGTAAGAAGTAGGTAAAGATACCGTTCACGCGATACGTCCGTGCCAGTGGTCGACTAAATTGAGACAATAGTGAATTAGAGTTAGGCTACCGTCCCCTGCGGGGACTGAACGGACAGATGCATATGCCGAGCAAAATCGAAAAGAAGCAAAAGGCCGCCAAACTGCGCAAGCCGCCGCGCGACTTCTCGTACACGCAAAACCGAGAGCTTAGCTGGCTGCGCTTTGACAACCGCGTGCTTGACGAAGCCTTCGACGAGACCGTTCCGCTGTTCGAGCGTCTAAAGTTCGTGTCGATTTTCGAGTCCAACCTCGACGAATTCCTTATGGTGCGCGTGGGCGGCCTGTCCGATCTGGCGGAGCTCAAAAAACAGCCTGTCGACAACAAGAGCAATATGACCGCCTCAGAACAGGTCGATGCCGTCATGGAAGAGCTGCCCGGGCTCCTTACCCGTTGGGAGTCCATCTTTAAGAGCATCGAGGACAAGCTTGATGCTCTGGGCGTTCACCGCGCCCGCATCGATTCGCTTACGCCCGAGGAGCGCACCTTTGTAACCCGCTACTTCCAGGCCTACGTGTCGCCGGTCATCTCGCCGTTGGTCATTGACCCGCGCCATCCCTTCCCCAACCTGCGCAACGGCGCACTCTATCTGGCTTGTGGCCTGGACGGCGTCACCGACGAGGAGAGCTTGCTGGGCCTTATCGAGATTCCCGCCTCGATGAACCGCGTGGTCGAGATCCCCTCGCCCACCGGCACCTACTCCTACATCTTGCTCGAGGACGTCATCCTCGCCTGCCTGGACAGCTGCTTTGGCTCCTACAAGCCACTCGACCGCGCGCTCATCCGAGTCACCCGCAACGCCGACATCGATCCGGACGGCGAGGGCGTCGAGGAGGAAGAGGACTACCGCCAGCACATGAAGCGCATCCTCAAGAAGCGCCTGCGTCTGCAGCCGGTAGTGCTCGCGGTCTCGGGGTCGCTCGAGAAGGCGACGCTCAAGACCATCCGCAAGGCGCTCGAGCTTTCGCGCCGCTCTGTCTTTACCTGCGATATCCCGCTCGACCTGGGCTACGTCTTTGGCATTGAGGGCAAGATTCCCGAGCACCTGCGCAACGAGCTGCTCTTTACGCCGTTTAAGCCGCAGCCCAACCCCACCATCGACATGACCCGCTCCATCCGCGAGCAGGTGCTGCAGCACGACAAGCTGCTCTTTTATCCCTATGAGGCCATGAACCCGTTCTTGGACCTGGTGCACGAGGCCGCCTATGACCCCGAGTGCATCTCGTTGCGCATCACGCTCTACCGCGTGGCCAAGCAGAGCCGCCTGTGCGAGTCGCTGATCGATGCCGCCGAGAACGGCAAAGAGGTCACGGTGCTCATGGAGCTCCGCGCGCGCTTTGACGAGCAGAACAACATCGAGTGGGCCGAGCGCCTGGAAGAGGCCGGCTGCACCGTCATCTACGGCTCCGAGGGCTTTAAATGCCACTCCAAGATCTGCCAGCTCACCTATCGCGAGGGCATGGCGCTCACCCGCCTCACGCTTTTGGGCACCGGCAACTTTAACGAGAAGACGGCCAAGCTCTACAGCGACTTTATGCTCATGACCGCCCATCCCGGCATCGGCGAGGACGCCAACCTGTTCTTCCGCAATCTGTCGCTGGGCAACCTGCGCGGCGACTACCGCTTCCTGGGTGTGGCGCCCGTCGGACTGAAACCGCTCATCATGCGCGGCCTGGATCGCGAGATCCAGCGCGCCCTCGCTGGCGAGCCCGCCCGCGTGTTCTTTAAGCTCAACTCGCTCACCGACCGGGAGGTCATCGACAAGATCGCCGAGGCATCGTGCGCGGGAGTCCGCGTGGACATGATCATCCGCGGCATCTCGTGCCTCAAGCCCGGTGTTCCGGGCAAGACCGAGAACGTGCATGTCCGCTCCATCGTCGGACGCTTTTTGGAGCACGCGCGCGTCTATGCTTTTGGCGTGGACTCGGACATGATCTATCTGAGCTCGGCAGACATGATGACACGCAACACCGAGCACCGCGTGGAGATCGCCTTCCCCGTGCTCGACCCCACCTGCCGCGCCCTGGTACACGAGTACATGGGTATGCAGCTGCGGGACAACGTGAAGGCCCGCAGCCTCACGAGCGACGGCACCTGGGTTCCCGTGGAACGTGCAGAGGGCGAGAAACCCTTCAACTCGCAGGAAGCCCTGCTGGAGCGTGCCTATCGCAACGCCGAGGCCGCGCCCGAGCCCGTCATTGAGGCGAAACCTGCCCCCGAGCCCGAGCCGCAGCCGGTAGCACCCAAGGTCCAAGAGGTCCAGGCGACCGTCATTGAGCCCGAGCCTGCACCTGCACCTCGGCCCGAGCCGCAGGTCACCAAGCCCGCACCCGAGACGAGTGCCCGTCGCGATAAGCCCGCTGGCAAGACCAAGGCCATCGAGCGCCATCGCCCCGGCCGCGTGCGCATGGGCCTGGGTCTGATCGGCCTGGGTCTTAAGACGCTCATTACCGGCAAGACGAAATAGTCGTTTGTAGAAGCAGTTTGTAGAAGCGCCCCGCATTTGAGGAAAGCCTCGGATGCGGGGCGCTTTTCCCTGCTACCATGGTGCGAACAACAACGCGAATGACAGGCAGGAATATGAAGCTCACTATAGAATCGATGACCTACGGCGCCGACGGGCTGGCGCACGCCGACAACGGCAAGGCCGTCTTTGTGCAGGACGCCGTGGCAGGCGACACCGTCGAGGCCGAGGTCGTACAGGACGGCAAGTCGTTCATGCGTGCCCGCACCACCGAGATTCTGGAGCCAAGCCCCGATCGCATTCAGCCTCCCTGCCCCTTCGTGGGCATCTGCGGCGGCTGCTCGTGGGGCAATCTCTCACGCACGGCACAGCTCGCCGCCAAGGAGCAAAACCTGCGCTCCACGCTCGAGCGCATCGGCAAGTTCGCTCCTGAGCAGGTCGATGAGTTGGTACAGCCCATCTGCCACACCAAGGACGACCGGGGCTACCGCAATAAAATCGAGCTCGAACCGACCGTCGTCAACGGTCGCGTGCGCCTTGGCATGCACGGTGTCGACCCCAGCAAAATCGTGACCGTCGATACGTGCCCGCTGTTCGATAAGCGCTTCCCGAAGGCGCTCAAATCGGTCGTCGGCGCACTCAACTATCTAAGCGGCAGCCATGACTTGGGGCTCGAACGCGTGGGCATTCGCGCATCGCGCCGCACCAAGGCACTCGAGGTCGCACTCTGGACGCCCACAGGCTCTTTTCCGCGCTCGCAGGTCTCCCGCGTGCTGGCGGACGCCGCTCATCCCACGAGCATCGTGCGCGTGATGAGCAAGGGCGAAAAGAAGGCCCGTCGTGTCTCCAAGGTCGAAATGCTCGCCGGAGAGGGCTCATGGACCGAGAATATCGCCGAGGGTCAGATGCGCTTGTCTGCCCCGTCTTTTTTCCAGGTCAACACCAAGGGTGCCGAGATTTTGATCGATCTTGTCATGGAAGCGCTCGACCCGCAGGAAGACGAGCTTGCCGTGGACCTGTACTGCGGTGCCGGCACCTTTACCCTGCCGCTCGCCCGCCGCTGCGACTTTGTCGCCGCCGTCGAGGCCTACGGCCCCGCCGTGCGCGACCTGCGCCGTAACCTGGAGATCAACAAGCTCGATAACGTCGACGTCATTGGCGGAGACGCGGTGCGCGAGTTCCCCGACCAGGATGCCGACGTCTTGGTGGTCGACCCGCCGCGTGCAGGCCTCGCCCCCGAGGCGATCGACCTTATCGCCAGCACGAGTGCTCGCGATGTCGCCTACGTGAGCTGCGACCCGGCCACCCTGGCGCGCGATCTCAAACGCTTTGTCGAAGAAGGCACCTTCTCCCCCGTAAAGATCACGCCAGTCGACCTGTTCCCACAAACCTTCCACTGCGAGACCGTCGTCCACCTTAAGCGCAACTAGCCACTTAATCATTGCTCAGAAAAATCATTGGGAAATCGAGCGTGGCAAGCGGAGGTCTTCGGGGTATAAGACGGCTAATTGTATGCCGCCTATGAAAGGAACCCTCATGCCCAGCGTTGCCGTTCTCGCCGCCGATGGCTTTGAAACTATTGAATGCTTGACCATGGTCGATGTCATGCGTCGCGGCGGCGTACGTGCCACGCTCGTCTCGATCATGCCCACGCGTGAGGTCGTAAGTTCGCTGCAGATCCCCGTGACCTGCGATGCGCTCTTTGATGAGATCGACTTTGACGAATACGACTGTGTCGTGCTGCCCGGCGGCCTACCCGGTGCTACCAACCTGCGCGCCGATCAGCGCGTCTGCGACGTGGTCCGCGAGTTCGCCGCAACCAAGCACGTCGCCGCCATCTGCGCCGCCCCGTTTATCCTGGGCGAGCTCGACCTGCTCGAGGGGCGCCATGCCACGTGCTTCCCTGGCTTTGAGAAAAGCTTCCCCGAAGGCGCCTATACCGGCGAGAAGGTCACGCAAGACGGCAACATCATCACTGCCAGCGGCATGGCACAGTCACTCCCCTTTGCATTGGAGCTGCTGCGCACGCTCGCCGGCGACAAGGCCGTCGAGAAGGTTGCCGAGGGCATTCAGCTATGATTTTGGCTTCGCAATCACCGCGCCGCATCGACTTGATGCGCGAGGCGGGCTATGACATTCGCATCATTCCTGCCGATATCGACGAAACGCCGTTTGATGGCGAGGCCCCGCTTACGCTCGTTGAACGCTTAGCACGCGCAAAAGCCGCCGCCGTTGCCGCCGAGCATGCCGAGCCCAATGAGCTGACGGTCGCGGCCGACACCATCGTCACCTTTGACGGCAAGATTCTGGGCAAGCCGGCAACCGAGGACGAGGCGCGCACCATGCTCCGTGAGCTTTCGGGCCGCACGCACCAGGTCGCAACCGGCGTCTGCATCGTTAAGGCAGGCGATACGGCCGCCCCGCATGCCGCCGAGAGCCTGTCCTTTGTCGATGTGACCGACGTGACGTTCTACGAGCTCACCGACGAGCAGATCGAGCACTACGTCGCCTCGGGTGAGCCCATGGACAAGGCCGGCGCCTACGGCATTCAGGGCACAGGAGGACGCATGCTCGTGCACGATATTTCGGGCGACTTCTATAACGTGGTGGGCCTACCCATCGCCCGCGTCGCGCGCGCGATTCAAAAACTCTCGTAATTGCATCTGGCGCTGGGTATCCCCCGGCGCCTACAATTTTGGCGTACCGTACGGATCCCGACCGGGCACAAGGCGCGGCGGAAAACCGATAGGAGTTAAACATGGATACACTGCTCGAGGCCATTGACGTCTGCGATGTCGATGGCTTTTGCTATGGCAACTATACGGACGAGGAGGCCGGCACCGGTTGCACCGTAATCGTGGCACCCGAGGGCGCCACCGGCGGCGTTGACGTTCGCGGCGGTGCTCCAGCATCGCGCGAAACCGACCTGCTGCGACCCGAGAACACCGTCGACAAGGTCCACGCCGTCTGCCTTTCGGGTGGATCGGCCTTTGGCCTCGAGGCTGCAAGCGGCGTCGCTCGCGAGCTTGAGAGCCGCGGCATCGGCCTTCCCGTCGGCCCCACGCAGGTGCCTATCGTGTGCTCCAGCTGTATCTTCGACCTCGCCTTTGGTAACCCCACCGTGCGCCCCGACATTGAGGCCGGCATCGCCGCCGTGCGCGAAGCACTCGACCACACCCCCACCAAGCTCGAACAGGGCAACGTAGGCGCCGGCACGGGCGCTACCGTGGGTAAGCTCATGGGGCCTGCCACCTGCATGAAGGCCGGCCTTGGAGCTGCCGCCGTGGCACTCGGCCCCATCAAGGTGGGCGCCGTGGTCTCGGTCAACGCCTGCGGCAACGTTGTCGACCCCTTCACCGGCGAGTGGGTCGCCGGCATGCGCGCCGCAGCCGATAGCGACCAGATCGTCGACATGGAACTCGCAGCCTTTGCCGCCGCCGGATCCATGCAGATGCCGCTCGACCGCACCAACACCACCATCAGCTGCATCGTCACCAACGTGGAACTCACTAAGGCACAAGCCACCAAGGTCTCCCAGATGGCCGCAGACGCCTACGCACACGCCATCCGCCCCACACACACCACCAACGACGGCGACACCATCCCCGGGGCGGCCCACCTGCGCAAGGCCATGTA
>CABUJN010000074.1:0-7168 GCA_902491935.1 uncultured Collinsella sp.
CACCCCGGTGCCAAGCTCAACTTTATGGGCAACGAGATCGGCCAGTTTATTGAGTGGCGCTACTACGAGTCCATCCAGTGGTTCCTGACCGAGGAGTACGAGACTCACCGTCATCATCAGGCGTTTATCAAGGCGCTTAACCACCTGTACACTGCCGAGCCGGCCCTGTACGAGCGCGGCTACACCGACGACGGCTTTACCTGGATCGACGCGGACAACTCCAAGCAATCCATCGTGAGCTTTGTGCGCCAGGGCGAGGACGTCGATGACGACCTGGTGATCCTGATCAACTTTGACCCGGCAAGCTACGAGAGCTTCCGCGTGGGCGTACCGCGTGAGGGTGACTGGGAGGTCATCTTCGATTCCGACCGTCCCGAGTTTGGCGGCAGCGGCTATGCCGGTGAGGAGCCCTACACCTGCTCGAGCGAGCCCTATCCCTGGAACGGGCAGATGGACTCCATCGAGATCAAGGTGCCCGGCCTGGCAGGCGTGGTGCTTAAGCGCCGCGGCCCCAGCAGCTATAAGCCGCCCGTGGTTGAGGAACCCAAGAAGGCTACGCGCAAGCGCGCGTCGTCGGTAAAGCCCAAGCCCGCGGCTGCTAAGAAGGCTCCGGCTAAGGCGAAGGCCACGACGACCAAGGCCAAGTCTTCCGCAAAGCCCGCTGCTAAGACTACCGCGACCAAGAAACCGGCTGCCAAAAAGGGCGCTACCAAGGCAAAGTCTGCTTCTGTTAAGCCGTCTGCCAAGGATGCGTAACAAAGCCGTTACAGCTGTAATTACCCGCCCCGCCGGGGCGTAGGATACAAGTCATAACCGTTCCGGGAGAAACATCCCCGGGGGAAAGGAACGTATGAATAAGATCTTCGACAACAAGCAGGAGTTTACCGAGCTCTATCGCGATGCCGTCATGAGCATTAGCGGCAAGAGCGTCGAGGCCGCCAGCGACCTGGACCGCTTTAACGCCCTGGCCAAGCTCGTGGCCGAGAAGGCACGCACCGTTGCCACCAAGAGTGACGCCCGCGCCACCGCCGAGGGCAAGAAGCGCGTGTACTACTTCTCGATCGAGTTTTTGATCGGCCGCCTGCTCGACAACTACCTGCTCAACTTTGGCGTGCGCGACATGGTCGCCGAAGCGCTCGACGACATGGGCTTTGACCTGTCCGTCATCGAGAACCAGGAGCCCGATCCGGCACTGGGCAACGGTGGCCTGGGCCGTCTGGCCGCATGCTTCCTGGATTCCATGGCAGCCGAGGGCATTGCCGGCTACGGCAACGGCATGCGCTACCGCTACGGCCTGTTTAAGCAGGAGATCGTCAACGGCAGCCAGGTCGAGGCCACCGACGAGTGGCTCACCCACGGCTATCCCTGGGAGGTCCGTCGTCAGGACAAGGCCGTGACCATTAAGTTTGGTGGCCGCGTCGAAGGCTTTGAGGAGAACGGCCGCACGTTCTATCGCACGGTGGACACGCAGGACATCCTGGCCGTCCCTTATGACATCCCCGTCGTGGGCTATGCCGGTGAGACCGTCAACAAGCTGCGCGTCTGGGCTGCAGAGCCGGTCGAGGAGCACTTCGATCTGGAGGCTTTCAACCGCGGCGACTACGCCCTGGCCGATGCCGAGCGCGCCGAGGCCGAGGCCATCAGCGCCATCCTCTACCCCAACGACGCAGGCGAGCACGGCCGTCTGCTGCGCCTGAAGCAGGAGTACCTGTTTGTATCGGCCGGCATCTACAGCCTGCTCGACACCTTTGAGAAGGAGCACGGCGCAAACTGGGAGCTGTTGCCGCAGTTTGTGGCCATCCACACCAACGATACCCACCCCGCCATGTGCGGCCCAGAGCTCATGCGTATTCTCATCGACGAGAAGAAGCTCGAGTGGGACGACGCCTGGAACATCGTGACGCAGGTCGTGAGCTACACCAACCACACCATCCTGCCCGAGGCTCTGGAGAAGTGGCCCATCGGCACGTTCTCCAAGCTTCTCCCCCGCGTGTACCAGATCATCGACGAGATCAGCCGTCGTTGGCACGAGTCGTTCGACACCACGCAGGAGGGCTGGCAGGAGCGCCTGCGCCAGACCGCCATCCTGTGGGACGGCGAGATTCGCATGGCCAACCTGTCTGTGATCTGCAGCCATAGCGTCAACGGCGTGGCAAAGATCCACTCCGACATCATCAAGAACATCGTGCTCAAGGACTTCTATGCCCTGACGCCCGAGAAGTTCAACAACAAGACCAACGGCATCTCGCACCGTCGCTTCTTTGCCGAGGCCAACCCCACCTATGCCAAGCTCGTAACCGAGGCCATTGGCGACGGCTGGCTGAAGGATGCCTTTGAGCTGGAGAAACTAAAGGAGTTCCAGAACGACACTGAGTTCCTGAAGGCCGTGGGTGCCTCCAAGCGCGCCAACAAGGAGCGTCTGGCCGCTTACGTTAAGGCCGAGACTGGTCTGGTCATTGACCCCAACACCGTTTTCGATGTCCAGGTAAAGCGCTTCCACGCCTACAAGCGCCAGCTCATGAACATCATGAAGGTGATGGACATCTACAACCGTCGCATCGCCGATCCCAACTTCCACGTGACGCCGACGACCTTCATCTTTAGCGGCAAGGCTGCCTCGAGCTATACCTTTGCCAAGGAGACCATCCGCCTCATTAACTCCGTGGCCGACGTCATCAACAACGACCCCCGCGTGAACGAGGTCATGAAGGTCTGCTTCATCCCCAACTTCCGCGTGAGCAACGCCCAGCTCATCTACCCCGCCGCCGAGATCTCGGAGCAGATCTCCACGGCCGGCAAGGAGGCCTCGGGCACGTCCAACATGAAGCTCATGATGAACGGCGCCATTACGCTGGGCACCCTCGACGGCGCCAACATCGAGATCGCCGACCTGGCCGGTCGCGAGAACGAGGCCATCTTTGGCCTGACCGCCCCCGAGGTCGAGCAGCTCTGGGCATCGAACAGCTACTTTGCGTGGGATACCCTCAACGGTGACCGTGAGCGCCTGGGCCGCGTGATGGACGAGCTCAAGGCCAACACCTTTGCGGGTCTTTCGGGCAACTTCGAGAGCATCTACAACGAGCTCATGAACAACAACGACCCCGACCTGGTCATGGCCGATTTCCGCAGCTATGTGGATGCGTGGGAAAAGCTCACCGGCAGCTACGGCGACCAGGAGACCTGGAACCGCAAAGCCCTGCTCAACACCGCCTCGAGCGGTTGGTTCTCGAGCGACCGCACCATTCGCGAGTACCGCGACGAGATCTGGCACGCGTAAAGGCGCGCGAGCTCCCCTATGCCAGCACGGCATTACTCGACGGGCGCGACCAGGTGCCGTGCCCGCCGCTAATGGGTTAGAAACATCGATGACAGAAGGAGAAATCGATGAGTAAGAAAGAATGCATCGCGATGCTCCTCGCAGGAGGACAGGGCAGCCGATTGGGGGCACTCACCCAAAAGATCGCCAAGCCGGCGGTTAGCTTTGGTGGCAAGTTCCGCATTATCGACTTTTCGCTGTCCAACTGCTCCAACTCGGGCATCGACACGGTGGGCGTTCTGACGCAGTATCGCCCCTACCTGCTGCATGCCTACGTGGGCTCCGGCGAGGCGTGGGATCTGGACAGCCGCGACGGCGGTGTGTCGATCTTGCCGCCGTACGAGACGCAGACCGGCGGCGCCTGGTATGCGGGCACGGCCGACGCCATTACGCAGAACCTCGACTACATCAAGGCCAACGACCCCAAGTACGTCCTGATTCTTTCGGGCGATCACCTGTATCGCATGGACTACCGCAAGATGCTCAAGACGCACATTGAGAACAACGCCGACCTCACGGTGAGCGTTATGCCCGTGCCGTGGGAGGAGGCCAGCCGCTTTGGCATCCTGACCACCGACCCCGAGGACGGCCGCATCACCAAGTTCACCGAGAAGCCCGAGAAGCCCGATTCGAACCTCGCATCCATGGGCATCTACATCTTCTCGGCCGACGTGCTGATCGAGGCGCTCGAGGAGGACGCTCTGGACCAGCGCTCGAGCCACGACTTTGGCAAGGACATCATCCCCAAGCTGCTCGGCGAGAACAAGCGCCTGTACAGCTACGAGTTCCACGGCTTTTGGAAGGATGTCGGCACCATCGCCAGCTTCCATGAGACCTCGATGGACCTGCTGGGCAACAACCCCGAGTTCGATCTGTTTGACAAGCACTTCCCCATCATGTCCAACATCACCACGCGTCCGCCGCACTACATTGGCCCGGACGGCCGCCTAGACGACTGCCTGGTCTCCAACGGCTGCAAGATCTACGGCACCGCTCGCCACTCGATCCTTTCGACCGATGTCATCATCGAGGAGCGCGCCGTGGTCGAGGACTCCGTGCTGCTGCCGGGTGCGCACGTTAAGAGCGGCGCGCACATCTGCCGCGCTATTTTGGGCGAGAACTCCACGGTCGAAGAGGGCGTGAAGCTCGGCTCTGTCGATACCACCAAGGATACGGCCGTCGTTGGAAATGACGTCGTTATCGGGAAGGGGGAATGATCCGATGATCAATCGCAAGGCCATCGGTTATATCACCGCTAACTACTCTTCGACCTACGGCAGCGTGCTGCTCAAGGACCGCCCCATCGCGTCCGTTCCGTTTTTGGGCCGCTACCGCCTGATCGACTTTCCGCTGTCCAACATGATGAATGCCGGCATCAAGACCGTCGGCGTCGTCATGCCGGGTAACTACCGCTCGCTGATCGACCACGTGGGCTCGGGCAAGGACTGGGGCCTGGACCGCAAGAAGGGCGGCCTGTTCATGGTGCCCGGCAACGCGTATGGCACCACCAAGGGCGGCATGCGCTTTCTGCTGCGCGACATCATCTCGAACAAGACGCTGTTCCAGCGCTCGGAGAAGCCCTATGTTGTGATGATGGGCACCAACATCATCTTTAACATGGACCTCAACACCATCATCGAAGCGCACGAGAACTCCGGTGCCCAGATGACCGTGGTGTACTGCAAGGCCACGCGCAACGTCGATGACGAGACCAAGCTCGAGATTAACGAGAACGGCCGCCTGACGGGCGTGAGCGCCGGCGTCGTGTACGGCGACAACGCGTCTATGGACTGCTGCATCGTCAACCGCGAGACGTTGCTCGAGATTATCGACCACTACCAGGCCGCCGACTATCTGGACCTGCTCGAGGCACTCCAGGGAGACTTTGGCAACATCGACGTGTGCAGCTACGAGTACAAGGGCGAGGTCGTGGGCGTGTTTAGTGAGAAGTCGCTGTATCGCCGCAGCATGGACCTGCTTGACCAAACCGTGGCCGACCAGCTCTTCGACCCCGAGCGCCCGATCCTGACCAAGGCTCACGACGTGCCGCCTTCGCGCTATGCGACCGGCAGCCACGCGTGCAACTCGATCATCTCGGCCGGCTGCATCATCAAGGGCACCGTGCCCAATTCGATCCTGTCACGCGGCGTCGTGGTCGAGGAGGGCGCCTCGGTAACCAACTCGATCATCAACCAGAGCTGTGTCATCAAGAGCGGCGCACGCGTTGAGAACGCCATTCTGGACAAGAACAACGTGGTTCCCACCAACACCGAGCTTCGCGGCACGCCCGAGAACATCCTGGTGCTGGGCAAGGCTCCGTTAACTTCCGACACCACCATCGTACGTTAACGTTGGCACCGCAACATCGCTCGTAACAGGTAGAATAGCCGCCCGGTTAGCGCCAGGCGGCTATTCTCGAATTGCAACATGGGAGACAATATGGCAGATTCCAGCAAAAAGATGCAGATCGTGTTTGCCTCGGCCGAGTGCGCACCGTTTGTTAAGACCGGTGGCCTGGGCGACGTGGCGGGCTCGCTGCCTGCGGCGCTTGTACGCGCCGGCGCCGAGGTCATCGTGATGGTGCCCAAGTACGCCACCATCAAGGACGAGTACAAGGCGCAGATGGAGCACTTTTCCGACTTTTACGTGAGCCTGGGCTGGCGCAACGAGTATTGCGGGCTCGAGAAGCTCGAGCACGACGGCGTCACCTATATGTTCGTGGACAACGAGCGCTACTTTGCGCGCGATTATCCGTACGGCTTCTTTGACGACGGCGAGCGCTTCGCGTTCTTCTCCAAGGCCATTACCGAGAGCCTGCAGCACCTGCCCGAGGGCTTTGAGTGCGACATCCTGCACTGCAACGACTGGCAGACGGCACTGGCGCCCTTGTTCTTGCGCGAGTTCTACCAGGGCCTGCCGCTGTACGACCGCGTCAAGACTGTGTTCTCGATCCACAACGTGGCGTTCCAGGGCCAGTTTAGCGACACCGTGATGGAGGACATCCTGGGTGTGGCGCATATTCCCGCGGCTGCTACGCAGCTGCGCTGCGACGCCTGCAGCATCAACTACATGCTGGGCGCGCTGCACTATGCCGATGCCATCACCACGGTGAGCCCCACCTACGCGGGCGAGATCCAGACGCCCGAGTTTGGCGAGGGCCTGGACGGCGTACTGCGCGAGCGCTCCTACGCGCTGCAGGGCATCCTCAACGGCATTGACGTGGCGGCCTTTGACCCGGCAACCGACAAGCGCATTGCCGCCAACTACACCGTGGAGGACCGTTCCGGCAAGGCCGTGTGCAAGGCCAAGCTACAGGAAGAGCTGGGCCTCGAGGTTCGCGACGACCGCCCGCTCATGGTGATGGTCACGCGCCTGACGCGCCAGAAGGGCATGGACCTGGTCATGTACGCGCTCGACCGAATCCTGTCCGGCGGCGTTCAGGTGGCCGTGCTGGGTACCGGCGACCGCGACTACGAGGACGGCCTGCGCTACTTCCAGGACAAGTACCCCGGCACCATGGCCGCGCGCATCGAGTTCGACCCGGCGCTGTCGCAGCGCATGTACGCCGCCGCCGATATGTTCCTGATGCCTTCGAAGTTTGAGCCCTGCGGCCTGTCGCAGATCATCGCCATGCGCTACGGCACTCTGCCGATTGTTCGCGAGACCGGTGGTCTGAAGGACACCGTGCAGCCGTACAACGAGTTTACCGGCGAGGGCACGGGCTTCTCATTTACCAACTTTAACGGCGACGAGATGGGCGACGCCGTGTTCCGCGCGGCACGCCTGTTCTGGGATAATCGCGAGGCCTGGAATCAGCTGGTCACGCAGGCCATGAGCCAGGACTTTAGCTGG
>CABUJN010000075.1:0-6366 GCA_902491935.1 uncultured Collinsella sp.
GGTCTGTGCGGCGGCCGCGGTGCCGGTAGTGGCGGTATCTGCCATGATGATTCTCCTCGTCTTGAGCCTAGTTGGAGCTGGGCAGCGTGACCGGAGCCTCGGCGCCGAGCTTTTTCCCAAAGGCCTCGAGCAGGCGGCTCGCCACGAGCGTCAGGATCAGGTAGACCACGAGCGCCACGCAGTAGACCTCCATCTGGCGGTAGTACACGCCGGCGACCGTGGTAGTAGCGTACATAAGGTCGAACACGCCGATGACCGAGAGCACCGACGAATCCTTGATGTTGATGATGAGCTCGTTGGTGAGCGCCGGAATAGCGTTTTTAATGCCCTGGGGGAACACGACTTTGCGCATAGCCTGCCACTGCGAAAGACCCAGCGAGCGCGCTGCCTCGGCCTGGCCGGGATCGATGGACTCGATGCCGCCGCGCAGGACCTCCATCATGTAGGCGGTGGAGTTGAGCGAGATGGTGACGAGGCCAGCGGTAAAGGTACTCCAGATCTGGTTGGCCTGGGCGGTCTCGAAGCCCATGCCGCGCAAAACGGTGAAGCCCGCGTAATAGATGAGTAGGCCCTGGACCATCATGGGCGTGCCGCGCACGATGGTGGAGTAGATGGTCGCAAAGCCGCGGCCGATACTCTTAAAGAAGCGCACCAGGTCGTTGTCCACGCGATCGAAGGTCTGAATACGCAGGAACACAAAGAGCAGCGCCAGGAAGAATGCGATGACGGTGCCGAAGGTGGCAAGCGCGATGGTGATCTCGATACCGCGGATAAAGAAGTCCCCGCTCTTGTAGGTCATGTAGACCAGGCTCGACAAAAAGTCGCTGGGGTTGGAATCCGAGACAATACTCACCTGCACCAGGTCGATAAACGACATGACGCAACGGTCGATAAAGAAAATTGCCGCGATGGCGACCACGACATAGCTGCCCAGGCGCGTACCGCGACGGAAACGCTCGGATGCGAACGGCGACTTTTCGCGATAGTCGCTCCAGTGCATAAGCTTGGTGACAAGCGCCGCCGCCGATACGACAATCCAGGCCCAAAGAATCGCCCAAAGGCAATCCTGGAAGATACCGGTGGGCGCCAAGAAGCTCAGCGGTGTGGGATTGCGCTGGCTAAACGCCAGGCCGAGCGCCGCGATGACGCTCGTGCCCAGGTACACATAACAGTGGTCGGCCTTGATAAAGGAGGCCAGACGATTGATGGTTTTCATGCTGCCTCCCTATGCCGGCTGACGATCGAGGCACGCGTCCCACATTTGGTCGCGTTCCTCTTGGCTAATGCCCTTGAGTGTCTTGTCGATGAGCTTAAGCAGCTTGTCCGAGCCCTTGCGGCAGCCGACGTTTGCCGCGACCTCCTGCTTAAAGCCCTCGCCCTCGGCAAAATGAATAGGGACAATGCCCGGATTTTGGGCCATATAGCCCTTCTCGTTCTCGGTGTTGTACGTCACGGCGTCACAGGTACCCTGCAGCAGGTTCGAGAACACCGTGGGGACCGAATCGACTGGGTTCTTGTGCACAACGCCCGGGATCTCGTCAATGACGGTATCGAGCATGGTGTCCTTTTGGCCGAGTACCGTGGCACCGCTAAAGTCGCTGAGCTTGGTGGCGTTTTGGTAGGGGGAACCCTCTTTTACGAACAGGCCAAAGTAGCCAATGAAATACGGGTCGGAGAAGCCGACCGACTCCTCACGCTCGGGCGTGGCGCTCATACCGGCGATGATGAGGTCGATCTGGCCGTTGTTGAGCGAATCGATAAGGCCCGAAAAGCTCTGTTTGACGGCAACGGGCTCGCCGCCGAGGGCCTTGCAGACGATCTTGGCAATCTGCACGTCGTAACCATCGGCGTAGGCGCCCTGCACGTTGTCGATGGGGATGGTGTACTCACTGGCTTCGGAAACCTGCCAGTTGTACGGGGCGTAGGCCGCCTCCATACCGATGCGGATCTTGTCCTTGCCGATAACGGAATCGGACAGGTCGTCGCGACCGCCGCCCGTCGTGGGCTGAACTACTTCCAGCGTGGAGGGGCGCTGGCAGCCGGCGAGCGCGCCGGCAACAACGGTAGCGCTCGCAGCAAGAGCGCTACCCAAGAAGATACGACGGCTGCACACCGGCTGTGGATGCGCGTCGCGCTGTTGTCGAGGTTGCATCTGATGCCTTCCCTGTTTCGTTTTGCTGACAATAAGACAGGATATACGCCCGCACCCAGCAGCGCGGCATGTGCGCGAAAAATTAATAGACACACGAGGACGATTGGCACAAAGTAACCTGTCCCCCATGCACCACTTGGCATGAAAAAGGCAAGGCATAGACCTTCTGGTCATGCCTTGCCTTTTGAATGACAAATTGTCGCTCTGGGCGGCGCGCAGCGTCGGCCGGTCCGCGTTCGTTAGAACGGCGGAACCTCTAGAGCAAGGTGACGCTAAAGGAACGGGTGTCGGTAGCGCCGGGAGCCAAGGTGATGGTGTTGACCTTGCGCTCAAAGACATCGTCCTCGGTGTCCATGGTGGTGTGGCCGGTCCAAGGCTCGAGCGCCACAAACGGGGCGTCGTTGGCGGCAGACCACACGCCGATGTACTTAAAGCCCTCAAAGTCGATCTTGACGCCGTGGCCCGACTTGCGACCGCGCAGCGTAAGCGTGGAGCCCGGGGTATCGGTGAACATGATGGCGTCGTTATCGAAGCTGCGGTGCGTGATGGGCAGCACGTCCGAGTTGTCGGGAGCCTTGTAGCTGCCCTCGAACGTCATAAGACCGTCGGGCGTGATGATGGGGGCCTCGTTAGTCCAAGCCTCGGTAAACGCCAGCTCGTAATCCTCGAACGCCTCGTCCTCGGCACCGGGGGCGGGCACGTTAAATGCGGGGTGACCGCCCACCGAGAACGGCAGGTCCACGTCGCCGGTGTTGGTGACGGCAAAGGTCTGCGTGAGGGTGGCGTCGCCGGTCAGGGCATAGGTCATGTTGAGCTTAAAGTGGAACGGGAACGCCTTGAGAGACTCGGGCGTGTCGGTGAGCTCGTAGGTAACGGACGAACCGTCCTCCGACACCTCGACGATCTTGTGCTCGACAATGCGCGCGATGCCGTGGCGAGCCATCTCGCAGGTGCCGGCGGCAGACGTCGCCGTGTTGTTGCGCAGCGATCCCACGATGGGGAACAGGATAGGCGCGTGCTTGCCCCAAAAGGCCGGGTCGCCCTGCCACAGATACTCGTTGCCGTTAAGGGCAAGGCTCGTGAGCTGGGCGCCCATGGAATCGATGGCCGCGGTGAGGCCGCCGCGCTTGATGGTGGTGACGGTGGACATACTACTTCCTCCAATGGTAAACAACGGTGCCAAGGGCTATTGTCCCACTCTTGACGGCGAGGTTGAGCGGCAGGCGCTGTTATTGAGTAATAGCGTAGAGGTCAAACCCACCTTGCGGCGTGCTATCGACCGTATCGGGTGCTTGCGAATTAAAACTCACCGGAACCATGCGCTTTGAGGCGCGGTAGCGCGTGCCGTCGGTGGCGACGGGCGGCTCATCGACCGTGAGCTCGTAGTCGCCGGGCTTGAGCTCTATGCCGTCACCTTCGGAATTGACGTATTGATACTCGTCGATTGTTTGCCCCTTGAGCGTGCGGCCCACGATATGGACGAGCATTTGGCTGTCGCCGCGCGCGGTATCCCACGTCGCGCCGTCCTTAACCTCGACCGACACATGCACCGAGCGCGTGCGGCTGAGCGATTGTGCGACGGACATCTCGACCTTGGCGGCGTCTTGGCGCTGCTGCTCGACATGGCCCCAGATGCTGCCGATTGCCGAGCAGGCGATTACGCCGGCCATGAAGGCGATGAGGATGGGGCCGAGCGGAGAGCGGCGGCCCGCGTCTTCCTCGCGAGCCAGGTCGGGGCGATGCGTGGGCGCAGGCGCCTGGGCGCCTTGCGCGGGCACGTCGAGAATGCTGAAGGATGCCGTGCTGCCGGGGTCGATGTTATGGCGCGGCTGCGGGGTCTTGGCCGGCGAGATGGACATGTCCGCAGGCTCACCGAGTGTGGCCGTGGCATCGGCCTTTGCCTCGTCGGCCTCGGCCTGAGCCCAGGCCTGTTCAAAAGTCAGGGGCTCGGCGGCATCGGAGGCGGCGTCCGTCTCGGCGGCATCGTTGCCGCTCTCGTCCTCGTCGCTCGACACGTCACGCGGCGCGGGCTCGTCCCACTCCTCGTCCGGAGCTTCGCCCTCGCTATACCACCATTCAAAGTTATCGATATCCATACGGGGCGCCCCTTAGGCCTCGCAAATAAACACTCGCTAGTCTTATACCCCCAGACGACACCGAAGCTCACCCGCGCCGGACACGAAAACCGTCACAACATTCGACGCTTTTCCTCGTTTTCGAGATTTTCATCGAATGTTGTGATGGTTTGGGCGACTGGCCGGCAGCGCAATGTGACAAAGGGACTGCCCCTTTGTCACATTCTGTTAGAGTTGCAGGGATTGAATCCCGCTTATCAATGCGACATTGGAGTGACAACCTTGATCGCCGCAACCACGCCTAAAAGTAAGTCAACCGCCGCCGCGCTCTCCCCTGCGCGCACCAAGCTCTGCCTGGCGCTGCTCGTGCTGTTGGGATTCTCGCTCGGCTGCTCCGAGTTCGTGGTCATCGGCATCGAAAGTGACTTGGCAACGGAACTCGGCGTATCGCTTGCCACCGCAGGCCAACTTATTAGCGTGTTCGCACTGGTCTACGCTATCGCGACGCCGGTGCTCGCGCTCAGCACGGGGCGTTTTCGCCGCTACCAGCTGCTCGTGTGCTACAGCATCGTCTTTGTGCTCGGCAACCTGGTCATGGCGTTGGCGCCCAACTTCCAGGTGCTCTTTATCTCGCGCATTGTCCTGGGCTCCGTCTCGGGCGCACTGCTCGCCGTAGGCGTGACGTACATCCCTGAGCTTCTGTCCCCGCAGCAAACTTCGCTTGCCATCTCGGTAGTGTACGGTGCGTTTTCCGTGGCGATGGTCTTTGTGACCTCGATTGGCAAATTTGTGGCCGACACGCTCGATTGGCACGTGGCCATGTACGGCACGCTGGCCTTTGCCGTTTTGATCTGCGGAGCGCTCGTGGCGTTTATGCCGCGCGCCGGGCAAACCGACGAGCCTGCCACCTTTCGCGAGCAGGCGGGTCTGCTGCGCGAGCCGAGCATCATCACTGGCATGCTCATCTTCTTGTTTGGCGTGGGGTCGGTCTATGTGTTCTACGGCTACGTGACGCCTTATCTTGAGCAGGTGCTGGGCATGGGCACGGTCGAAGCCAGTACCACGCTTATGGCCTACGGCGTGTTCTGCCTGGTCTCGAACATCCTGGGCGGATGGATCGATGCGCGCTTTGGCATGAAGGCGCTGCTTGTGACGTTTGTGCTGCAGGCGGCGGCATTGTTTGGGCTGTTTGCCGTAGGCGCTGCCATGCCGCTCGCACTTGTCTTTGTCTTTAGCCTGGCGATGCTCATGTACCTGTTCTCGGTGTCGTGCATCACGCACTTTATGGACGTGGCACGCAGCCGCCACCCCAAGTCGATGGTGCTCGCGAGCTCGGTAGAACCCATGGCGTTTAATGTCGGCATTTCGTTTGGCACCGCGGTGGGCGGCGCCGTGGTAAGCGGAGCTGGCATTGCCTACGTTGGCGCGGTCGGTGCCGTGTTCTCGCTTGTGGCCTGGGCGCTCACGCTGGTGACGATTAAGTTGGCTCGCTGGGAGCGCAAGCGGGCGAGGGCGCAGGCGTAGATGCGATACTCGAGCTCGATGATGGCGATCGAAAGGAAACCGCATATGCAACGTGTACTGTTTATCTGCCATGGGAACATCTGTCGCTCGACGATGGCTGAGTCCGTGTTTACCGAGCTAGTGCGGCGCGCCGGGCGCGCGGGCGAGTTTGTCATTGATTCCGCTGCGACCTCGACCGAGGAGATCGGCAACCCGCCACACCACGGCACCATTGCCAAGCTACGCGAGGTCGGGATTCCCGTCGTCGCACATCGCGCACGTCAGGTGCGTCGCGCGGAGTATGGCGACTGGGACCACATTGTCTATATGGACGACGAGAACGCCCGCGCCCTGTACCGAATTTTTGGGAAGGACCCCGATGGCAAGATCTCGCGCCTGCTCGATTGGACCGATCGCCCCGGCGACGTGGCCGACCCCTGGTACACCGGCAATTTCGACGCCACCTACCGCGATGTACTCGCCGGTTGCACCGCCATGCTCGAGCAGCTGTAGGCGCTCGGGCGGCGCGGGCACACGGGCCACGCCATCGGCATAAAACGAGCGTGGATTTTCTCCCACTTGGGGGTGCGGACAGAAAGTTGGACCGCGGGGCGGTCCGGACTGGAGGTTCGCATG
>CABUJN010000076.1:0-6205 GCA_902491935.1 uncultured Collinsella sp.
CCCCATCGGCTTTGACGCCTTTGGCCTGCCCGCCGAGAACGCCGCCATCAAGCACAACACGCAGGCTGCCGCCTGGACGTATAAGAACATGGACCAGGCGCTCGCCACGATGAAGCGCATGGGCTTCTCCTACGATCTGGATCGCATGGTCAAGACCTGCAGCCCCGACTATTACCGCTGGGGTCAGTGGATCTTTGAGAAGCTGTGGGAAAAGGGTCTGGTCTACCGCAAAAAGAACCCGGTCAACTGGTGCCCCACCTGCAAGACCGTTCTGGCCAACGAGCAGGTCACTGAGGGCAAGTGCTGGCGCTGCGGCACCGAGCCCGAGAAGCGCGACCTCGAGCAATGGTACTTCAAGATCACCGAGTACTCTCAGGAGCTGCTCGACGACCTGGAGAAGCTCCCTGGCTGGCCCGAGCGCGTCAAGCAGATGCAGGCCAACTGGATCGGTCGCTCCGAGGGCGCCGAGGTCGACTTTACCCTGTGCGACCAGGATGGCGAGCCCATCGAGGGCGATGAGGGCAAGATCACCGTCTTTACCACACGTGCCGATACACTCTTTGGCGTGTCCTTCTTTGTCCTGGCTCCCGAGTACGCCGGCCTGCACGAGCTCGTCGAGGGCACGGAGTACGAGGATGCCGTCACCAAGATCGTCGAGGACTCCAAGCATATCTCTGCCGTCGAGCGTGCCCAGGGTACCCTCGAGAAGCACGGTGCCTTCACGGGCCGCTATGTGGTAAACCCCGTCAACGGCGAGAAGGTCCCCGTGTGGGTTGCCGATTATGTCGTTGCCGACTACGGTACCGGTGCCGTCATGGCCGTTCCCTGTGGCGACCAGCGCGACTTTGAGTTTGCCCGTAAGTACGACCTGCCGATCGTGCCGATCATCCTGGACGATGACGATCGTGCTGCCGTCGAGGCCAGCGGCGAGACCATCGATACCTTCCATGCCGAGACCGTCGACTGGGATTGCGCTCACGCTGCCGAGGGCACGCTCGTCCAGTCCGGCAAGTACACCGGCATGCGCGGCGGCAAGCACTCCGAGGGCGAGGCTGCGATCGTGGCCGACCTCGAGGCCATGGGCTGTGGTCGTCGCAAGGTCGAGTTCCGTCTGCGCGACTGGCTCATTTCCCGTCAGCGCTATTGGGGCAACCCCATCCCGGCCATCCACTGCGAGCACTGCGGCATCGTGCCCGTGCCCGAGGATCAGCTGCCGGTGACGCTGCCCGAGAACCTGGACCTGGGCGCTGGCGAAACCCTTGCCGAGTGCAAGGAGTTCTACGAGACCACCTGCCCGGTCTGCGGCCGCCCGGCCAAGCGCGAGACCGATACCATGGACACCTTTACCTGCTCCAGCTGGTATTACCTGCGCTATACCGATCCGCACAACACTGAGCTGCCCTTCTCCCGTGAGGCCGCCGACCGTTGGATGCCCGTCGATAACTACATCGGCGGCATCGAGCACGCTATTTTGCACCTGCTCTACAGCCGCTTCTTTACCAAGGCACTGCGCGACCTGGGCCTTCTGAGCGTGGACGAGCCCTTCACCAACCTGCTGTGCCAGGGCATGGTCAAGGACGAGAACGGCGACACCATGTCCAAGTCCAAGGGCAATGTCGTGCCCCCGAGCTCGGTCATCGAGCCCTACGGTGCCGACACCATGCGTTTGGCGATCCTGTTTATCGCCCCGCCCGAGAAGGACTTCGACTGGGATCCCAAGGCCGTCGAGGGCGCCAACCGCTTTATCAAGCGCGCCTGGCGTATCGTTTGGCAGCTCGTCCAGTCCGGTGACGCCAACGTGGCCTTCGACAAGTCCGCGCTCGACGAGGTTGCGATGAAGCTCTATCGCGAGCGTCACCGCACCATCGCCAAGTGCACTGAGGACTTCGACCGCGGCCAGTTCAACACCGCGATCTCGGCCGTCATGGAGCTCGTCAACGCGGCGAGCGCCTATCTCAACGCCACTGAGGGTGCTGACCGCGACAAGGCTCTGTGCTACGGCGTGGCTAAGGATATCGTGAGCGTCCTTGCCCCTATCTGCCCGTTCTGGGCCGACGAGCTGTGGCACGAGGCACTCGGCTGCGAGGGCAACGCCTACACCGCCGCCTGGCCCGAGTTCGACCTGGCCGAGTCCGTTGAGGACACGGTGCAGATCGTGGTCCAGGTGCTCGGCAAGGTCCGCGGCCGCGTCGACGTTGCCCGCGATGCCTCCAATGAGGATATGCAGGCTGCCGCCGAGGCCGCCGTCGCCAAGTGGCTCGAGGGCAAGACGGTCGTCAAGGCCATCTGCGTGCCCGGCAAGCTGGTCAACCTGGTGGTCAAGTAAGTACTGCGCGCAAAGCTGACGCATAAAAGACGAGGGGCGATCCGGTTGGGCCGTCCCTCGTCTTGTGTTTTATGCCCTGCTTAGTTAGTGCGTCGCAGCGTCTTCTACGGGATGTGTACCAGGTCCCTAAAGTAAACGTTGCCCGTTGCCTCTTCGAACATCCAAATGTTGAGGTAGATGTCGTTGAGGTCGTTGTTCACATCAAAGTCCGGATCGTCGAAGGTGCCCACAAAGGTGAGCATGGCGCGCGTTTCCTCGCCCGCTGCGACCTGCTGGCGCATGCGCACGTCGCGGACCTTACCGTTGACGTAGGCATAAGAGTCCACATCGCCAAACATCATGTCGACACCGGTGTTGTTGGACACCGTAAAGACGAGCGCGGCGTCCCCGTAGCCGTCGGTGTCCTTGCCCACGCAGGTAACATGGACGTTCTCGTCTACCTCAAGGTCGATGGGGAACTGTTCTTGAGGGTCGGGACCCAGGCCCTGGGGATCGACGATGTCTTCGTTTATTTTGTCGAAGCTCTCCGATGGTGCCGTTTTCTCGATGGCTTTTGTGCTGCCAGGGTTCGGTTCGCATGTTCCGGTTTTGCCATTCGCGTTGCCGCAGCCCAAGAGGGCCAACGAGCACGTTGCGATGGCGAGCGCAGTCATGCAGAGGGTGCCTAGGCGTTTCATGGGTGCCTCCTTGCCGTAGAGGATTTGGAAAGGTTCGTCGTTGCGCGACTTGCTGGCTGGCTTGTTGCAGAATGCCCTTAGCGTAAGTCTGATCGATAGGGGCTCGGGAAGGAATGCCCTTGGGGTTCGAACGGGCCTGTGGATTGGGACGTATGGCCCGTTCTTGGACCCTCGGACGCTTGCCTCATGGAGTCTTTAGTCCAATTGTCCTATTCTTGTGGAGAAGCTGTGCGCACGCTGACCTGCAGATTCGTACTGTGCTTGCACGTTTCCGCAGCTATTGGTATAGTTTGCTTGCAAATGAAGTTGTAATTGAAAGAAGTGGGGTTTCGGCCCCGCTTCTTTTTTGTATGGATGGAGGTGCCGCAATGGTCAAGACCAAGACCGAGCAGGCGATCATCGACGCGCTCGAGGCCGTCGCTCCCCAGCACGATGTCGACATCGTCGACGTCGAGCTCGTGGGTGCCACCAAGGCCCCCTGCGTGCGCGTGCGTATCGAGGGTGCCGAGGGTCAGAGCCTGTCGCTCAACGACGTCACGGCCAACACCAAGTGGGTCGGCGATGTGATTGAGGAGCTCGACCCCATCTCTTCGAGCTATACGCTCGAGGTGTCGAGCCCGGGCATGGCGCGCCCGCTGCGCCGCCCGAGTGACTTTGCCCGCTTTGTGGGCGAGAACTGCGAGCTCACCTCCACCGCCACCGAGGGCCGTCGCAAGTACGCCGGCAAGATTGCCGCCGCCACCGAGGCGAACGTGACCCTCGAGCTCGAGGACGGCGAGTCCGTCACCCTCGATTTCTCTGATGTTAAAAAGTGCAAGTTGAAGCCCACCTACGACTTCAAGCCCGCGAAGGAAGGAAAGTAAGATGGCAGCATCCGACATGATGTCCGCCCTGATGGAACTTTGCCAGGAGAAGCACATCGACCAGCTCTACCTGATCGACCGCCTGGAGCAGTCGCTCGCCAAGAGCTATGCCGAGATCCTGCATCTTGAGTGGGGCGCCAAGGTGACCATCGACCGCACCACCGGCAAGATCTATGTCTACCGCCTGGAGCCGATCGACGATTCCATGGACGAGGAGGGCAACTTCACCGAGTTCGAGGAGATCGACGTCACCCCCAAGAACACGAGCCGCATCGCCGCCCAGCACGCCAAGGCCGAGATCAACGCCATCGTGCGCAACTCCGCCCGCGAGCAGATTTATGAGGAGTTCTCCGGCCGCATCGGTGACCTCATCAGCGGCACCGTGCTGCAGTCCACGCCCGACTTCACGATCGTCAAGATCCGCGAGGGCGTCGAGGCCGAGCTGCCGCACTTCGATCAGCGTCGTTACGAGAACGAGCGCAACGAGCGTCCGATGGGCGAGCGCTACCTGCACAACCAGCACATCAAGGCCGTGATCATCGACGTTCGCGACCCCAACTCCAACTTGCAGCCGGTTCGTGGCGAGCACAGCCGTCCGCCGATTGTCATCTCCCGTACCCACCCCGAGCTCATGCGTCGTCTGTTTGAGCAGGAGGTGCCCGAGATCTATGAGGGCACCGTCCAGATCAAGTCGATCGCCCGCGAGCCCGGTCAGCGCTCCAAGGTCGCCGTCCACTCGCTCGACGACCGTCTGGATCCCGTGGGCGCCTGCGTCGGCCCCAAGGGCAGCCGTGTTCGCGCTGTCGTGGGCGAGCTCCGCGGCGAGCGCGTCGACGTCATCCTGTGGGATGCCGATCCTGCCGTCTACGTCGCCAACGCCCTGTCGCCCGCTAAGGTCACCCGCGTCCTCATCGACGAGGAGAAGGCCTACGCCGGCGTCATCGTGCCCGATGACCAGCTGTCCCTCGCCATCGGCAAGGAGGGCCAGAACGCCCGCCTCGCCGCGCGCCTGACCGGCTGGCACATCGACATCAAGTCCGAGACGCTTGCCGCCGACATCCTCAAGAACGTTCCCGTTCACGAGGAGCCCGCCGCCGACCTGATCGGTGACGAGGAGGACGAGGACGTCCGTCGCTGCGAGTACGTGTCCGAGGACGGCATCCAGTGCCGCAACCAGGCTCGTCCTGGCTCCCGTTTCTGCGGTGTCCACGACACCGACGCCTTCGATGATGCGGAGGACCTGATCTAGCGCGCGGTCGCGCCGGGCGGGTCCCGGCGCGTCTCCCACGCTCGTTCAGTCTCTAGGCACCCAAGGTGCCAGAAAGGGTAGGTGAAGTCATATGGCAAAAGTCCGTGTGTCCACCCTGGCCAAAGAGTTCGGCATGACCTCCAAGGAACTGATGGGTCATCTCGCCGATATGAAGATTCCCGCTAAGTCCGCTTCCTCCACATTGGAGGACGCCTATGTCGCCATGGTCCGCAAGCAGCTCGCCTCGGTGATCGAGGCCCGCGCTCAGGAAGTCGAGGCCGCCAAGCAGGCCGAGGAGCAGGCAGCTGCCGCCGAGGAGGCCGCTCGCGCCGCTGAGGCCGAGCGCGAGCGCATCGCCGCCGAGAAGGCCCGCGAGGAGGAGCGCCGCCAGTTTGCCGCAGCCCAGGCTGCCGAGGAGGCTGCCCGCGCCGAGGCCGAGGCCAAGAAGAAGGCCGAGCAGGAGCGCCTTGCCCGCGAGAAGGAGGAGGCTGCCCGCGAGGCCCAGCGCCGCGCCGTTCCCGCTTCCGACTCCGGTTCGCGCTTCCGTTCGCTCCTCGACCAGATCGCCGCACAGGAGACCGTGCTCAAGGAGAAGAAAGACGCCGAGGACAAGGCCAAGGCCGAGCGCGCCGCCGAGCGCGGTAACCGTCGTGGCGGCAACAACGACCGCCGCGGTGGCCGTCGTAACGATCGCAACGCCTCCGACAACAACTCCGAGCGCAACGCCTCCGAGAGCCGTCCGCACAGCCATCGCACCAACGCCAGCAACAACGTCGCTGCTGGCATGGACTTCCCCAACCCCGACAAGCAGGGCAAGGGCAAGAAACGCAAGGGCGGTCACAACAACGAAGAGGACCACTACAGCCGCATGGCTCGCGAGGCCGAGGAGTACAGCCGCGAGAAGGTGCTCGAGGAGGCCCGCGCCGCCGTCGAGGAGGCCTCTCGCGAGTCCACCGGTCGCCGCAAGAAGCGCAAGGAGAAGCGCGAGCGCGAGGCTGCTAAGGCTCAGGAGGAGCGCAAGATTGAGGAGGCGCTGGCCCAGGGCGTGAACCCCGAGGACCTCGACGCCATCAAGGTCTCCCAGGGTGTT
>CABUJN010000077.1:0-6178 GCA_902491935.1 uncultured Collinsella sp.
TCTTCCTGGCCGCGTTTATCGGCGGTGCGATTCAGGGCGCTTCGCCGCGTCTGATGGGCGAGGTGCTGGCCGCGACCGTCAAGCAGATGATGCCGACGGTAATCACGATGCTTTCGGTGCTGGGCTGCGCCAAGGTGATGGGCTATGCGGGCATGATCTCGTCGATCAGTGCGTTTTGCATTGCCGTCGCCGGTGGGCTGTACCCGATTCTGGCTCCGTGGATCGGTGCCGTCGGTGCGTTCGTGACCGGTTCGGGCACGTCCTCGGGCATGCTGTTTGGTCCCATTCAGAGCCAGGCCGCTTCGGCGCTGGGTGTGAGTGACTACTGGATGGTCGCGCTGAACGCCCTGGGTGTCGCCGCCGGTAAGATGATTTCGCCGCAGACCCTCGCCATTGGCCTTGCCGCCGTTCACGTGCGCGGTAAGGACGCCGAGCTTCTGGGCGCGGTGCTGCCCTACGCTGCCGGCATGCTGGTCCTGATGAGCGCCATAGCCATGCTCGGCCAAGGCCTGCCGCTGTAGTCGGCACTTAGGGACGTTCCTTATGTGCCGGCACTTTGGGAACGTCCCTAAGTGCCGGCATCCGGGGACGCTCCTTGAATGTTGCCTGTTCAAGAGTGTCCCCAATGACTAGTCGTTTAAGAACGTCCCCAATGACTGGGCCGCTTGCCTGCGATTTTTGACCGTTGGGCGGGCTTGCCGCCCTTGCCGCAAAAACGTTTTTGCATATCGGGTACAACGGGCTTTACGTGAGTAAAGTGCGCGCCGCGTCCACGTGCCGCGTTTTTAAAGGAGGCCCCATGCCTGGTGTTACCCCTGCAGAAGTTCTGTCCAATTTTGGCATTACGCTGGTCGAAGACCCCGCTGAGAACCAGCCCCGCCTGCTGGTTGACCTGCCGGCAGCCGAGCTCGTCGAGCATGCCATCCGCCGCAACGAAGGCCGCATGGCATCCAACGGCGCGCTGGTGATCGAGACGGGGGAGCGTACCGGACGTTCGCCCAACGACCGCTTTATCGTTGACACCCCCGATGTCCACGACAAGATTGCCTGGGGCGCCGTCAACCGCCCGCTGTCCGTCGAAAGCTACGAGGTCATCAAAGCCGGCATCGTCGACTATCTCAACGAGCGCGATGTGTTCGTCACCCGCGGCATGGCCGGCGCCGACCGCAACCATACGCGCCGCCTGCTCGTCGCCTGCGAGCGTGCCAGCCAGGCGCTCTTCATTAAGCAGATGCTCGCCCGCCCGCTCGCCCGCGAAATCGCGCGCACCGGCGAGCCGGACTTCTGCGTGCTCGCCGCGCCGGGCTACCAATGCGACCCTGCCATCAAGGGCCTCAACTCCAGCGCCGCCGTGGTCATCAACTTCCAGGAGCGCGTGATTTTGGTCGCGGGTACCGGCTACTCCGGCGAGATCAAAAAGTCCATCTTCAGCGTTATGAATTACCTGCTGCCCGTCGAGGACGACGTGCTGCCCATGCACTGCTCGGCCAGCATGGATCCCGTCACGCACGAGACCGCCGTGTTCTTTGGCCTGTCCGGCACCGGCAAGACCACGCTTTCGGCCAATCCCACGCGCCTGCTGATCGGCGACGACGAGCACGGTTGGTCCGACATGGGTATCTTCAACATTGAGGGTGGCTGCTACGCAAAATGCGAGGGCCTGGACGCCTTCCACGAGCCCGAGATCTTCAACGCCGTCCGTTTTGGCGCCATTTGCGAAAACGTGGTGCTCGACGAGAACCGCAAGCCCAACTATGACGACATCTCGATCACGCACAACACGCGCGTGGCCTATCCCGTGGAGCACATTCCTAACGCGTGGACTAAGGGCATGGGCACCACTCCGAGTGTCGTGCTGTTCCTGACTTGCGACGCTTTTGGCGTGCTGCCGCCCATCTCACGCCTGACGGCCGATGCCGCCATGTACCACTTTGTGACGGGCTTTACGGCTAAGATTCCCGGCACCGAGGTCGGCGTCACCGAGCCCACGCCCACGTTCTCCTCGCTGTTCGGCGAGCCGTTTATGCCGCTCGACCCCATGGTTTACGCCAAGATGCTTGGCGAGCGCATTGCCGACGGCCGCACGCGCGTGTACCTGGTCAACACCGGCTGGATTGGCGGCGGCTACGGCGTGGGCCATCGCATCGAGCTGGCCTACACGCGCTCGCTGGTCGCGCGCGCCCTCGATGGTACCATCGAGGACAGCGAGTTCGTGCACGACGACATCTTTAACGTCGACATTCCCACGACGTGCCACGGCGTGCCCGATGGCATCCTGGTGCCGCGCCAATACTGGCAGAGCACCGCGCGCTATGACGAGGCCGCGCACAACCTGGCGGTGATGTTCGAGGAGAACTTCGAGAAGAAGTACTCGCACCTGCCCGAGTCTGTCAAGGCCGCCGGCCCGCATGCCCAGGTGTCCGCTGAGGCCCGTCATCGCGGCCGCGGCCTGCTGGGACTCCGCCACTAGCTTCGCCGTGAGTCCATATCCACCACAAAGGGGACAGGCACCTTTGTGGTGGTTTTGCTCGCGTGGATGACTCGGGTTACAATACGCCTGACATATCGTCCCCTTCTCCGGATGGGGACAGCGCAAGCGTTCTTGTGACGGCACCGTAGGACTTTGAAGGTGGCCGTTGTAAGGGCGCTTTTTGTTTAGGCGCCCTCACTCGGGCGCGCACAATGAAGGGAGAGCGTATGAAGAGCTTTATTGCCGAGGATTCATTCTGGGAGCTGTTTCCGCAGGCAGCGGTCGGTGTTGTGGTCGTGGAGGGCATGAAGCCCACGGCTCAGATTCCTCAAGAGGACGTGGATGCGATTGCGGCGTTGCTCGACCGCGCCAATATCGATGCGGAGCGTCATCTGACCAGCGACACTATCAGCGAGAACGCACCGGTCAAGGCATGGCGCGAGGCCTATCGTCTGTTCAAGACCAAGAAAGGCGCGCGCTGCTCGATCGAGAACTTGCTCAAACGCGTGCTCAAAGGCAAGCCGGTGGGCCACATTACGCCCGCGGTGGATATTTACAACACGGTGTCGCTGACCTACGCGCTGCCCGTGGGAGGCGAGGATCTGCATGCGATCGAGGGGGACCTTCGCCTGAAGGTGACCGACGGTGGCGATGCGTTCTTGCCGCTTGGCGAGGAGGCGGACGATCCGACGCTGCCCGGCGAGCTCGCCTACATCGACGATGCGGGCGCTGTGTGCCGCTGCTGGAACTGGCGCGACGGCGTTCGCACGGCGCTGTCCGATGATTCGGCCGATGCGTTCCTGGCGATTGAGTGCGTGGAGCCCGAGCGGATGGGGGATTGCCAGGCTGCGATCGATCGCTTAGCCGAGCTGCTTGAGCGCTATCTGGGAGCGACGGTTGTCATTAAGACGCTTGTGACCCGCGACAATCCTTGCGTGGAACTGTAGCGGCGCCTAGAACCTATTGATGCCCCAAACCACCACAAAGGTGCCTGTCCCCTTTGTGGTGGTTTTTATGTTGATGGGTTAACAAATGGGGTATTTGGGTACGGGTGTCGCCTTATGCGACTAAGATGTTTACCCGTTAGCATTATGCAAGCGAAAGGCGGTCGTCTCCCATGCAGCAGAGCGACGAGACACGTTTCGAGGACTTTGTCGGACTGATCAGCGGACTCTACAAGGAGATCCAGCGCATTAAGACGTCTGAGGGCGCTAGGCTGGGTCTCAAGGGCTCCGACGTTATGTGCCTGTACTATCTTGAGCGCAGCAAGGATGGCCTGACTGGCGCCGACCTGGCTCGCATGGCAGGCGTGACCCGCGCCGCCGTCTCGCGTACGCTCGCGCATCTGGAGGAGGGTGGCTACGTCGAGGTCGATGATTCGGGCGATGCCGCCGTTAAGTATCGTGCTCCGGTGCGCCTGACCGCTCTGGGCGGCGAGAGCATGAGCGAGGCGGACCGCATCATTCGCGAAGTGCTCGACACCACCGGTAAGGCCATGGGCGTGGAGCAGCGCGAGCAGATGTACGCGTCGCTGCGTACGATTCTCAACACCTTGCGCGAGATATAAGGCCGCCAAGGCATTTGCTTCCAATTAACAACTGCATAGTCCCGTTTGAGCGCGTATACCGTGCCGGGGCATTGCTGTCAAAATTCCCCGCGCGAGGTCCGCGCAAGAAAGGATTCGCTATGTCCATTCGTATTATTACCGATTCCGCGAGCGATATGACGCCGGCTGAGCACCCCGCTCTGCGTGTTCTGCCGCTGTCCGTCACCTTTGGCACCGATGTGTATATGGATGGCGTCGACATCGATCACCAGCGCTTTTACGAGATGCTCGTGGAGCGCGATGAGCTGCCCAAGACTGGTCAGGTCAACCCGTATGCCTTTTCACAGGCGATTGCCGAAGCGCGTGAGGCCGGCGACGAGGCTGTGATTATTACCGTGGGCGCCAAGCTTTCGGGCACCAACCAGAGTGCTCGTACGGCACTTGCCGAGGCGCCGGGCGGCGACGTGTACGTGGTTGATAGCAATAACGTGACGCTGGGCGAGCGCGTGCTGGTCGAGTATGCGCTGCGCCTGGTGGACGAGGGCCGTAGTGCGGCCCAGATTGCGGCAGCGGTCGAGGCCGTGCGCGACCGTGTGGTGGTTATCGGCCTGCTCGAGACGCTGGAGTACCTGGTGCGCGGCGGCCGTCTGTCTGCTGCGGCCGGCGCTGTGGGTACGCTACTCAACGTGAAGCCGGTCGTGGCCGCCGAGGACGGCCTCATCGTGCAGTTGGGCAAGGCACGCGGTTCCAAAAACGGTCGAAACCTGTTGAACCAGAAGGTCGAGCAGGCGGGCGGCGTCGACTTCTCCATGCCGCTGGCGCTCGGCTATACGGGCCTTTCGGACGCGGTGCTCAAGAAGTATATCGATGACAGTGCGGCGCTGTGGGCTGGCCACACCGAGGGCGAGCTGCCCGTCCACACTATCGGCGCCACCATCGGCACCCACGTAGGTCCCGGCGCCGTAGCCGTAGCCTTCTTCCGCCCCGCCAACTAGCTTTCCGGTCAAAACCACCACAAAGGGGACAGGTACCTTTGTGGTGGTTTATGCTGGGTTCGGTTGAAAGGAGCACGCAATGGCGTCTGAGGGCTTTTTTGAACGGGTGTACGAGGTGGTCGAGCAGATCCCCGAGGGGATGGTCGCCACGTATGGTCAGGTGGCGCTGCTTGCCGGTCGACCACGAAGTGCGCGGTATGTGGGGTATGCCCTGCATAGCAATCCGCGCCCCGGCGAGATTCCCTGTCACCGCGTGGTGTTTGCCGACGGGCGCATATGCGAGGGTTTTGCTTTTGGCGGTCCCGATGCTCAACGTGAGCTTTTGCTAGGGGAGGGTGTGGCGTTTAAGGACGACATGCACGTCGACCTGGCCGTCTGTCGTTGGCCTGCCGCACTCTAACAGCTCTGCCGTGGTCAAAACCACCACAAAGGTGCCTGTCCCCTTTGGGGTGGTTTTCCGTTGCAGGTTTACCTGGGCTAACTTATGGAGAAGGTGTGGCGGAGCATATTGACGCTAGAAAGTAAACCACGGTGAACTATATTGTATTCAGCAACGGAGCAGGCAATAGGCGATGAAAAAGCCTGCCCTGTTGAGTTTGATTCGCATTCCTCCCCTCTGTGCGATTCAACGGTGTACTTCGGGAACAGGCCCGCTGGCAACTAACTGCCGGCGGGCCTGTTCCTGTTTGTCGGGGGAGTGCGATGGGCGGAGCCGAACAGGTCGGGCATCAAAAAAGGCGGACGCCGTAGCGCCCGCCCTAAAGCAATCGAAAGCTCAAGCCAGCAGATCGGTCTAGTACACCATGCCCATGGCGTCCTGAACCTCTGCCAGGGTCTGATCGGCGATCTCGTTGGCGCGACGGTTGCCCTCGTGCAGGACGTCCTTTACATAGTCCAGATCGTTCTCGTAGCGCTGACGGCGCTCGCGGATCGGCGCGAAGTACTCGTTGACGGCCTCGGTCACGTACTTCTTGAGCTGGCCGGAGCCGCCCATGCCGATCTCCTCGGCAATCTCGACCTCGGAGCGACCGGTGCAGATGGCGGCGGTCGAAAGCAGGCCGGACACGCCGGGGCGGTTCTCGGGATCGAACGTGATCATGCGCTCGGAGTCGGTCTGGCTCTTCTTGATGCGTTTGGCCGTCTCCTCTGCCGTCATAGAGATGTTGA
>CABUJN010000078.1:0-5888 GCA_902491935.1 uncultured Collinsella sp.
GAGCGCACCGAGCAGCTCCTTGATCATCGGAAACTGCGCGTGCAGATCGGGGTCCATGGGCGGGCGTTGCGCCTTATACTGCGGCAGCATCTCCATGCGCACGCGCGGTTTACCCTTGTCAAACGCCACGACGACGCCGTCGGGGTTAAAGGCATCGATCATCTTGAGAAACATGTTCAGAAAGCCAAAGATCGCGTTGGTGGGGCGACCGTCCGGCGCGTTCATGGTCGGCGGCACGGCGTGGAAGGCGCGATGCATGAGCGAGTTGCCGTCGATAACGGCAAAGGTGCGGCGCTTGTCAGACATATTGAATACCTCGCTTTGGGCTGGGCACGGTTTGCTCACTCCAGTTTACACGCTCCCCGCCCCGCGGCCACCTCACATCAAGCTCCCCCGCCACCGTGAGCCCGCGCGTGATACGATGGCTCACGGTACATCAACCAGCACGATCGATCCGAAAGGAGCCTGCGTCATGGAGCGTCCCTGCGCATGGAAAAAGTACACGCCACAGCAAATCGAGGAGCTCGAGGAGCTTTGCCGCGGCTATAAGCAGTTTTTGAGTGAGAACAAGACCGAGCGCCTGTGCGTCAAGGCCGGCATCAAGATGGCCGAGGAGGCGGGATACGTCGACCTGGAGACCGTAATCGCCGCAGGCCGCGAGCTTAAGGCAGGCGACAAGGTGTATGCCGCTAACCACGGCAAGGACCTTATGCTCGTCAATCTGGGCACCGCCCCGCTCGAGCAGGGCTTTAACATCCTGGGCGCGCACGTGGACTCGCCGCGCCTGGACCTTAAGCAGAACCCCGCCTTCGAGGCCGGCGACATGGCTTATCTCGACACGCACTACTACGGCGGCGTCAAGAGCTACCACTGGGTAGCCTCCCCGCTCGCACTCGTGGGCGTCATCTGCAAAAAGGACGGTACCACCGTCGACATCAATATCGGCGACAAGGCGGACGATCCGGTCTTTACCATCTCCGACCTGCTGATCCATCTCTCGAGCGAGCAGATGTCTAAGCCTGCCAAAGACGCCGTCGACGCCGAGATCCTCGACGTGATCGTGGGCGGCCGTCCCGTCAAGTTCGATGAGGACGACAAGGACGCCCCCAAGGAGCCCGTCAAGCAGATGTTCCTGGATATCCTCAAGGAGCAGTACGACGTCGAGGAGGAGGACTTCCTCTCCGCCGAGATCGAGGTCGTGCCCGCCGGCCCCGCCCGCGACATGGGCCTCGACCGCTCCATGATTCTGGGCTATGGCCATGACGACCGCGTCTGTGCCTACCCCTCCATGCTCGCCCAGATCAACGTCACCAACGTGGAGCGCACGAGCATCACGCTCATCGTCGACAAGGAGGAGATCGGTTCCGTGGGTGCCACCGGCATGACGAGTCGCTTCTTCGAGAACACCGTCGCCGAGATCATGATGCTCGCCGGCGAGGACAGCCCGCTGGCTCTGCGCCGCGCGCTCGCCCGCAGCCGTATGCTCTCCTCCGACGTGTCCGCCGGCTTCGACCCGGGCTATGCCGGCAAGTTCGAGACCAAGAACGCCGCCTTCATGGGTCGCGGCCTGTGCTTTAACAAGTACACGGGCAGCCGCGGCAAGGGCGGCTCTAACGACGCCGACGCCGAGTATGTGGCCCTCGTCCGCGACATCATGGACGAGGCCGGCGTGGACTTCCAGACCTGCGAGCTCGGCCGCGTCAACGCTGGTGGCGGCGGCACCATCGCCTACATCATGGCCAAGTACGGCATGAACGTCATCGACTCCGGCGTTGCCGTCCTGTCCATGCACGCCCTGTGGGAGGTCGCCAACAAGGCCGATATCTACGAGGCCTACCGCGGCTACAAAGCCTTCCTCGAGCGAGCCTAACCAACCCTTCATCAGTTGCGGTGAAATACGGACTAAACTGGCCCATAAACGGCCAAAACAGACCGTATTCCACCGCAATTTCTTTTTTGGCAGAGGAGAGTCCATGCTGCAGGTCATCATTTCGCCCGCCAAGCAAATGCGCGCGGCACAAGATGCTTTTGAAGTCCTGGGCATCCCACCCTTTGTGCGCGAGACGGCTCGCCTCCACCGCGCACTGCTAGATATCGAGCGGAATGAAGGCAGCGGCGGCCTGCAGGCGCTGTGGAACGTGAGTGACAAACTGCTGGGACCTTGCCTCAACACACTGCATGAGTTCGGGCCCATCCTGAAAAGCGGCGATCTCGACAATCCCGCACTCGCCCGTCACCTCTCCCCTGCCGTCATGTCCTATCACGGCATTCAATACCAGAGCATGGCACCCGAGGTGATGGATTCCGCACAGCTCGCATGGCTGCAAGACCATCTGTGGATCCTCTCCGGCCTCTACGGGTGCGTTCGTCCCTTTCATGCCGTCGAACCGTATCGGCTGGAGATGGGCGCGAAGCTTGTCGTCGACGGTGCCCGAGACCTCTACGCATTTTGGAGCGATAAGCTCGCGCGGGCTATCGCCCCGGCAGGCTCAAACACCACGATCGTCAACCTCGCCAGCGTAGAGTATGCCAAAGCCGTTCTGCCCCACCTCGCGGGCGACGCCACAGCCGTCACATGCCTCTTTGGCGAGGGCATCCGCAACGGGAGGCCCATCCAACAGTCGACCGCCAGCAAAAAGGCACGCGGCTCCATGGTGCGGTGGATGGCAGAAAACAAGCTCGAGGATGCAAGCGAACTTACCGCATTCAATATCGGCTATCGGCACATCCCCGAGCTTTCAGACAAAAACACCCTGGTTTTCATGAACGCGCAGGCACTATAGGCCCGCCGTTTCCAAACACCCCGTTACTCCGCCAAGCCATCGGCCTTTGCAATCTCGCTCGTCGAGCCATCTTGGTAGGTAATCTTAACGTGCTCTACGTCGGATACCGTAACGCCCGACGGAGGTTCCAGACGCCACTCCGTCAGAGCGATATCCATGGTCGTGGGCACATCGCCCTGATCTTTGAGCTTCACCATGAGTGTTTTGAGTGCCTCATCAAACGTCACGCGTTCGATTTCTTCGCCCGGAATAGACCCGCCGCTCAACTGCAGCTGCACAAACTCGTCGCGCGGATACCAATAGTCGCCCGGTGCGGCAACCGTGTTGCCACCAGAAACTTTCATGGTCATAATCGGCAGGGCATCGTCGGCTTCAAACCCCCAGGTGACGCCGCCACGACCGCCGAACGTCCAAATACAAAAGGCAATCACCAACACGGCAAGCACCGCAAAACCAATCGCGACAAGGCCATGGTGCGCACGGCTTTCCTCGGCCGATACATTCCATTGTGTCTCTCGATATAGATGCTTGTCTTCCATGTTCGCCTCCCCACAGGCACGCTTGTTGGCCCAATCGTACCCATTCAGGCTATACTTGAGCCCACCACATAAACGGGGAGCTTGCAGGACAAGACGGCAGGCTGAGACTGGGCGCGCCCGCCCTGACCCGCAAACCTGATATGGGTAATGCCAACGAAGGGAGCCGTGCCAATGAGCACACAGACCGAGCCCAAGCTCGTCACGCAAATCGACTTCGCCCGCGCCGGGCAGATCACACCGCAGATGAAGGAGGTCGCCGAGCGCGAGCATCGCGACCCCGAGTACATCCGCGAGCGCGTGGCCGACGGCCGCATCGCCATTCCCGCCAACATCGTGCACATCAAAAAGGGCATGCGCGCCTTTGGCGTCGGTGAGGGCTTGTCCACCAAGGTCAACGTGAACTTGGGCATCTCGGGCGACAAGGCCGATGCCGCCGAGGAATGGAAGAAGGTCAAGATCGCCGAGGACTTTGGCGCCGACGCCATCATGGACCTCTCCAACTCGGGCAAGACGCGCCAGTTCCGCCAGCAGCTCATCGACGAGACGCCGCTCATGGTAGGCACCGTCCCCATGTACGACGCCATCGGCTACATGGAAAAGCCGCTGGTCAAGCTCACCAAGGACGACCTGTTCGAAGTCGTGCGCGCGCATGCCGAGGACGGCGTGGACTTTATGACCATTCACTGCGGCATCAACAAGTCGGTCACCAAGACCTTTAAGGAGACCGGCCGCCTGATGAACATCGTGAGCCGCGGCGGCTCACTGCTGTTTGGCTGGATGGAGGTCACCGGTAACGAGAACCCGTTCTATGAGTTCTACGACGAGTTGCTCGAGATTTGCCACGAGTACGACGTGACGATTTCGCTCGGCGACTCCTGCCGCCCGGGCTGCCTCTACGACTCCAACGACGCCACCGAGACCGCTGAGATGATCGAGCTGGGCAAGCTGTGCAAGCGCGCTTGGGCCGCCGGCGTCCAGGTCATGGTCGAGGGCCCGGGTCACATGGCGCTCGACGAGATCGCCGCCAACATGAAACTGCAGAAGCGCCTGTGCCACAATGCTCCGTTCTATGTGCTCGGGCCGCTGGTGACCGATATCGGCGTTGGTTACGACCACATCACCGCTGCCATCGGCGGCGCCATCTCCGCCAGCTCCGGTGCCGACTTCCTGTGCTACGTGACACCGGCAGAGCACCTATGCCTGCCCAACGCCCAGGATGTGCTCGACGGCCTCATGGCCACCAAGATCGCCGCACACGCCGCCGACATCGCCAAAAAGGTGCCCCACGCCCGCGACATGGATGACAAGATGGGCCAGGCACGCCGCAAGCTCGACTGGGACGCCATGTGGAAGTGCGCGCTCGACCCGGTTACGGGCAAGAAGCGCTACGAGGAGTCCCCCGCCGCCACCGAGGGCACTTGCACCATGTGTGGCAAGATGTGCGCCGTCCGCACCGTCAACAAGATCTTCGAGGGCACCACGATCGACCTCGGCATGGAGGACTAGCCCTGTCGCCGCGGCCGCTTCTGGCGGCGAGCTGGTGCCTGTCAATTGTTGACGTGTGAACATTTGCTTGCATTTGCGTAAAGATTGCATCGCCCGCCCGGGTTCGACATAGAGTCGGCCCGGGCATCTTTATAATGCTGGCTTATAGACCCATTTGATTCCAACCGAACAAGGGAGCGAACATGGATCGCAGTAAGGTACCTGCCGTTCTATCCATCGCAGGATCCGATTCCAGCGGTGGCGCCGGCATTCAGGCCGACATCAAGACCATCACGGCGCACCGCCTGTATGCCGAGACGGCTATCACCGCTATCACCGCACAGAACACCCTGGGCGTCACCGCCGTACAGAACATCTCCCCGGATATTGTCGCGGCGCAGATCGATGCCGTTTTTGACGATATCCGCCCCAACGCCGTCAAGATTGGCATGGTTTCCTCTGCCGAGATTATCGATGTTATCGCCGACCGCCTGAGCGCTTGGAACGCGACAAACGTGGTCGTCGACCCCGTCATGGTAGCCACCTCGGGCGCACGGCTGATTGCCGAAGATGCCGCCGAGGCGCTCACCCGCCGCCTGTTCCCGCTAGCGACGGTTATCACGCCCAATATTCCCGAGGCCATGGCCCTGCTCGACTACGAGGTCGACTCCGAGCGCACGCAGCAAAATGCTGCCATGCTCCTCACCCGCCGCTTTGGTTGCGCATCCCTCGTTAAGGGTGGGCATCTTGTCAACGAGGCCAACGATGTACTGGCCGAACCCGCGCCACTCGATGACGAGGGCAACCATCTGGGAGATCCACTCACCACGTGGTTCCGCCACAAGCGCATCGAGACCGACAACACGCACGGCACCGGCTGCACGCTCTCGTCCGCCATCGCCTGCGCGCTGGCCCAGGGCATGGATCTTGCCGATGCCGTCAACGCGGGCAAGGCCTACCTAACCGGCGCTCTCGCCGCCGGCTTTGACATGGGCAAAGGTTCCGGCCCCGTCAACCACATGTGGCAGTACTGAGACAGTTTGCCGCAGCTCGCTATTGATGCTGACCATCAGGCAAAACT
>CABUJN010000079.1:0-5876 GCA_902491935.1 uncultured Collinsella sp.
TCTACCGCAAGCAGCACGGCATTTCCGATGACCTTGGCACCGCCGTCAACGTCCAGGCCATGGCCTTTGGCAATAAGGGCGAGACCTCGGCGACCGGCGTCGCCTTTACGCGCAACCCGGCCGACGGCACCAAGGAGTTTTACGGTGACTTTCTGGTCAACGCCCAGGGCGAGGACGTCGTTGCCGGCATCCGCAACACCGAGCCTATCGCTGACCTCAAGACCACCCCGGGCCTCGAGTCCGCAGGTGAGGAGCTCGAGCGCGTGTTCCTGACGCTCGAGGATCATTACCGCGATATGTGCGATATCGAGTTCACCATCGAGCAGGGCAAGCTCTGGATGCTCCAGACACGCGTGGGCAAGCGCACCGCCACCGCCACCCTGCGCATTGCCATCGAAATGGTCGAGGAAGGCCTGATCACCCGCGAAGAGGCCGTGAGCCGTATCGATCCCGCGCAACTCGACCAGCTCCTGCACCCGCAGTTCGATGCCTCCAAGAAGTACGAGGCGCTGGCCAGCGGTCTGAACGCCAGCCCCGGTGCCGCCGTGGGTGAGGTTGTGTTCTCGAGTGATGACGCCGTCGCGCGCGCCAACGAGGGCCACAAGGTCATTCTGGTTCGTTGGGAGACCAACCCCGACGACCTGAAGGGTATGGTTGCCGCCGAGGGCATTCTGACCAGCCACGGAGGAAAGACGAGCCATGCCGCCGTTATCGCTCGCGGCATGGGTACGCCCTGCGTCTGCGGCGTTGAGCGCTTCCACATCGACGCTGCTGAGAAGGTCGTGCGTATCGAGGGCAGTGACCGCGTGCTGCGCGAGGGCGACGTTATCTCCATCGACGGTACCCAGGGTATCGTCGTCGACGGCGCCGTTGATCTGGTCTCGGCCGAGCTCACCGGCGACCTGGACACCATCCTGTCCTGGGCCGACGAAATCCGTTTGGACGAGACCAGCGGCCATGCCAACCATGTGCGCGTCAACGCCGACAACCCCGAGGATGCTGCACTCGCACTCGAGTTTGGCGCCGAGGCTATTGGCCTGTGCCGCACCGAGCACATGTTCCTGGGCGACCGCAAGAACATCATCCAGAGCTTTATCCTGTCTGACGATGAGGCCGTGAAGCAGCAGGCCCTGGCCGACCTGCTCAAGGTTCAGACCGAGGACTTCCTGGCGATGTTCAAGACCATGTCCGGTCGCGATGTGGTCGTCCGCCTGCTCGATCCGCCGCTTCATGAGTTCCTGGATAATCCTCGCGAGCTCGAGGTCGCCATCACCAAGAAGGAAGCCGCTGGCGCCAGCGAGAAAGAGCTTGCCGTCCTGCGCGCCCGCCTGCGTCGTATCGACGGCATGGTCGAGTCCAACCCGATGCTCGGCCTACGCGGTGTGCGCCTGTCCGTCGTCTTTAGCGATCTGCCGCTCATGCAGGTTCGCGCCGTTGCCACGGCTGCTGCCCGCCTCATCAAGGAAGGCGTCGATCCGCGCCCCGAGATCATGGTTCCGCTCGTTTCCATCACGGCCGAGCATGTCCAGACCCGCGAGGTTATCGAACGCGTGATCGCCGAGGTTTCTGACGAAGAGGGCGTCGAGCTCAATATTCCCGTGGGCACGATGCTCGAGCTGCCGCGCGCCTGCATGGTCGCTGACGAGATCGCCCATCACGCAGACTTCTTCTGCTTTGGCACCAACGACCTCACCCAGACCACCTTCGGTTTCTCGCGTGACGACGCCGAGGCTAAGTTCATCCCGCTGTACATGCATAAGAAGATCTTGAAGGACAATCCCTTCGAGACCATCGATACCGCGGTGCTCGAGCTGGTGCGCATGGCTGTCGAGAAGGGCCGAGCCACCAACCCCGAAATGCACTTTGGTGTGTGCGGCGAGCACGGCGGCGACCCCAAGTCCATCAAGGGCCTGTTTAACGTGGCCGACGTGGACTACGTGTCCTGCTCGCCCTACCGCGTGCCCCTCGCGCGCCTGGCCGCCGCTCAGGCCAAGCTCGAGGCCAAGCGTTCCGCCTAACGTTTTGGGTTTAGACGCCTAGCGTAGCCCCCTTCATGCCGCCCGTCTCATTTCGTGAGGCGGGCGGTTATCATGTGCTGGTTTTGTCTTTTTGTCTGCGTAAAAAATTGTTCTTGCAGCGCAAACCCGCGCGTGTATACTCGAATACGTTTGTTCAACTACGTGCCGGCCAAGGTGGTACGGCACCTCTAGAAGAGTAAGGAATTGCACATGGATTACATCCGCGCAATCGAGCGTCAGCAGATCCGCGAGGACATTCCTCAGGTTCGCGTCGCCGACAACGTCAAGGTTCACTACCGCATTAAGGAAGGCGACCGCGAGCGTATCCAGGTCTTCCAGGGCGACGTCATCCGCATGGCCGGCGCCGGTGCCCGCGAGACCTTCACCGTCCGCAAGATGTCCTTCGGTGTCGGTGTTGAGCGTACCTTCCCGCTTCACAGCCCCAAGATCGCCAAGCTCGAGGTCGTTCGTCATGGTCGCGTCCGTCGCGCCAAGCTGTACTACCTCCGCGACAAGGTGGGCAAGGCTGCTCGCATCCCCGAGAAGCGCTAAGAAGATCGCAGCGTCTGTCCACTCGTTTGGACACAAGGGTCACCTTCGGGTGGCCCTTCTTTTTATCTGATTTGCATGCAAGGAGGGCCTGGTATGGCCAATATGACGAGCTCGGTTTCGGCATCGCAGGTCGCCGGAGAGCTGGCGAGCGCAACGTTTGAGGAGATCCCCGCCCTCGTGGAGCATTATCGCGAGGACCCGCGCCAGCAGGTGATCAAGGCTTGCGAGCGTGCTCTTAAGCGCCATGCCAAGGAACTTGCCGAGCGCGAGCGCGTCAATGACATGTACGAGCTTATGCATGAGCTTGGCGGCGATGGGGTGGTCGTTGGTGTCGACGAGGTGGGTCGCGGATCGGTGGCCGGTCCTTTGACGGTATGCGCCGTCTGCCTTCCTATGGAGCCGCGCGTCTGGGGCATCAACGATTCCAAAAAGCTCACGCCGGCGCGCCGCGAGTTGCTCTCGGTGAAGATTGCCGAGGTGGCGACGGCGATCGGTTTTTGCCATATCGCGCCGAAGGATATCGATGAGATGGGTATGGCCCGCGCCATCCGCGCTGCCGTCGCGGGCGCCGTGGCCGATACGGGGCTCGAGCCCGATTGCGTGCTTATGGACGGTAACCCCCTGGGCGCCGTTCCCAACGAGCGCGATGTGGTGAAGGGCGATGCCAAGATCGCCTGCATCGCCGCGGCGTCCATCATGGCCAAGGTCACGCGTGACGAGATGATGGTCGAGTACGACGCCGAGTACCCCGAGTACCATCTGGCCGAGTCGAAGGGCTATGCGAGCCCCGAGCACATCGAGGCCATTCGCAAACATGGACTTTGTCCGCTGCACCGCGTGAGCTTTTGCGGAAACTTTCTGCAGACTGAGCGCCTTTTCTAGGTCAATTGTGGAGACAGGGACCTCTGGGGTTTTATAAACCTGCTGGTAGCGGGCCGTATGCAACACCATTGCTGCGTACGGCCCGTTTTTTGACGGCATTTGGTCAGCTTTTGGTTTGCTTCCGGTACTTACCCGCATGAAAGGTGCCCTCATCATCGGGGCAATGCAGTGTGCGGGAAAGGAGACCCCATGAGTGCCGCAAGCAAAAAGAGCAAGACGCAGCAGCTCAAGGAGCGTTGGGAAAACGGCGAGCTCGACTGCGGGGCGATGACGCCCGAGTTTATCAAGGGACTCAGTCCCCGCGAGCTGGGCATGCTGGGCGAGCTGATCACCATCGACTACTTTAACGAGCGCGGCTACACCTTGCTGGAGCAGGGTTATCGTTGCACCGAGGGCGAGGCCGATCTGGTGCTGCTCGATGAGCTCGACGATGTCGTGGTGATGGCCGAGGTCAAGACCAGACGCGTCGCACTGGATTGCAGCACGCGGGTCTTTCCCGAGGAGGCCGTGGACGCCCAAAAGCAACGCCGCTACCGCCGCATCGCAAGTTGCTATCTCATGGAGCATTATCCGCTCAAGGCGATTCGCTTCGATGCCGTGGGCGTCACCATTCGCGGCGGACATATCGCCGAGATCGAGCACCAGTACAACGCGTTCGATTGGCAGGTTTCGTGATGGCGTTCGAGACGTTTGCCGTTCACGCGGCCTGCATCCGCGGCGTCGAGGCGATTCACGTCACGGTCGAGGTCTCGCTTGCCGGTGGCGTTCCGGGCATCCAGATGCTCGGCATTCCGAGTATGGAGGTGATGGAGTCACGCGGTCGTATTCGCTGCGCGATGCGCTCCGCCGGGTTCGAGATCCCGCGCTCGGGCATTACCGTTAACCTGGCACCCGGCGATATCCGCAAGACCGGTAGCGGCTTTGACCTGCCCATCGCCATCGCGGTTCTAGCGGCCGATGGGCAGATTCCCCGCGACAACCTCGATCGCTGCCTTATCGCAGGTGAGCTTGGTCTGGACGGTACGGTGCTTCCCGTCAAGGGCGAGGTGGCGTTTCAGCTGCTGGCTCGCGACATGGGGCTGTCTTTTATCGCCGGCAGGTCCGACCAGCATGTGCCGCTTGCTGGCGTTGACTGCGGATTTATCGATCATTTGTCTCAGCTTGCTCATGGTATGGGCGATGCCGCGCGGCACTACCTGGATTCTGAGGGCGTCGAGGCGACCTTTGAGCCTGAGCTCGACTATGCCGACGTACTGGGGCAGGAAGTCGCTAAACGCGGCATGGCGCTTGCGGCGGCAGGAGAACTCGGCTTGCTCATGATCGGGTCCCCGGGATCGGGCAAGACGATGCTCGCGCGTCGTATGACCGGCATCCTGCCCGAGCTTTCCGTTGAGGATCAACAGGAGGCGCTGTGCATCCATTCGGTTTTGGGTGAGAACATTGATGGCTTGTTGGCGGGGCACCGGCCCTTCCGCAGTCCCCATCACAGTATTTCAACGGCGGGCCTCATTGGCGGAGGACGCCCGGTGCACCCAGGTGAGATCAGCCTTGCTCATGGCGGCGTGCTCTTTTTGGACGAGCTTGCCGAGTTTCCCACGGGCGTACTGCAGACGCTGCGTCAGCCTATCGAGCGCGGCTACGTGAGGATCGTACGCGTCGACGGGGCTTTTACCTTCCCGTCGCGCTTTCAGCTGCTGGCTGCGAGCAATCCCTGCCCCTGCGGCTTTTTGGGCGATCGCGAGGTACCGTGTCGCTGCTCGGCGGCGATGGTCGAGCGCTATCGGTCTAAACTGCGCGGTCCTTTGGCCGACCGTATCGACATGATGATCGATGTGACCCGTCCCGACCCTCAAGTGATTATCGAGGGCGCAGAGGGTATGTCGTCGGCCGAGTTACGTGACTACGTTGTGCGCGGTCGCGCTTTTCGCGCTTGGCGCGAATCCCGTATGGACGATGCAGATGCCGAGGCCGAGGATGACGAGACGCGGTCCATTGACGGCGTCGTTTCGACCTTTGAGCTTGATGATGCTGCCGAGAAATGCGTACTCGGCCTATCCAAACGCACGCATCTCACAGGGCGTGGCATCGTGCGCCTTGTTCGCATTGCGCGTACGATCGCAGATGTCGCCGAGAGCGAGCAAGTGACGCAGGACCACGTGCTCGAGGCGGCGATGTACCAGGGAAGGAGGGACCAATGATGGCCGAGGGGACCTTCGAGCTGCATCCAGGTGATGCGTTGTATCCCGAGACCGTTTTGGAGCTTTCTGATGTACCCCAGACGCTTTATGTGCGCGGCAACCCCGAGGTGCTTTCGACGCCCGCGCTCTCCATCATCGGCGCGCGCAAGGCCTCGCCGTATGGTCTTGCCGTGGCAGAGCTTGCGGCGAAGGTGGCGGTTGAGGCGGGAGTGACGGTAGTTTCGGG
>CABUJN010000080.1:0-5515 GCA_902491935.1 uncultured Collinsella sp.
GCAAAACACCCCCGAGCATATGTTCGAAAACACAATATGTTGTGTTTACAGCAACGGCGGGATGCCACCTGTGGCACCCCGCCGTTCAACCCCAACCTTCAAGTTGACCTTGAGGCGATTTTGCGTCCCTTTATATGCCGTTCACATCGCCCCCAAACTCCCCCACCCAAGGCACGTGCGGCCCACCACCGCGATGCCAAGTGGCGAAAAATGGGACGGGCCCCAGATTGCCCATGCGCGCGCAAAAGCACGCCGTGGCAATCTGGGGCCCGTCCCCAAATACCTATAAATTTGCAGGTCAGCGATGAGTTAACGATGCGCCAGCGGGTGCGCCGCCAAATAGACCTCGGTCAGTTGCGTACGATCGACATGCGTGTAGACCTGCGTGGTCGATATATCGGCATGTCCCAAGATCTCCTGTAGCACACGGAGGTCTGCGCCGCCCGCAAGCATATGGGTAGCAAAGGAGTGACGCAGCGTGTGGGGATGGAGTCCCACCAGCCCCACCTGGCGCCCGTAGCGCTCACAGATGGCATGGATGCCCTGGCGCGACAGACGGCGGCCGTTCTTATTTAAAAAGACCGCCGAGGTCTCGGTTCCGCGGGCATGGGCCGCCAAGCGAGAACGCCCCTCAGTTACATAGAGCATCAGAGCTCGCGCCGCGCTTCCCACCAGCGGGGACAGGCGTTCCTTTGAGCCCTTACCGCGAACGAGCACAAAACCATCGTCGATATGGATATCGCCCACATCGAGCCCCACCAACTCGCTCACACGCAAACCGCATCCGTAGAGCACTTCCAAGATGGCATGGTCGCGCAAGCCCATCTCGCCCTCGGGGAAGTCTTGATCGAGCAGCGCCGAGACATCCTCCACCGATAGATACTCCGGCAAACGCTCAGCCTTTTTAGGCAGGCGCAACGCCGTCGTTGGATTTTGGGCCACAGCCCCATCGCGCACCAAAAAGGCATGCAGGCCCTTTACGACCGCAAGCGCACGCTCCACCGAGGCATCGGAATAGCCCCCATCGCGACGGTCGGCGACAAAGCCCTCCACGACCTGACGAGTCACCTCTTCAAAAGACACAATACCCGCCCGCTCCAGATAGGCGCAGTACGTCGTCAGGTCACGACGATAGGCCGCAATCGTGTTGCGCGCCAAACCCCGCTCGACCGCGAGGTAATCGAGATACTCCCCCGCCGCCACGGCGAGCGACGAGGGAGTAGCTTCGGTATGTTCCTTATTCGCCGGCACCCTTAGTCCGTAGCGAGGTTCATGGGCGTCACCTGCAGACGGTCGACACCCTCGTGCTGGCCGATCGAAGCGCGCACGAACTCGCGGAACAGCGGCTGCGGGTTGGTCGGGCGGCTCTTGAACTCGGGATGAGCCTGGGTTGCCACATACCACGGATGCACGTCGCGCGGCAGCTCGACCATCTCGACCAGGCGCTCGTCGGGCGACAGACCCGAGATAACCAAACCGGCGTCCTCGAGCTGGTCACGGAAGGCGTTGTTGAACTCAAAGCGGTGACGGTGACGCTCGTAGACGAGCTCCTCGCCATATGCCTCGCGAGCAAGGGTATCGGCGGCGAGCTTGCACGGATAGGCGCCCAGGCGCATGGTGCCGCCCTTCTCGGTCACGTCCTCCTGCGAGCTCATCAGATCGATGACGCTAAACGGGCCGTCCGGATCGAACTCGGAGGAGCTGGCGCCGGCAAGGCCGACGACGTTGCGGGCGAACTCGCACACGGCCACCTGCATACCCAGGCAAATGCCCAGATACGGAATCTTGTGCTCACGGGCAAACTCGGCCGCGAGGATCTTGCCCTCCAGGGCGCGCTTGCCAAAGCCGCCGGGGACCAGGATGCCCGAGGCGTCGCCCAAAACCTCGGAGACATTCTGCTCGTCGAGGCTCTCGCCGTCGACCAGCTGGACGTCCACATGGCGATCGTAGAAGACGCCCGCATGGTGCAGGGCCTCGATAACCGACAGGTACGCATCGGGCAGCTGCGTGTACTTACCCACGACGGCGATCTTCACCTTGTCGGCGTGATGGTTGGCGTGATTCTGTTTGCGCAGGAACTCGTTCCACTCGCTCATGTCGCGCTCACGCGGATCCAGACCCAGGCGTTCGCAAATGCGCAGGTCAAAGTCCTGCTCGGCAAGCAGCTGCGGAACATCGTAAATGCTCGCGCAGTCCTCGTTGGTAAAGACGCAATCGGTGTCGACGTCGCAGAAGCTTGCGATCTTTCCGCGGATAGCGTCATCGATATGGTGGTCGGAGCGCAGCACGATGATATCGGGCTGGATGCCAAAGCTGCGGAGCTCCTTGACGGAATGCTGCGTGGGCTTGGTCTTGACCTCGTGGGCGGCGGCGATATAGGGAACGAGCGACACGTGGATGTAGCAGACGTTCTCGGGGCCGGCCTCCTTGCGGTACTGGCGGATGGCCTCGACAAACGGCTGCGACTCGATGTCGCCGATCGTGCCGCCCAGCTCGGTGATGACTACATCGGAGCCGGTCTGCTCCTCGATGCGGCGGAACTTGTCCTTAATGGCATTGGTGACGTGAGGAATCACCTGCACGGTACCGCCCAAAAAGTCGCCGCGACGCTCGCGGGCGATCAAGCTCTTATAGATGGCGCCGGTCGTAAAGTTGGAATCGCGGGTCAGGTTCTCATCAATAAAGCGCTCGTAATGACCCAGGTCCAGGTCGGACTCGTAACCATCCTCGGTAACGAAGACCTCACCATGCTGGAAGGGGCTCATGGTACCGGGGTCGACGTTCAGATACGGATCGGCCTTCTGCATCGTTACTTTGTAGCCACGCGACTTGAGCAGACGGCCCAGCGAGGCCGCGGTGATACCCTTGCCCAAGGACGAAACCACGCCACCGGTTACGAACACATGCTTGGTCATATTGAGTTACCTGCGCTTCCCGTAGAAGTTGTTTATCCACATCTTACGGGTCTTCATTGTAATACTCGCGCCGCGGACCGTTCGCAATTTTTCTCGCGTGCGATTGCATTTCTCAATCTTGAAACAAAACGCCGCCCGGTTTCCCAGGCGGCGTCGCTGTGGCAAGGGTTACATGCTGCTATCGATCAGCAACCTCGTCCTCAAGCATTTCTTGAACGAGCATGCCGGTACGGACGCCCTCAAGATACCACTCGCCACGTTCGGTGAGGCAAATGCCATTTGCAAGCTGACCGCCGTCGTCGCTATAACGCGAGACGACATCAATCATGCCTTCGGAATCCAAGCGATCGATTGCGGCGCGGACACGATACGGCGAAACCCCCACGCGCTCGGCAAGCGTTTTGCGCGAGAAACCATACGGCCCGCCATTGTCTTCGGTTTGCTGGTCGATCTCCATCAACACCAGCACCTCGACACGCTTCATATCGTTGACACTCGCACGACCCTTGCCCGCCATAGCAGCCTCCTCAAACCGAGCACGAGCATCTAACGCGCCGTGCGCGACCGACACACCTCACGATGGCAGGTAATATCCATCATGCGGCATCCCGCTAAGGATGAAACAGTTACGGTTATTGTATACCGCTCAAATTGTTTCTAGGCAGGTAAACAGCTATTTTTCGCCGAAATAGGCGCTTTATTGATCAAAAAGCCGTACCGGGCGCTAACCCGATACGGCCAAAATGCAATGCAATTACCGCGGTGCTTCAAACTTAGCGATGGAAGAAACCGCGGCGCTCAAACTTGGGCTCGCAGCACACGTTGATACCCAGTTTGCGCAGTACCGTCTCGTCCGTCGGCGAGATGATCACGCTAAAGAAGGCATCGCAACCGCGCAGCTGCTCCAGGCCCGAAAGGACGCGAGCGGCCGTCTCACTCGTGGCCGAGGTGATCGACAGCGCCATAAGCGTCTCGTCGGTGTGGAGGCGCGGGTTTTTGCTTCCCAGGAAATGCGTCTTGAGCTTGCTGATGGGCTCGATCGCCTCATCGCTAATGACCTCGAGCTCAAGGTCGACGCCCGAGACATGCTTGAGGGCGTTCATAATGAGCGAACTTGCGGCGCCCAGGCGCGTGGAGGTCTTACCGGTCACCACGGAGCCATCGGGCATGACCATGGCACCCACGGGACCACCCGTCAGCTGCTCCCTGGTGAGGGCCGCCGAGCGCGCCGGTGAGTAGTTCTTATCGATGCCGGCTTTCTTCATAATAATCTTGAGACGGTCGACTTGCTCATCGCCCACGCCGGTACGGCGCACATTTTCGACCGCGGTAAAGTAGCGGCGGACGATCTCCATCTTGGAAGCGTCGCGGCAGGCATCGTCATCGGTGATGGCAAAGCCGACCATATTGACGCCCATGTCCGTAGGGCTCTGGTAGGGGCTCTTGCCCAGGATCTTTTCCATCAGGGCACGGACTACCGGGAAGGCCTCGACGTCGCGGTTGTAGTTGACCGTGGTCTTGTTGTAGGCCTCAAGGTGGAACGAATCGATGATATTGGCGTCGTCGAGGTCAGCCGTGGCGGCCTCGTAGGCAATATTGACCGGATGCGTCAGAGGAAGATTCCAGACCGGGAAGGTCTCGAACTTGGCATAGCCGGCGGCGGTACCGTGCTTATGCTCGTGATACAGCTGCGAGAGGCAAGTGGCGAGCTTGCCCGAGCCGGGGCCGGGTGCCGTCACGACAACGAGTGGACGCGTGGTCTCGACAAACTCGTTCTTGCCGTAGCCTTCGTCAGAAACGATCAGATCGACATCGTGCGGATACCCCTCGATGGGATAGTGCAGCTTGGCGGGAATGCCGAGCGCGTTCAGGCGATTGCGGAACACATCGGCGGCGGGCTGGCCGGCGTACTGGGTGATGACCACGGCCGCGACGGCAAAGCCGTTGCCGCGGAACAGGTCAACCAGGCGCAGCACATCCTCGTCATAGGTAATGCCAAGGTCACCACGAGCCTTGTTTTTCTCGATGTGGTTCGCGTTGATCGCGATGATAACCTCGACATCGTCGGCGATGCTCTTGAGCATGCGGAACTTGCTGTCCGGTTCAAAACCCGGCAGCACGCGGCTCGCATGATAGTCATCGAACAGCTTACCGCCAAACTCCAAATAGAGCTTGCCACCAAACTGCGAGATGCGCTCCTTAATGTGAGCAGCCTGCAGCTCGATATACTTCGCGTTGTCGAAACCCTGGCGCATGTATGGCTCCCGTCCCGTTTCCAATTAATGTTCTAGGCGATTATAACGGAGCCCGCCCTCCCCGATACCCAGACCATCAACAGGCACCAACCAAACACGCCCACCGCAACCACCGGGGACCCGGGGTAGATCATTTGGGACGGGAAACAAGGCACTCAGCACCAACAATGAAAACGTCACAGGCAAAGCCAAAGCCAGCGAACGGGCACCAGAGCGAGCAAGCTTCCCCCTGCACCAACAAGGGGAACGTCGCAGGTTGAGCATAAGTCAGCGAGCGACGTCCAGAACGTACAAGTTGGCATGAAAAAGGCAAGGCATAGACCTTCTGGTCATGCCTTGCCTTTT
>CABUJN010000081.1:0-5197 GCA_902491935.1 uncultured Collinsella sp.
CGTTGAACATGCCATGGGCGCGACGCCAAACTCGCGCATGATGTCGTCGCAGACCGAGGGCGACTTGGTAAGTGTAAAGTACGGGTCCATCGGCTCGACCCAGGTGCTCTTATCGGCGATATAGGCGCGCTCAAAGGTACGCACCAGGCGTCCGCTGGCGGGTGAGTTAAAGCCAATCCACAGGTACCACATCCAGTCGAGGGCGTCGCGGTCGCCCACGCGCCAGGCGCGGCGGGCGATGTGGTCGCAAAAATCGAGATAATCGCGGCCAGCATGCCAGGTGCCCAGGCAGTTCATGCTGCTAAAGGTGCCGTCTTCGTTGAGCGACACGCAGCCATGGAAGAGCAGATTGCCGTTGGCGACCTTATACATCGAGCCGTGGGAATAGAGGAAATCGATGTGGCGATGCAGGTGATCGGCGGTGACAAACTCGGACACGAGCTTATCGATGATGTGCTGTTCCTCGGGCGTGAGCGTGTAGGGGTCCGCCGGATCGACGGTGGGGAAGTCGTTGGTCGTGAGCGGCCATACGCTGCCGTCAGCAAGCGTGACTGTGCCGGCGTCGTGATCGATCTTGTCGAGCAGCAGGCGGTCGGCCATGTCGAACTCGGGGTGGCGCTGGATAATCTGGCCCTCGAGCTTAAAAAGCAGGACATTGATCGCTTTGATCAGCGGGCTGATGCACTCGCCGGCGGTATAGGTGGCGTCGGCGAAGGCGACAAGCTCGCGCAGTGAGATGCCGTAGTCGTTCTCGAGAATCTCATAGTTGTCGTAGCGCAGGTTGTTGCGCAGTACCGTGGCGATGCAGGCGGGCTCGCCGGCAGCGGCGCCCATCCACAGCAGGTCGTGGTTGCCCCACTGAATGTCGAGCGAATGATAGGTGAGCAGGCGGTCCATAATCTTGGCCGCGCCGCCACCGCGGTCGAAGATGTCGCCCACCAAGTGCAGGTGGTCGACGGCGAGGCGCTTGATGAGTGAGGCGAGCGACTCGATAAAGTCGTCGGCGCTGGCGGTCTCCAAGATGGATTCGATAATGCGCTCGTGATAACGCACGCGGTAGTTGTTCTCGTCTGGATGCGTGTGCAGCAGCTCGTCGATGATGTAGGCGTAATCGCGCGGGATGGCCTTACGCACCTTGGAGCGGGTATAGCGGCTCGAAAGCGAACGGGCAACCACAATGAGCTGGTCGAGCATGGTCTTGTACCAGGTGGGGGAGTCCTCGTGCTGGTTGCGGACCAGCTCGATCTTCTCACGCGGATAGTAGATGAGTGTGCACAGCTCGCCCTTTTCGTCAAAGGTGAGCGTGTCGCCAAAGATCTCGTCGACATGCTCGCGCACGACGCCCGAACAGTTGTTGAGGATGTGCATAAAGGCTTCGTACTCGCCGTGCAGGTCGCTCATAAAATGCTCGGTGCCCTTGGGTAGGTTGAGGATGGCCGAGAGGTTGATAATTTCGGTAAACGCGGATTGTTCGGTGGGGAACTGTCTCGACAGCAGGCGCAGATACTTGAAGTCTTGCGGGTTGCGATCGAATGCGACCATGAAGCACCTTCCGATGTGGTTGGTAAAACTGATAAAACAGCGTCAAACGTTTATCAGTATGCGCCGCTTTTGTTTCGATTGGAGATGGGAGGTTAAATTGTTGGCCGAGCGGTCTGGTAAATCGATTTAGTTGAGGTAGATATGGCGGTTGAATGGAGACGTAGGGTCGTTTTTTTGCAGACGCATACCTCCGGGATCGATAGAGATGATGACGGTAAAGATGTTCGCTACCTTTGGTTCAATTTGGTAAATAGTGGACATTTGTACCGTATTCACGCTTGCTGTGCGATAATTTGCGCAGCAATGAGTAAGGAGCCTCATATGAGTGATTTTGTCCTGACCTGTGAATCCGCCGCCGATCGAACCCGTGAGTTCTTTGCATCGCGCAATATCCCTGTCGTGTGTTTTCATTACGAGATCGACGATGTTGTCTATACGGACGATCTGTATCAGTCGATTACGTCGGACGAGTTTTTTGCCCAGATTGCCGCGGGCGCCATGCCCAAGACGTCTCAGGTGAGCGTGGGTGAGTACGAGGAGTTTTGGGAGCCGTTTGTTGCCGGGGGTAAAGACGTGCTGCACCTGACGTTGTCGTCGGGTATTTCGGGCACGTATGGATCGGCCTGCGTTGCGGCGCAGATGCTCGCGGATCGCTATCCCCAGGGCGGCAAGGTGCGCGTCATCGATTCGCTGGCGGCGTCTTCGGGCTTTGGCCTGCTGGCGGAATGTGCCGCCGACGTTCGCGATAGCGGCGCTTCGCTCGACGAGACGGCCGCTTGGATTGAGGAGCATAAACTCAACCTGCACCACTGGTTCTTCTCGACCGATCTGTCGAGCTACCTGCGCGGCGGTCGTATTTCGGCCGCGAGCGCGATCATCGGCACGGCGCTCAAGATTTGCCCGCTCATGACGGTCGATTGCGAAGGTGAGCTGGCGCCGCGTGAGAAGATTCGCACCAAGAAGCGCGCGATCTCCGAGATGGCCAAGACCGTGATGGCGCATCTGCAGGACGGCGCGAACTATTCGGGCAAGTGCATCATGTCGCACTCGGCGTGCCGCGAGGACGCCGAAGCCGTTGCGGCACTGATAGAGGAACAGGTTCCGCAGCTCAAAGGCAAGATTGAGATCAATAGCATCGGTGCTCTGATTGGCTCGCATACCGGCCCTGGCACGGTGGCCGTCTTCTTTATGGGCGACAAGCGCATGGACTAACGTTTGTGGGCTGGCTGACGGTTTTAACGGCTGCGCCTGTCCCTCCTGACATTCGATAACAGAAAAAGGCCCGTCCCGTTGTTTGCGGGGCGGGCCTTGCTGTTGCGGCTAGCGTTTCTTTCCGCGGAAGAAGAAGCCGTGCAGCGAGGGCTTGAGGCCGCGGTTGGCGCGACGCTCCTCGATATGATCGTGGATCGATGCGACGCGTTCGATGACTTCGTCGGGGATCGGCACATCGGGATTCATGTTCTCGACCTGGCTGACTTCGGCGGCGGCGACCTGGTCGATGATGGGCACATCGTCGCGCGAGATGACGGGCGTGGCGTCTTCCTTCATCTTGCGGTAGCGCTGCATCATGTCGGTCTGCAGCTGCTGGGCCGATGGCGGCGTCCAGATGATGGCGTTGGCGCCGGCGGCGATGGTCTCACGGATGCTCTCGGGCGTTTTGCCGCCCGGTGCGATGAGCGGCAGGTTGGGATAGTGCTCGCGCAGCTCGCGCAGGACCTGGGGCGTGTTTTTGCCGGCGGCGATGTTGAGGATCTTGGCTCCGGCGCGCACTTTGGCATGCGCATCATCGTCGCAACGTACGACCGTGGCGATGACGGGGATGTCGGCGATGTTGGTGATGTGCTCGATCATCTCGGCAGTAGCGGGGGAGTTGACCACGCAGCCCGCCGCGCCCTGCATCTCGGAGACGGCCGCCATCTGCACGGAGCGCTTACCGGTGGTGGTGCCGCCGCCAACGCCCACAAAGACCGGGCACTCGGCAACGGTCAGCAGCGCCTGCGTAATGGCGGGCTGCGGCGTGAAGGGGTAGACGGCAAACACGGCGTCGGCATTGGAGTTGCGGATGACCGCCACGTCGGTGGTGTAGATGAGCGATTTGATGCGGCGGCCAAAGAGCGTAAAGCCGCTGGCCTCTTCGATTTCATCGGGCATGCGGAGGGCCGCCTTGCGCAGACGCCCGTCGATGGGCAGCGGCTCCATGGGCAAAAGGCCGTTGGGAGTTACGGCCACCTGGGGCTCGGTAAATTCGTCTGCAAGCTCTACCTCGGAGAAGTCGACCGAGGCGACGATATCCTCGTGAACCTCGGCGGGAACATCGATGGGGGCCTGGTCGTTAGCCGCAGCAGGCGTGTCGAAGGAGCTGGTGCCGACAAAGGCGTCGACGCGCTCGTTTAGGTCGTTGAGAGAATCCATGGCGGTCCGTTTCTATGTTGTGCGCCCGTCAGCGTTCGACCGACGCTACGATTGCTAAATCGTTTGACGAGTTGATTTTTCCCCGCCGCGCCATCCGTTAGACTGAAGGGCCGGCGAACGTGAAGGAGCTGTGGTGGTGGGAATCGAGGTGCTATCTTGAATGTCCCGTATACAAAAGAGAGGTGACGCGGTATGGAATTCTCGGCAATGTTGGGCTCGATTGGCCTATGCGTGGGCGCAATCGTTGCCGCTGCGGTCATCTACTTTGTGGTCACGGCCATCAAGGGCAAAAAGGCCGAGCGCAAGGAACGCGAGGCACTTAAGCAGCACCGTGACCAGCAGGACAGGCGCGCACGGCGATAGCTTGTTGAGTTTTGAATCCGTACGCTAGCTGCGTTTTCGGATCAGGGCGATATAGAAGCCCTCAAAGTCGCGACTGGGCGGAATGGTCAGCGTGCCGGGCATGCCGTTGGCAATGGCCGAGACGTGGCCCGCGGCAATGGCCTCGGTAAGGGTGTTGCACTCGATATGCGGCTCGTCGCCGGTATCCTGGGCGCGACGCGCTTCGCTTTCGCTCGGCGTGCCGTCGAGGGGGATGAGCTCGCAGTCCATGTGCTTGTCGAGGGCCTCTTGCAGGGCATCCTCGTTTTCCTGCGGCAAGATCGAACATGTCGAATAGACGAGCGTGCCGCCCGGTTTGAGGGCTCCCATGGCGCGGTCCAGAAGCGCGCGCTGCGAGCGGGCGCATTTGACGAGCAGCTGCTCGGTGAGGCCGCGCAAGCTCTTTTCGTTGCCGCTGATGACGGTGCCCGTACCGGTGCAGGGGGCGTCGAGCAGGATACGGTCAAAGCGGAAGAACTCGTCGAGCTCGCGTGCGTCAATACGCATGACGGGCACGTTTTTGGCGCCCTGGCGGCCCAAGTTGGCCTCGAGCTTTTCGGCGCGGGGAATGCTCATCTCGCAGGCGGTGAGGTGTGCCTGTCCCTGGGTGAGGGCGGCGATTTGCGTCGTCTTGCCGCCGGGGGCCGCACACATGTCCAGGATGTCCTCGCCGGACTGAGCGCCCAACACGAGCGGCGGCATCATCGACGACAGGCTCTGCAGGTAGATCTTGCCGTCACGGTAGATGTCGAGATCCCACAGGTCGGAAACCTGGGCGTCGGGCAGGATGAAGGCATCCTGATACCATGCGACGGAGCGGTGGGCGATCCCGGCGGCGTCGAGTGCCGCGGCGATGTCCTCG
>CABUJN010000082.1:0-4959 GCA_902491935.1 uncultured Collinsella sp.
AATGACGGGTGCATACGAGCGCAATCTCGATGCAAAAGGTCGTCTGTCCCTGCCTGCACCCCTTCGCGAGGAGCTTGGAGAGCACGTTCGCGTGTTCAAAGCCCTGGATGTCGATGCTCTGTACGTGTTCTCTGCCGAGGCCTTCGATAAGTGGGTCGAAGGACTCTTCGCGGGTCGTGAGGGCCACGAGGGTTTTAACCCGCGTGACATTAATGACCAGAAGCTCATGAGGGCGATCAACAAGCGCACCACGTCGATGGACGTGGACAGCGCCGGTCGTATCGGTCTTTCCGAGTCTCTCCGCAAGCAGGCGAACCTCGACCGCGAGGTCACGGTTGTGGGCAACTACGACCACCTTGAGGTTTGGGATCGCGCCGCGGCCGATGAGGACGATGACGATGAGGCCCTGCTGGACCTCTTCTTCTCGTAAGGGCAAGGCACGGGTAACGGATGGAGCGTGGGATCTTGACACAAGAATATCGGCATGAACCTGTCATGCTCGGCGAAGTGCTTGAGTCGCTGCGGCTAAAGAGCGGCTCCGTTGTCTGCGATTGCACCCTTGGCGGTGCCGGCCATTCGGTAAAGATGGCCGCGCAGGTGGGGGAGACGGGCCTTTTGCTCGGCGTCGATCAGGACGACATGGCCCTCGAGGCCGCTGGCGCCCGTCTGGACCGCGAGGTTCCCGGCGTTCCGCACCAGCTGCTGAAGGGCAACTTCGGCGACTTGGACGAGCTGCTTTGCTCGGCCGAGGTGCCCGGGGTCGATGGCTTCCTGTTCGATTTGGGCGTTTCGTCGCCGCAACTCGATATCCCTGGCAGGGGCTTTTCGTATAACGAGGACGCCCCATTGGACATGCGGATGGATCCGGGTAATAACACCTTAAACGCAGCTGAGGTCATCAACACCTATAACGAACACGACCTCGCCCGGATTCTACGCGTCTACGGCGAAGAGAAGTTCGCCTCGCAGATCGCGCGCGAGATCGTGCGCCGCCGCGAGCAAGAACCGATCGAAACCACCGGCCAATTTGTCGAGATCATCAAGGCGGGTATCCCGGCTGCCGCTCGTCGGCATGGCGGACACCCGGCCAAGAAAAGTTTCCAGGCCATTCGCATCGAGGTCAATCACGAGCTCGATGTGCTCGAACGAGGGCTTGATGCCGCCACCAGGTGGCTCAACCCGGGCGGACGTATCTGCGTCATCTCGTATCACTCGCTCGAGGACCGTATCGTAAAGAACCACTTTAAGGAGATGAGCCAGGGGTGCACGTGTCCGCCGGAGATTCCGGTGTGCGTGTGCGGCAACGTGCCGATACTCAAGGTCATCACCCGCAAACCCTTGGTTGCCCAGCCTGATGAGGTTGAGCGCAACCCTCGGGCGAGATCAGCCAAAATCCGCGTGGCGCAGCGTCTGTAGGCGCGACCGCGCGATATTGGACCTCCCGCTCGCACCATAAACGAAGCTTAAACACACTACCAACGTACTCGGGATGGGAGGCGGCATATCATGGGCTACAACACTTCAAGCGCAGCACTCGCCTATGATATGAACGTCATGCCCGCCTATCGTGAGACGCCGCAGGCCCCCGTTGCTCCCCGTGAGCAGCGCGCGCCGCGCTTTGATGTCTACACGGGCGCGGGCCGTCAGGCAAACCAGGCGGTAAGCCCGGTTTTCATGAGCGTTCTTAAAACGTTTTGCATCATTGCGGCTATCTTCATGACGATCGGCGTCGCCCGCGTGGCGCTCGCCGGCGTTACGGCCCAGGTGCTCAACAGCAACGCCGAGCTTACCAGCACGCTCGAAAAGGCGACCGATGAGAGCTCCGACCTGGAGGTCATGCATTCGGTCTATGGCGCCGACACGCGCATTCGCGACCTTGCGGGCGCTTATGGCATGGTGGAGCCCAGCGAGAGCGTTACACTTGACTTTTCGCAGGATGCAGCCGCGGGCGCCAACGCGACCGCGACCGCTCAGTAGCAAGACGGTAGCTGAGTATGACAAATGACTATCGCCGCGGTTCCGATGGGGGCCGCGGTTCTGGACGTCCCTCGTCGCGGGGACGTTCTGGTTATCAAGGAACGGGTCGGCAATCTTACAACGCCGGGCAGTCCCGTGGCAACGACCCGGCGTCGCGACTTCGCGGCTCGGGCGGCCCTCAAGTGCATAACACCAGGTCGCGCAAGAGTTCGTCGACCGAATGGCTCACAGGCGCACCTCTGCCTCGCCGCAAAGCCGTCATGGGCTTCATCGGGCTTGGCTTGGGCTTGGGCGTCTTTCGCCTTGCCGACTATCAAATTGTCGAAGCCGATAAACTGCGCGAGCGTGCCGATGCGCGCCGCCTGCTTGCGCAGACCCTCTATGCCAAACGCGGCACCATCTACGACCGCAACGGCAACGTGTTGGCGTCGTCGGTCGAATGTCGCAACATCGCCGTGAACCCGCAGCTTGTCGAGGATGTTGACAAGACGGTGTCGGCGCTGGTCAAGGCAACTGGAATCGATAAAAAGACCTGCCGCAAGCTCGTTGAGTCCGATGGAACCTGGGTGTATATCAAGCGCCAGGTGGACGAAGACGATGTTGCGGCGCTGGAGAAGAAGAACCTGCCCGGCGTGCTTTTTGAGCAGGCCATGAAGCGCGTATATCCATACGGCAATCTGGCATCGCAGGTGCTGGGTGTAGTGAATGTAGACAACGACGGCTTGACGGGTCTCGAAAAGCAATACAACAAGCTTCTGACCGGCACGAACGGTTCTCTCGTACGCGAGCGCGCGAGGGACGGCAGCTATATCGCGGGCGGTGCCTATAAAAAGGTGGCTGCGGTCGACGGCGTTGATATCGTGACGACGCTCGACGTCAATATCCAGCGTGCGGCCGAGGATGCCCTGGCAGAGGCAGTTGAGAAGACTAAGGCCAAGAACGGCTCGGCGCTGGTCACCGATCCTACGACAGGCGAGATTTTGCCAGCCTGCTCGTACCCGACCTACGACCAGACCGATCTGGAGAATGCCAAGACCGAGGATATGAATCTGCGCCTGGTCACCGACGCCTACGAGCCCGGCTCGGTCTTTAAGACGCTCGTGGCGGGCGCCGGCTTCGACTTGGGCGTCGTGCGATCGAGTACGTCGTTTGAGGTGCCGGCGAGCATCAAGGTGGGCGACGATACCGTCACCGATGCCGACAAGCGCGACTATGCCATGACCATGGATGTGCGCGAGATGATGCGCCGTTCGTCCAACGTGGGCTTTGTCCTGGTGGGGCGCAAGATCGGTGCCGACGACTTTGCCGCCTATGTGGACAAGTGGGGCATCGGTCACAGCTCGGGTGTCGATTTTCCGGGAGAGAGCCTGGGTATCGTCAAGGAGCGTGACCAGTATGACGGCGCCACGCTGGGCTCGATGAGCTTTGGACAGGCACTGTCTGTCTCGCCGATTGAGATCGCACGTGCCGTGGGCGGCATCGCCAACGGCGGCGTGATGATGACACCGCACTTCTATAAGTCCAGCAAGGGCGACGAGAAGGACTGGGGCGAAGGCGAGCGCGCGATTTCGGAGGACGCCGCATCCCAGGTGACATCGTGCATGCAGACGGTCGTGTCCGAGGGAACGGGCGTTGGCGGCGCGGTTGACGGCTATGACGTGGCGGGTAAGACCGAACGTGCCGACGAGAACGGCGGCTACCTCAAGGAGAACTACATGTCGTCCTTTATGGGCTTTGCACCGGCACAATCGCCCAAGGTGCTGTGCTATATCACGCTCGACGGAACGCCGAGCGGCTCAGATGCCGCTGCGGTGCCGTTCCAGTCCATTATGGCCAACGCGCTCGACGTGCTGGGTATCCCGCACACGAAGTAGGGGGTTACAATCTTTGGGGCGTGGTTTGTTGTCCCATATGAGGGTGTTCACATGCCCTGCACCACGCATGTGCGGCGCTGGGATACAATACGCCGATAGCATTATTAGGTTTACAGGGGAGCTGCAATGATAGAGATCGCCGTCAACAACCTCGCGGCCGCAACAGGGGCCCGAACCGTGACGGGAGAAGCCGATCGGGTATGCCGCGGGTGCGTTATCGACTCGCGCCAGGTCGAGGAAGGGACGATTTTCGTCGCCTTTCCCGGTGAAAACGTCGACGGCAATGATTTTGCTTCCCGTGCCGTCCAGTCGGGTGCCGGCGCCGTCGTGATGACGCGTGAGCCCGAGGCCGAGCTGGTCTCGCTGGCGCAGGACAAGGGGTGCGCCATCCTGCTGACCGATGATCCCGAGGAGTTTCTGCTGCGTTTGGCGCACACGTATCGCCTGGAGCTTGGCTGCCTGGTCGTTGGTATTACCGGTTCCATCGGCAAGACGACGACCAAGGACGTGCTCGCCGCCGTGCTCGCCAAGCGCTATCGTGTCTGGGCCACCAAGGGCAATTTCAATAACCTGATCGGCATGCCGCTCACGGTGCTTTCCGCTCCGGCCGATACCGAGGTCCTGGTGCTCGAGATGGGCATGAACCATTTCCACGAGATTGAGCGCCTGTCCCAGTCCGCCAATCCCAACCTTGCCATCGTGAGCAAGATTGGTACCTCTCACATCGGCATTTTGGGCAGCCGCGAGAACATCGCCCGCGCTAAGGCCGAGATTGTCCAGGGTATGTGCGCCGCCGGCGACTTCTTGCCGCTGCTGGTTTTGGGCGGTGAGGACGACTTTACGCCGTTCATTCGCGATACGTTCGCCCAGCCTGCTGGTATCGATGTGATGCTGGCCGGCGTCTCGGACGATGATGAGGTCCGTGCCCGCGACATTCGTGTTGATGACGAGGGCCGTCCGGTCTTTACGCTCGATTTTGGCCAGGGTGAGACGACCGATACCATGCTTGCCATCCCCGGCGTGCAGTCCGTCCCAAATGCCGTTAAGGCCGCCGCAGTTGCCTATCGCCTGGGCGTGACGCCCGAGCAGATCGATGCTGCCTTTAGGG
>CABUJN010000083.1:0-4927 GCA_902491935.1 uncultured Collinsella sp.
CTCGCACGGAGAGCACATTAAGTGCTCTCCGGCTCGTGCGGAACTCGCGATCGACTTCATGTGCCGCCATGCGGCCGGGGCGAACGCGGGTCCAAGATTGTCAAAAAAGCGGTCGGCGCGCAGTGCGCCGACCGCCGATATATGGGGTCTGATAATTTTTACCAGCTAGGGCCTCTTACTCGTCTAGGAGATCTTCTGGCATGTCGTTGCCGTCGCCTAGATCGACAGGGGTTTCTTCGGGGGCAGAGCCGTTTTCCGTGGCTTCACCTTCGGGCTTCTCTTTGGCGGCTGTCATGCGGGCCACGGCGCATATGCGGTCGTTGTCGTCGACGGTCATCATCTTGACGCCCTGGGTGGCACGGCCGGTCTGACTGATCTCGTCGGTCTTGACGCGAATGACCGTCGCGCCCTCCGTCACGATGAATAGCTCGTGCTGCGGGCCCACCGTCTTCATGGCCGCGAGGTTACCCTTACGCTCGGTCATTTGGATGGTGTAGACGCCCTGGCCGCCGCGATTCTGCTCCGGGTAGTCCGCGACCGGTGTGCGCTTGCCGTAGCCGCGCTCGGTGATGACAAACAGATCGCCGTTGCCGTTAGTGACTTCCATGCCCAGAACGCTCACGCCGTCCTTCATGCCGATACCGCGAACGCCGCTGGTATCGCGGCCGGTAGCGCGCACCTGCTCCTCGGAGAACATGATTGCCTTGCCCGCGGTGGTGGCCAGGATAATCTTGTCGCCCTCGCGTACGCGGCGCACGTTCAGCAGCGCGTCGTCGTCACGCAGGTTGATAGCGATCAGGCCGTCGCGACGGCTGCGGTCATATGCGCTCATCACGGTCTTCTTGACCATGCCGCTCTTGGTGGCAAACATCAGGTACTCGTCGGCCGGGAACTCGCGGCAGCTGATGACGCTCGCGATCTTCTCGCCCTCCTCGAAAGGCAGCAGGTTGACGATCGCGGTACCGCGCGCCTGGCGCGTACCCACCGGCAGCTCGTGCACCTTCAGGCGATAGACCTTGCCCTTGCTCGAGAAGAACAGCACGTACTCGTGCGTGGACGCGATGAACATCTCGTCGATGACGTCGTCCTCTTTGAGGTTGACGCCCGACACGCCCTTGCCACCGCGCTTCTGGGCACGGTAGGCAGCCACCGGAATGCGCTTGACATAGCCGGTGTGGGTGATGGTCACGACCATATCCTCGTCGGCGATGAGGTCCTCGACATCCAGGTCCTTCTCGACCTGGCTGATCTCGGTGCGGCGCTTGTCGCCAAACTTCTTGGAGATCTCGCGCATCTCTTCCTTGATGACGCCCAGGATCTTCTCCTCGTGCGCCAGCAGGTCCTCGTAGTAGGCGATGGCGCGGCGCAGACCGTCCAGCTCTTCCTGAATTTTGTCGCGCTCCAGGCCGGTCAGGCGGCGCAGCTTCATCTCGAGGATGGCCGTGGTCTGCTCGGGCGTAAAGCTAAAGCGCTCGATCAAGCGGCTGCTGGCCTCGGAGTCGGTCTGCGAGGAGCGGATAATGCTGATGACCTCGTCGATATGGTCGAGGGCCATCAGGTAGCCCTCGAGGATATGCGCGCGGGCCTGGGCCTTCTTAAGGTCAAAACGGGTGCGGCGAGTGACGACGTCGACCTGGTGGTCGATGTAGTGCTGCAACATCTCGCGCAGGCTCAGGCATTTGGGAACGCCGTTGACGAGCGCCAGGTTGTTGGCGCCAAAGGTCGTCTGCAGCGAGGTGTACTTATACAGGTTGTTGAGCACGACCTGAGGAATGACGCCCTTCTTGAGCTCGATGACCAGACGGATGCCCTTCTGGTTGGACTCATCGCGCATATCCGAGATGCCCTCGATGCGCTTATCGTTGACGAGCTGGGCGATCTTCTCCTGCAGGGTGCCCTTGTTGACCATGTAGGGAATCTCGGTAAAGACCAGGCGGCTGCGGCCGGTCTTGGTGGACTCCACATGTGCCTTGGCACGCACGGTAATGGAGCCGCGGCCGGTCTCGTAGCTCTGTTTAATGCCGGCGCTGCCCATGATGATGGCGCCGGTGGGGAAGTCCGGACCGGGCATGATCTGCATGAGCTCGTCGACGGTGGCGTCGGGGTTGTCGATCAGGTAGCAGGTGGCCTCGATCGCCTCGGTGAGGTTATGCGGAGCGATGTTGGTGGCCATGCCGACGGCGATGCCCTGGCTGCCGTTGACCAGCAGGTTGGGGAAGCGCGCAGGCAGCGCCACGGGCTCGGCGAGCGATTCGTCGTAGTTGGGTTGCCAGTCGACGGTATCCTTCTGCAAGTCACGCAACAGTTCCATGGCGGGCTTTGCCAGGCGGCTCTCGGTGTAACGCATGGCCGCCGCGCCGTCGCCGTCGATGTTACCGAAGTTGCCGTGACCGTCGATGAGCGGCGTGCGCATGGAGAACCACTGCGCCAGGCGGACCATGGCCTCATAGACCGCGAAGTCGCCATGCGGGTGGTACTTACCGATAACTTCGCCGACCGTCCAAGCTGACTTCTTGTGCGGGCGGTTGGGGTAGATGCCGCTCTCGTTCATCGCGTACAGGATGCGGCGGTGCACCGGCTTTAAGCCGTCACGCACGTCCGGCAGGGCGCGCGCTGTGATAACCGACATCGAATACTCAATGAACGACTGCTTCATCTCGCGACCGAACTCCGAAATCTGGAGCTGGCCGCCGTTGATATCCTCGCCGGCCGAGGCGCCACGGTCGACTTCGCCAAAGCTCTCCTCGAGCTCGGCGTCGTCTTCTTCCTCATCATCATCGGCATCGGGGTTATAGGCGTCCGGGTCGCCGTCCTCGCCCTGCTCAGCACGGGCAAGCAGGCGCTTCAGATCATCGGGCATGCCGGCGTCGCCGGCCTCGCCCATACCCTCGTTATTGTTGATATCGTCTGCCACGTTACCTCCTCTTAAGCATCAAGGAAACGCGCGTCATGCGCATGTTTTTCAATGTACTCGCGGCGATAGCCGACCTCGGAACCCATCAGCTCGCGCACGGCGCGGTCCGCCACCACGGCGTCCTCGATCGACACACGCTGCAGGATGCGGGTCTTGGGGTCCATCGTCGTCGAGGCAAGCTGCTTGGGGTCCATCTCGCCCAGGCCCTTGTAGCGCTGGACGGTATAGCCCTTGCGCTTTTTGGTGATCTTGCCGTCCTTGGCCTTGCCGTCCTCGTCGTTATCGTCGGGGTTCAGGCCCAGACTCTGGATGGTGTCGCGCAGGATCTCGTCTTCGGGCTGGCGGCCGTTGGGATACACGTAGTGGATCTTGTTGCGCACCTTAATGCCAAAGATGGGCGGGCAGGCAACATAGACGTAGCCGGCATCGATCAGCGGACGCATGTACTTGTAGAAGAACGTCAGCAGCAGGATGCGGATATGCGCACCGTCGACGTCTGCATCGGTCATGATGATGATCTTGTGGTAGCGCGCCTTGGTGATATCGAAGTCGCCGCCGTCGCCGGCACTCGTCGTGACGCCGCAGCCGATCGCGGTAATCAGCGACTGGATGGTGTCACTCGAGAACGCGCGATGGTCACCAACGCGCTCGACGTTCAAAATCTTGCCGCGCAGGGGCAGAATCGCCTGGATGTCTCGGCGACGGCCGTCCTTGGCCGAACCGCCTGCCGAGTCGCCCTCTACGATGAAGAGCTCGGTCAGCTCGGCATCGCGCACCGAGCAGTCAGCGAGCTTACCGGGCAGGGACGCCGTCTCGAGCAGGCTCTTGCGGCGGGTCGCCTCGCGCGCCTTGCGGGCGGCATTGCGCGCCTTGCAGGCCTGCTGCGCCTTCTTGACGATCTCGCGAGCGGGCTTGGGATGCTCCTCGAGGTAATCGACAAGGCCGTCGGTCACAATCTTGAGCGTGAGCGCTCGCATATAGGAGCTGCCGAGCTTTGCCTTGGTCTGGCCCTCAAACTGCGGATCGGGCAGCTTGACCGAGATAACGGCCGAAAGGCCCTCGCGCACATCGTCGCCGGTCAGGTTGGCGTCTTTTTCCTTGAGCAGGTTCTGCTTGCGCGCGTAATCGTTGATCACGCGGGTGAGCGCGGTGCGGAAGCCCTCAAGGTGCATGCCGCCTTCGGGGGTGTAGATGTCGTTGGCAAACGACATGACGTTCTCGCCGTAGCCGCTATTCCACTGCAGGGAAACCTCGACCTCGCCCATCTTGGCCACAGGCGCGTCCGGGTCCGATTTGCCCTCGATGTAGATGGGCTCCTTAAAGGCCTCGGGGACGTCCTTGCCCTCGTTGAGGAACTTGACGAAGTCGATGATGCCGCCCTCGTAGCAAAACTCCTCCACGTGGGGAGTCGCTTCGCGCTCGTCGGTCAGCACGATTTTGAGGTTCTTATTGAGGAACGCCGTCTCCTGCAGACGGTTATGCAGCGTATCGAAATCGTAGATGCAGGTCTCGAAGATCTCGTCGTCGGGCCAGAAGGTGACGGTGGTGCCCGTCGAATCCGAGGTGCCCACGACCTCCATCTTCTTGACGGTCTTGCCGCGCGAGAACTCCATCTCGTAGGTGTTGCCGTCGCGACGAACCTGAACGACCACGCGCTTGGACAGTGCGTTGACGACGGAGATGCCAACGCCGTGCAGGCCGCCCGAGACCTTATAGGCCGAGTTATCGAACTTACCGCCAGCGTGCAAGATCGTCATGACGACCTCGAGCGTCGGGATCTTTTTAACAGGGTGCTCGTCGACGGGGATGCCGCGCCCGTTGTCGACGACCGTGATGGAGTTGTCGGCGTGGACCGTCACCTGGATCTCGGTGCAGAAACCGGCCATGGCCTCGTCGACGGAGTTGTCAACGATCTCCCACACCAGGTGATGCAGACCGCTGGCGCTCGTCGAGCCGATATACATGCCCGGGCGCTTACGAACGGCCTCGAGACCTTCGAGAATCTTAATCTCG
>CABUJN010000084.1:0-4843 GCA_902491935.1 uncultured Collinsella sp.
TGCCGAGGGCGTGACCATGAGCATATCGTCGGCGATCTCGCCCGAGACGGCGACAGCGGCACCAGTTGTGACGGGGCCGACGAGCGCCTGCATGCCCCAGTCGCACAGGGTATTGAAGGCGTTGATAGCCTTCTCGCCGTCGGCGACATCGTCCTCGGACTTAAGTGAGAGCTTGAGGTCCTTGGTCGAGAAATCCTTGGCGGCGAGCTTGGCACCCTTCTCGGCCGAAACGCCATAGGTTGCCGCGGCGCCAGTCAGAGGGCCGATGACACCAATCTTGAAGGTCTTGCCGTCATCGGCGGAGCCGCCGTCCGAGCCACCCGACGAACAACCAGCGAGCGCGGCGGTGCTGCCGAACGCCGCGGCGCCGGCGAGAAAGTTCCTACGGCTGAGCGTGCTGTTGATGTTGAACATGGTGTCCCCCTTTTCGCTGGCCGCGGTGCGGCCGTCTTGCGGTACGGGGCAAACCTTATGGCGCAAACGTTGACAGTTTGTTACGGAAGTTCATTTGTAGCGAGCATGTTTCCAATATTTCCGCAGCGTTTCGGGGGTGCCGTTTTGTGCGACTCCTGTTGCCTGGCGAGCACGCGCCCTCGGTTCACGCTAGAATGCACTCAACCTTTAAGCGGTTAATCCATCCATAAGATGCACGAAGGAGCTATCTATGAGCGAACCCCTGCGCACCGTGAACGTCGGTCTGATCGGTCTGGGAACCGTCGGCGGCGGCGTGGCCCGTCTAATCAAGAGCCACCACGATGAGTACCTGGCCGCCTACGGCATCGACCTTAAGCTGACCCGCGCCTGCGCGCTTGCCTGGGAGCAGGCCGAGGCGGCAGGCATTGAGCGCGAGGCCTTTACGAGCGACTGGCACGATGTCGTCACCGACCCCGCCGTCGACATCGTCGTCGAGCTGATCGGCGGCGAGCACCCCGCGACCGAGATCTTCACCACCGCCTTCGAGAACGGCAAGCATGTCGTCTCCGCCAACAAGGCCCTGCTGGGCCGCCATGTCGAGACGCTCGCCGAGAAAGCGCGTGAGTGCGGCGTGCAGATTAAGTGCGAGGCCAGCTGCGGTGGCGGCATCCCCATCGTGAGCACGCTCGAGCACGACCTGGTTGGCAACAAGATCCTGACCATCGCCGGCATTCTCAACGGCACCACCAACTATATCCTGTCGCGCATGGATGCCGAGGGCGCCGATTACGCCGACGTGCTTGCCGACGCACAGGCCAAGGGCTATGCCGAGGCCGACCCGTCCGCCGACGTCGACGGCTTCGACGCCGCCAGCAAGACGGCGATCCTCGCCTCCATCGGCTTTGGCACTCGCGTGACCACCGACGATGTGTACCAGCAGGGTATCCGTACCATCGGCGCCGAGGACATCGCTCAGGCCCGCGAGCTCGGCTACACCATTAAGCTGCTGGGCATCGCCCGCAACACCGACGCCGGCGTCGACGTCCGCGTGCACCCCACGCTGATCCCCGCCGACCACATGCTTGCCAAGGTCAACGGCGCCATGAACGCTGTCTACGTGGTAGGCGACGCCGTGGGTGAGACCATGTTCTACGGTGCCGGCGCAGGCTCCTTCCCCACCGCGAGCGCCGTCGTGGGCGATATCCTGTCGCTCTCCGAGCAGATCAGCCGCGGCGTGGCTCCGCTGCCCGAGATCGAGCCCTACGGTCACAACCTCGCCTTTAAGCCCATGGACGAGCTCCAGACCAAGTACTATGTGCGCCTGAAGGTCGCCGACCGCGTGGGCGCCCTGTCCGAGACGGTCGACATCTTTGCCAAGCACAACATCTCGATCTCGCTCATCAACCAGGTCGAGGACGGCAAGTCGGGCGTCAGCGACGCCTGCTCGGTCATCTTCCTGACGCACCGCGCGCTCGAGAAGGACATCCAGGCTGCCGCCGCCGAGCTTGCCAGCGTCGACTGCGTGGCCGAGGTCGCCAACGTCCTGCGCATCGAGGACGTCGAAGCCTGGACCGAAGGCGTTATGGCCAACTAGTCCACTACTTCGAACCTCAACGAAGCTCTACGCAAAAGGCGCGCTGTCTGCATCAACCGCAGGCAGCGCGCCTTCTATTATTTGGACGGAACCCGTATCCCGGCATTCCTTACTACTTACCGTCGTCTTCGGCTTCTTCGCGCGCATAGAGCTCTAGCATGCGGCGGCGGTATTCGTGTACGGCAAGCTTGGCGCGCTCCAGGCGGCGGCGCTCACGCGGAGTCAGCTTGGACGGGTCAATCTCGTCGCCATAGGTCTTCTCGGCCAGCAAATGAGCGGCATCCACGATGCGGGCATCGATGTGGCCGCTCGCTGCCTCGGCGGAAAGACGCTCGGCAATCGTATCGAGCGTGGGCAGGCCCTCGAATACGCGACCGTGACCATGCGAGGTCAGCAGCTCGTGCTCTCGTGCGAGCAGACTCGCCAAATCGTGATGAGCGCGCAGAATGTCGAGCGCATCGGATGGATGCTCGGCAACCTCTGCCACGGCAGCGACCGGTGCAGCGTCGACCACGCGGTAGAAGAGCTGCGCGAGCAATGGCATCAAGAACACCGTGATGGCACCGGCGGCAACCATGACCGACGCAATATCTTGCGACAGCGCGCCCGCGTTGACGGCCACGCTCGTTACGGCAACGATGATCGGCAGCGCCGTGGTGCAGTACAGGGCCACGGTAATACGACCATACGCCGACACATCGCGCGTCGCAGGACAAATGCTCATAGAGATGAGAATAGGCACGGCGCGAATGATCAGCAACGCCACGATAAAGCCCGCGAGCAGCCCGGGGCGCGACGCCACGGCCGTCAGGTCGATCTTTGCGCCCGATACGGTGAAGAACACCGGAATCAAAAAGCCGTAGGCAAGGCCGTCGAGCTTGGTCTCGAGCGTATGGTTGCCCTCGGGGATGATATAGCGCAGGACAAAGCCGGCGGCAAAAGAACCCAACACGATATCGAGGTCAAAGACGGCGGAGAATGCCACGAGCGTGACCAGGATGAGCACCGTCAGGCGCACGAAGGTCTGCGACGTGGTATCGGCGCGCTCCTCGACAAACGCAAAGAAGCGGCTGCCGACGCGCTTGGAGCGGCTTGGGACCACGGCCAGCAGCACGCAGACTACAGCAAACAAGCCAAGGATTACGAGCGTTTGGATGCCGGTGCGGGCAGACAGCAGCACCGACATGGCGAGCACGGGACCGAGCTCGCCCCAGGTGCCATACGCGAGAATCGAGTCGCCCACGCGCGTGCCGGTGAGCGAGCGCTCACGCATGATGGGCACGAGCGTGCCGAGCGCCGTCGAAGTGAGGGCAAGCGTCACGGCGATACCGTCGAAATGGCTGACCGAGAACCACGGAGTAAAGCGCACGGCAAGCCAGGCGATACCAAACGTGACGACCCACGTCGCCAAGCCGTAGCGCCCCTCGACGCCCGTGATGCTCTTGGGGTCGATCTCAAAGCCGGCGAGCAGGAACAAAAAGGCCAGACCGAGCTCGGACACCAGCGAGACCTCGGCATCTACATGGATGACGCCGAGCATATGGGGTCCCAGCACCGCGCCGAACACGAGCAAAAAGACCGTTTCGGGAATGGGTTTTCCGGGAATCGCCGAGGCGATGAAGGGGCTTGCAAAGGCCACGAGCGCGATGATGGCGAGTGAAACGAATGCCATGTGATGCCTTTCTCTTGTTTGCGCTTCACTGTAGCACCCTCGCCGTCCTCAACGCGCCGCGAGCTGTCGTATCATAGTGAGGTTTACAAACATGTGGCTCAAGGCGACCGCAGGGCAGACCCCGCAAACCGACCGCTGCCGCATACCGTACCGTACGCCCAACCGATCAGGAAGGCAGGAACCAATGGTCTCTCGTATCTACGTGGAGAAGAAACCCGGGTTCGACGTCGAGGCTCAGCAGCTCAAGGGCGAGCTGACCGAGATTCTCGGCATCAAGGGCATCGAGGCCCTGAGGATCATCAACCGCTACGACGTCGAGGGCATCGACGAGGAGCTTTTCCGCTCCTGCGTGCCGACCGTCTTTAGCGAGCCCCAGGTCGATGTGACCTACGACGAGCTCCCCGCAAGCGATGGCGCCGTCTTTGCCGTCGAATTCCTGCCTGGCCAGTTTGACCAGCGCGCCGACTCCGCCAGCGAGTGCGTGCAGCTCATCAGCCAGGGCGAGCGCCCCGCCGTGCGCTCCGCCAAGGTCTATATGATCTCGGGCGCTCTGGACGAAGCCGCCATCGAGGCCATCAAGCACTACGTGGTAAACCCCGTCGAGGCGCGCATCGCCTCGCTCGACCTGCCCGAGACGCTGTACATGGAGACTCCCGAGCCCCAGCCCGTCGAAGTGCTCGACGGCTTCCGCGAGCTCGACGAGGCCGGCCTTGCCGCCTTTATCTCCGAGCGCGGTCTTGCCATGGACGAGGCGGACATCGCCTTCTGCCAGCAGTACTTCCGCGATGAGGATCGCGACCCCACCATCACCGAGATCCGCGTGATCGACACCTACTGGTCCGATCACTGCCGCCACACCACCTTCGGCACCGTCCTGGACGACGTGACGATCGACGACGCCGTGGTGCAGGAGGCCTTCGACCGCTACATGGAGATGCGCCACGAACTCGGTCGCGACGCCAAGCCCGTCTGCCTCATGGACATGGGCACCATCGGCGCCAAGTACCTTAAGAAGACCGGCGTCATGACCGATGTCGACGAGTCCGAGGAGATCAACGCCTGCACCGTCAAGGTGAAGGTCGATGTCGACGGCGAGAACCAGGACTGGCTGTTCCTGTTTAAGAACGAGACCCACAACCACCCGACCGAGATCGAGCCGTTCG
>CABUJN010000085.1:0-4809 GCA_902491935.1 uncultured Collinsella sp.
ACTCCATGATGGATGCCGTCAAAGCGATGAAAGACGCCGTGGCCGACACCGATGTTGACGCCGAAGAAGAGGAGGCCGCCGAGGCCGCCTCGACCTTCGTGCCCGGCGAGACCCCCGTTGCCGACCAAGGCAGCACCCTGCCCTCGTTCCTGCAGCTTGAGCACCCCACCATTGGTGCCGATGCAGTTGACCCGCACGCCGCCGGCTTTTCAGTAGTCGAGGGCGGCACCGGCAGCATCGCCACGTCACAGGCACCCGATGCGGGCACGGCGAACGCCGCTCACCCGACCACCCCGCACGCCCCCGCGGCCAGCCGCGATCTGGGAGGCGCCGTCTCAAACACCGCCAACGCCGTGGGCACTTTTATCGCCCAGGGCGCCTCGGCCATGCGCGAGATGAATGCCGCAAAGAAGGCACTCGCGGACGCCCGCGCTCACCTGGCCGAACTTGAGCAGCGCATCGCCGATCAAAGCGAGGAACTCGAGACGCGTCAGGATATCGCAGGCCGCTACGACCAAATCGTCGCCGAGCAGCGCCAGGCTATCGACACGGCACAAAAGGCCGCCGCGGCGGCAGAAATCGGCCGCGATACCCATGCTGCCAAGGCGACAGAGCTCAAGGCGCAGCTCGAACAAATGAAGGAAGAGGACGACGCCACCGAGCGGCGTCTCAAAGCCGCACTCGACGCGGTGGAGGCGCGCGAAGCCAGCTCGCGCGAGACCGGTAACCGCCTCGTTCGACGCCTCGAGGATTCCAAGCGCATCCGCGACAAGGTGCAGGCCGAGCGCGACGCCGGCGTTGCCGCAGCGCAGCAAACCGTCGACGCCACGCGCGCTCAACTCGAAACGCTGCGCCACGAGTATGCCGAGCTGCAGCGCAATCCTTCGGCGAATCCCGCCAATTACACGGTGCGCACCAGCGAGCTTTCGATGCAGATCTCCGACACGGCCGATGCCCTGCGCAAAGCCGAGGAAGATGTCCCGAACATCACCGCCGATCTTGAGCACTCGCTCGCGGCCGCCGAGCACGCCGTCGAGCAGGCGCAAGCCCCCATCGCCGACGCCAAGCGCGCCCATCAGGCCGTGACGGCCGAGGCCGATGCCGCACGCGACGAGCTGCAGACCGCAAAAACCGCCGCCGCAACGCGCCAGCGCGAACTGCGCGAGAAGATCGCCGCCGAGGACAAAGCGCGTCGAGAGCAAGAGCAGGCCATCGCCGATGCCCAGGCGGACGTCGCGCATGCGCAGTCGATCATCGAGCAAGCGACTGAGGTGCACGATCATCCCGAGATTACCGAATCGCTCGCAGGCTCCTTGGCCCGCGATAAGGCCGAGCACGCCGAAACCGAACACGAAGTGGCTCAACTCGAAGCCGCCGAGGACGACGTGCGCGAGCGCACCCGCGACTCACGCATCAAATTCACCGGCGCCATCGTCTGCATTGTCGCCGTAATCCTCGTGATCATCCTAATCTGGCTGTTCGCGAGCAAGTAAACCAGCTACCAAAAAAGCTCAACGCAGTTGCGGTGAGATAGTTCCTGTTTAGCCATCAAAAAAGCCAATTCAAGAACTATCTCACCTCAACTTTTTGGTGCAAAGGGATCAGGCTACTTTGCACCAACTTGGTGCATATAAACCAGTCCCCATTGCGCCAACAACGTTTGCCCAGATAAAACCCGCCAAAATAAACCTGTCCCTTTTTGGCAGGTTGAACCACGGCAACGCCAATGTTTTGGCGAAGTCAGCGAAAACGCCCCTAAGTGAGCAAGGTGACGTGAAAGAGGAGGGCATTGACCTTCTGGTCATGCCCGACAATTGAACGTCAGATTGCCGCTTAGGGGCGTTTGCAGCGTCGGCCGGTTACGGCGTTTGGAAAACGCCGTAACCTACTGAATGAGCATGGCGTCGCCAAAGCTGAAGAAGCGGTAACGTTCTTCGATAGCAGCGGCGTAGGCATCCATGATCTGGTCGCGGGTGGCAAGTGCGCTCACGAGCATCATGAGCGTGGAGCGCGGCACGTGGAAGTTCGTGATCAGCGCGTCGACCACGTGATAGGTCGAGCCGGGCATGAGGTAGAGCTGCGTCGTGGCGTTCTCGCGCACCACGATGTCACCGCGGCCGAGCGTGTCGGCGCCGTCCTCGCGGCCTTCAAAATAGCGCGCCGTCACAGCCGGATCGGACACCGGTGCCTCAGCGTCAAACGCGCTCTCGAGCGAACGCACCGCGGTGGTGCCGACGGCGATCACGCGGTGCCCCTCGGCCTTCGCCTTATGCACGGCGTCGACAACCTCCTGCGACACGTGGTAGCGCTCGGTGTGCATGACGTGCTGCGTGGGGTCGTCCTCCTCCACCAAGCGGAAGGTGTCGATGCCAACCTCGAGCTCGACAGCGGCAAATTTCGCACCCTTGGCCTCGATAGCGGCCATGAGCTCGGGAGTAAAGTGCAGACCCGCCGTGGGAGCGGCAGCCGAGTGCTCCTCCTTCATGGCGTAGACGGTCTGGTACTTCTCGGGATCGCCCTCGTAATCGGTAATGTAGGGCGGCAGCGGCACGTGGCCGGCAGCATGAATGGCCTCGTCGAGCGTGCGCGGGTCGCCGGCGGCATTGCAACCGGCCGGCTCAAAGCGCACCAGACGGCCACCGCGGCTATCGGTGACAAAGTCGATGACCTCGGCCGTCAGCACCACGGGAGCCCCCTCGGGTGCATGGGCGCCACCGGCGCGATACTCAATCTGAGCACCGGGCTTCAGGCGCTTACCCGGCTTGACCAGGCACTCCCAAACATGACCCAGCGGGTCAACATCCTCGCGGCGCTTGAGCAACAGCGTTTCGACCACGCCACCCGAGCCCGACTTGCGACCGATCAGACGGGCCGGCATCACGCGCGTCTTGTTGATAACGAGCACGTCGCCCGGCTCGATATAGTCGATGATGTCGCGGAAGATGCGGTGTTCAACGGTGCCGCCATGCTCCAGCGGCATTCCCGCCTCGGAGCCTTTGCGATCCACCACCAGCAGGCGGCAGGAGTCGCGCGGCTCGGCAGGCGCCTGGGCAATCAGTTCCTCAGGAAGGTTATAGTCAAAATCATCGGTACGCATAGACACGTCTGATACTCCTTATATAGCTAAAGTCCGCTCTACATCCTAGCAGGCTGCCAGCCCAAAAGAACTACTTTTTGGACGCTTTGCGCTCGTCGCGGATGCGGGCGCGGTCCATGGCCGCCTCGACGGCCGAGAATCGGCAGCCGCAGTAATTCTGTCGATACATGCCAAGCTCGCGCGAACGGCGTGTCGCCTCGGGGTAATACGGGCGAAAATCGCGAATGACCGGGGTGAGACCGCGGGCGGCAGCCAGACGCTCCAACACGTCATTACAGGTATCGAACAGCTGATACGGCGAGACCGCGAGCGTCGTACCCACAAACTCAAACCCACGCTCCTGGGCCACACGGCACGCCTCGGCCAGGCGCAGGGCATAGCACGCGCGACAGCGACGGGCTCGATCGGCGCCCAGCGGGGCCACGCCGGTCTCCCAGCGCTCGCGGTCCTCCCCCGCCTCGATAAGCTCGATGTCGCCATTGGCACACCACCGGCGCAGCTCGTCCAAACGCCGCTGCCATTCATCGTGCGGTTGAATATTAGGGTTGGTCCAACAAATCGTGGGCTCAAACCCCTCCTCGCGCAGCAGGCGAACCGGCTCCAGCGAGCACGGCGCACAGCAAGCGTGCAACAACAACGACTTCATGGACATCTCCTCCCCCGCAATGATTTTTTAATCCCCGTCCCAGAAAAATCATCCCAAAAGACTACCTTGCGAAAAAGCGCACGCCAAAGGACGTGTCCTCGCAGGCGGCAATGCGACGGTCGCGCAGGATGGTCCGCACGTAATACCAATCGCCCACACAACCCGACAAATGCAAGCCTGCCGCCAGGTAACACAGCAGTGGATAGCCCGAAAACGCAAAGCCCAAGGCAAACGCCGCCGTCAAAACAACCGTCGGCGCCAGGCAAACCGCCACGTACCGCCGGCGCGAATACACGACGCCCTCGGCGCAGGCATAGATCATCGCCGTCTCGCGATTCGCCCCAAAGGTCACCTGCGCGCCCGCAGGCGCCAGCAGCTTAAAAAACACACCGTGCACCAACTCGTGCACGGCAAATGACGACGCCGAAACCGCAGCCAAGCCGACTAGCCAGCCCAAGACCGCCGTCCAGCCGCCCGCGTCCGCCGCATCCAAGTCCGCAGGCCCGCCCAGCAGCATAAACACCGGCACCAAGCACACGGCAAATGCGCCAAGCACAGCCATCCCCCACACAAAGCAGGCGTGCAGGAAATCCTCGTCCTCAAACGCATGTATGTTGGAAATCTCATTCATAGCATCTTAGGATAGCGCCCCTGCCACGTACCCGTCCGCATGTGCGATAATGTCGAACGATATGCACGAATTGACCACTGCGTCACCAGGCCTTGTGCCCGGCCGCGCTCTCACCATATGCGAAGGAGTCCCATGGCATCCAAATACTCCATGAACGACCGTCCCAGCTGGCCTCGCCGCGCCATCGTTACCGCCGGCGAGCCCTACGGCAACAAGGGCCTTCACTTTGGCCACGTCGGCGGCGTCTTTGTCCCGGCCGACTTCTTCGCCCGCTTCCTGCGCGACCGTCTGGGCCGCGAGAACGTCATCTTCACCTCGGGCACCGACTGCTATGGCTCGCCCATCATGGAGAGCTACCGCAAGCTCAAGGAGAACGAGGGCTACGACAAGTCCATTAGCGAGTATGTCGAGTCCAATCACTCCCGCCAGGCCGCG
>CABUJN010000086.1:0-4555 GCA_902491935.1 uncultured Collinsella sp.
CCCGCCGTATTGGTCCCCGCGCAAATCCCGTAAGTTCCGGGAATGATAAACGTCCCCGGCCACAGGCGGGCATCATCGATCATATGATCAGCTAGGTAGATGAAATACGCCGTACTCCCCAACTGAACCATCATATCGCCGGGACGGAATACACCCGTCGAAATGGCCTCGGCACCAGAGTCGCCCGTTCCCACTAAGACAGGTGTCCCTGCCGCGAGCCCCGTCGCCTCAGCCGCACGCTGCGTAATCACCCCGGCAATATCGGTAGCCGACATCACCTCCGCCATCTGGTCAGGCCGGCAGAAACGAGCACATTCCCGAGCATCAACCTTCCAGGTGTAGCGGTCGTATAGGGGAAGAAAATCCTCCGCTAAATAACGGTCCACCGTAAAACGCCCCGTCAACTTTGCGCACAGAAACGATGACGCCGTCAGGAACTTCGCGGCACGTTCGTGCACCTCGGGCATATTCTCCTTAAACCACAAGATCTTGGGAGCAATATCTGACGAACAGGGATCATGCCCGAAAAGCTCGCGTGCGCGATCTGACCCATATTCGGAAAGGAGCTCGTCAATCTGCGGCTTCGAACGTGCATCGACTCCATACAAAATCGCGGGCGCCAGCGCGTTGCACTCGGTATCGACCGGCACACAGTCGCAACCCAATGCGGAAAGGCCCACGCATCCGATCTGTGCCGCGTTAACCCCCGATCGCGCCACCAGCTCGCGCGACAAGCGGCAAAAATCGCCCCACCAAACTGCCTCCGCATCATGCTGGTACCATCCATCACACGGGTTGTCCGTCTCGTGTCCACAAGAAGCTTGGCAAACGATGTTGCATCGATCATCGATTAAAACGCCTTTAGAGGCGCTTGTCCCAATATCAATACCCAGATAGAGCGCCATAGGTGCCTACTCCCCTCGCGCCGTACGAGCGGCAGCCATAAAACGAGCTACCCGCTCAACATCGACCGGGGCATCCATCTTTCCGTCGCACTTTAAGCACGTGCCGACAAACGCACCATCGTAGTGAGCGAATACGTCAGCCACGGTATTTTCGCGACAACCGGTGCCACATACCACAGGTACTTCGCCAACACGCTCGCGGACTTCATCGGCAAGCTCGCCCGAAGCGCCACGACCGGCAGCCGAACCGCCGATGACCATTGCATCCGGAAGGCAATTAAAGAGAAGTGAATCGGCAATGTCCGCAGTCGTGCGGTCGTTGAGATAAACCTCCCCCTCGCTCGTGATGAAGTGAAAAAGCTTGAGGTCATCCAGGCGCAGCGCCGCCTTGCGACGCATGGTGTGCGCGAAATCTCGATTAATCAGCCCGAGATCACCGGCCCAGGCACCGCAAAAATTGCAGCGCGTGAACTGCGCATCGACAGCAGCGCACAGCTCGATTGTGGCATCACCGTCGTAAATAGCCTCGGCTCCCCAAGGGGTCGACAGATCATGGGACAGAGCTCCGATTACATAGCCCATCGATGCAAGGGTTGAGGGAGAAACGTGCTGCTCATAAGGCATCGAGAGCTCATTGGTAATCAAAATGCCATCGACACCGCCCTGTTGCAACGCCTCGAGATCGCGCTTGGCGGCTTCCACGACCTGCGACACGCTTCCACCCGGGTAATACAGTGGGTCGCCCGGCAGAGGACGCAGGTGCAGCATTCCGATAACCGGCTTTTCGGTCTTGAACATCGAAGTTAGAAACGACATAGCGTGCTCCTTCATAGGGTTATTGCAGGGACGTTACTCCCCCAGCACCTCGACGTACACTTTTCGCTTCTGCGGACCGTCAAACTCCGCAAGATAGATGTTCTGGGCACTTCCGCACACGATGTGGCCATCTTGGACGGGAAAGAAGCAACTGTTCCCACAAATCATGCTCTTGATATGCCCACAGGAGTTGTTGCCGGTGGCTCCATAGCTCGGCAGGAAGTGTGCATGTGCATAGGGGGCATCGAGTGGGGCGATGCGATCAAGCGTTTCCATAAGATCCGTCTCCACGCAGGGCAGCCCCTCGTTTACCACGATTCCACAGGTCGTATGCGACAAAATAATCGCTGCCAAGCCATTGGTCACCGAGCTGCGTTCGATGGCAGCGTGCACGTCTTCGGTAATATCGATGAACTGGTCCGGAGCAGTCGATAGATAGCTCAATGTTTCGAGCGTCACCATGTTTACTCATCCCCTTCAAGAAAACGCAGGGCATTACCCCAGTAGAGCCTTTCTCGCGCATCATCGCGCATGGACACGGTATCGAGCGCCCGCTTGAGTTTGAACGCACGGAAACGCGGCGTATTGCTGGCGAACATCACTTGATGCGATAGCGCGCGCTCATACCACAGCGGCCCCATATCGACCGTGAAAAGACGCTGCATCATCTCCTCGGGCGAATCGATGTAAGTGATAGAGGTGTCCGTGTAGCAGTTGGGATACTTGAGCAGCATCGCCACGGTCTCGCGCACCCAGGGCCAGCCAAAGTGGGTCAAACTAAAACGCACATTTGGATGCGTTGCGATTGTGTGCTCAAATGCAAGCGGGTTACTGCGCGAGAGCTCTGCGCCCGGCTCCCAAGACATACCGGCATGGAAAACCACCGGCTTGTTATAGCGCTCGCACAGCTCGTAAAGCGGCTCAGCCACAGCATCATCGGGGTCAAAACCCTGCTTTGCCGGATGCAGACAAAGCCCCTTTGCCCCCAGCTCGGTAAAGGCGCGCTCCAATTCGCCTGCGGCACTGCTCACCCGCGGATCTACGCTCGCAAATCCCCACAGACGATCGGGATGCGCGGCAACCAGCATGGCAATCTGGTCATTGGTGCCAAAATGCCCTCCGCATGCCGTGGTTACATCGAGCGGCATGAGCAAGCTCTTCTGCACATCGCAGACGTCCATCTCAACTTGAAGCTCGTCCCAATCCATGGGACCCATATGCCCCATACCAAATTCTCGTGACCAAAAACCGAATCCATCAGGCTCATCACCCGGCGTACAGATCTCGCCGTAGAGCATGGGCTGAACCAACATGTCGATAACCATTTCGTACTCCTTTCCAGGCATTTGACCCTAGTACGGCTCAAACGAACCAATCACTCGGGACGACAGCTCAGCGCCCGCCTTCATACACGCCGGAATATCAAGGCCATCGATCACGCCCTTGGTAAACCCGGCAATATACGAGTCGCCGGCACCCACGGTATTAACGACCTTCTCCGCCGGTACAATCCCGCACTCATAGAAGCGCTCACCGTCATAGGCAATGCTTCCCTTCTCGCCAAGCGTGGCAACCGCAACGCGCGGTCCCAATTCCTGCACGTGGCGTACCCAGTCTCGTAGCTCCGGATTGTCCTCTTCAAACGACATAAATGCGTAGTCAACGTAGGGAAAATGATTCTCACATGCATATTCGGGATCCTGGCTGAACACCGAGAAGTCCATAACCACCGTCTTGCCCGCATCGTGCCATTCGGGCAGGAGGTCCAAACAATTGCCAAACAGGTCGGTATGAATGATGTCATGCTCTAGGATAAACGCCCGGTCATCTTCATTCGGTCGATATGTCTCCATTACGCCATCGATTGCCTCGAGATGCACGCGATCGACGCCGTCTTTCAATGCCATGAGCATCACCGAGGTGTCGCCATCCTCCACCCGCAGATGTGAGATATCGAGCCCCTCAGCGGCCAGCGCCTCTCTCATCTTGTCTCCGTACTCGTCCTTGCCGACAACCGACACGGCGGATACCGAAACGCCCATTCGTGCAAGATGGATACCCCAGTCAATGCCATTACCAGTCGGATAGAACACGCCGATGTTTTGATAGACGTCCGCACAGCAAAAACCAGCCGCGCACGCTTTAATACCCATGGTCTTCTCCAATGTTCAAAAGGGGACCCACCACATGGCGAGCCCCCTTTTCGCGTTTCGCTTATTGTTTTGCATCGGCTGTCCAAGGCCTCATAGCCAGACCGCCGTACGCTTTCTTAAGCTATTCGACGATTGGCGCTCCGTGGCCCCAAGAACCTTCCATACCGCACACGGTCGAGGCAAACCCGGCAGCAAAGTCGAGCGCGCGCTCGATGGCCTCGGCGCCATCCTCACCACGCTTGGCGGAATCGAGATAGCACATCAAAAACGAGGTGAGGAACGAGTCGCCCGCCCCCATGGTGTCCTTCATGTCCGTTACCGGTTTAGCCAGCTGGCGGTAATAGCGCTCGCCGTCGTAAGCAATGCAGCCCTCGGCGCCCGCCGTAGCCGACACAAAACGCGGACCCAGGCCCTTCACCCATGCCAGACGTTCGCGAATCTCGTCCTCACTCGCGGCATCCGCCGCACTAAAGAAAGCGAAATCGACGTAGGGCGCAATCTGCTCGTAGTACTCGTCGGTGGAGTCGTCCGAAAAGTCAAAAGAGACCGTGACGCCCGCAGCCTTCAGCTTGGGCAGCTCGCGCTCGGTAAAGCAATAGTTGCCCGAATGAACCACATCGAACTGCTTCATGTACGAAAGGTCAAAGCGATCGAGGACATAGCGCGCATCGCCACGGATAC
>CABUJN010000087.1:0-4538 GCA_902491935.1 uncultured Collinsella sp.
GCGACACCATCTACACCCTCGCCAGCGGCAAACTGGGCGCCCAGGCAAGCGCCGCCGTTCCCCTAGACCTGCTGGGCATGCTCGCCGTAAGGGCCCTGGAAACCGCCATCGTAAACGGAGCCAAAACCGCCAAAACCTCCCACGGAATCCCAGGTGCTGCGAAGTAATCTCACTCGACCGTCGGTCGGAGGCGGGCGGGCATTACGTTTGCTGCTCTACAGTCCTATGCAAGACGAAGGCCACATTAAGTGGCCTTCTTTGCATGCGGAACTCGCGACAAACGTAATGCCCGCCCGCCTCCGACCGACTACCAACTAATATTTTTTCAGCCCAGGCCCCTGTGTACCGCGCGTCGAAGATCTTCAAATTCAAATAACCTGACAATCGATTCTTATAGCAGAGGCCCCTTGGCCTTTAGTTTGATACAAGTTCCGCACGAGCCGGAAAGCACTTAATGTGCTTTCCGTGCGAGCAGGACTGTTCGCAGTAGCAAACTAAAGGCCAAGGGGCCCAGTCAACCTATCAGCAGCGATTACTCGGCAGCTAGTTGAATTTGAAGATCTTTGAGGCAAGACGGTATAGGCCGAGTGTGGTTTTGTCTCCGGCCCGTCCGCGCAGATTGGTGAAGAACCCGACCACGCCGTAGCGGGCACGACGATACATGCGCTCGTCGTAGGCCTTCAAATCATTCCACAGCGTCTTTAGGCGCTCGTCGGCGCAATCTTCCTCGGAAAGCTTGGTGAGCACCGAGCAGATCGCCATCATCATGGTGAAATAGCCCATCATGTACAAGCGCAGACGCGACGACTCAACATCGCTGTACAGGTGGTACGACTCCATCATGATGCGCGTCACACGGAACTGCTGGTCCAGACGCTTGACCATCGTGGCCTCGTTGACACTCTGGCCCTCGCGACCGATAAAGTAGCGATAGAGGTCGATGTCGGCGTAGTACATGGTCTTGCAACGCGGCAGCGGCACGTAGGCGTAGATGTTGTCCACATAGAACGTGTGCGGCGGCATGGGAAGGTTGGACTCGCGCAGCACATCCGTGCGATAGCACAGGCTGTGCATGAGTAGGTTCTGGTCCAGGCGGAAATGACCGATCTGATCCCAGGAAAAGATCTTTTTGCGCGGCAGGGCAAATTTGTAGCCAATAGCGGTATGCGTGCCCTCGTAAACCTTCTCGTACACGTAGTTCGAGATAAACAGGTCAACGCGCTGGTCACGCTCTTCAAAGCCACGCAGAATCGACAGCATAGTCGAAAGAGCCGCAGCATCGAGCCAGTCATCCGAGTCGACGACCTTGTAGTAGGTGCCCTGTGCCTCGCGCAGACCCGAAAGGACGGCAATACCGTGGCCGCCGTTCTCCTGGTGCACCGCGCGAATGATACCGGGATAACGTGCCTCCCACTCGTCGGCCTTATCGGCCGTCTCGTCCTTGGAGCCGTCGTCCACTACGATAATCTCGATATCGGTGGCGTAATTGCTCCCCTCCAAGATGGAGGTGATGCAATGGTCCATGTCCTTGGCGGCGTTATACGAGGGAATACCGAATGTTATGACTTTATGCATGGCAGGCGATAATCTCATCCGAAAGATCGAGGGCGGAATTGGTCACAGCGTCCATATCGTAGTAACGATACTCGGCCAGACGACCCACCGGGTGGAAGTTCGTCAGGTTCTGGACGCGCTCAAGATAGCGCTCATAGAGCTCACGGTTCTCGGGCTCAAGAATGGCGTAGTACGGCGTCTCGCCCGAGCCGGGCGTATAGGCCTTGGAATACTCCTTCATGATGGTGGTCTTGCCGGGCAGGATCTGACCGGTCATGTTCTTGAACTCGGTAATGCGCGTGTAGTCCTCGCTCGTGGTGTAGTTGACGGTGCCCACGGGCTGGAACTGGTCCATATCGAGCGTCTCGAACTTCATGTCGAGCGTGCGGTACGGTAGCGCGCCCAGATCGAGATTGAACAGCTCATCGAGCGGACCGGTGTAGACGATCTCGCCACCATAGACCTTGCCGTCGATCTTGACGGTAGTCTCGTCGATTTCAAAGAGGTCACGGGCGTCCACGTCGCAGAACACGTCGATCAGGTCGTGGTCGAGCATGTGCTCAAAGAGCGCCGTGTAGCCCTCCTGCGGCATGCCCTGGAAGGGAGCTTGCGGGAAGTAGCGGTCATCATCGCCCACAAAGACGGGAACGCGGCCGGTGATCGAGGGATCGATCTGATCGGGCGTCTGGCCCCACTGCTTCATGGTGTAATGCAAAAAGACGTTCTCGTAGACGTAATCGGCGACCTCGGCAAGATCCGGGTCGTTCTTCTTACGCAGCTCCATAATGGGCACCTTGACATCCTTGCCAAAGGTCTCCACGAGCTTCTGATACAGCTCCTCGCCGCGCTCGTCACCAAAGGCGAGCTTGAGACTCGCATGGTTGAAGGGCACGGGCATAAGGGTACCGTTGATGTTGGCGAGCACCTTGTGCTGATAATCCGTCCACTTGGTAAAGCGCGACAGGAAATTGTGCACGCGCTCGTTAAAAGTGTGATAGATATGCGGACCGTACTCGTGGATCAGGATTCCGGCCTCGTCAGTGCAGTCATAGGCATTGCCCGCAATGTGGCTACGGCGCTCCAAAACGGCAACACGATAGCCGATGGTCTCGGCGAGACGGCGGGCGCAAACGGCACCGGCATATCCAGCACCGACGACAATCATGTCGTACGCGCCGGCGTTAAAGCCTTCAGGCAGGCCTGAGGTAATCTGCATCGATACTCCTTGTCAAAAGCCACGGGCTCGTTAGCTGGGCTTTTCTCGAACATTCTTCGAGACATATTTATCAGAGCGATTATAGCGCTAATGCGTCCTATAATGAGCTTGCCACACAAGGAAAGCTCAAGCACCGCGGCGTACATAATTGAAAGGTAAACCCGCTAGCAGCGGGTTTATTCGTGAACAGCCGGGTGCCTGGAGCTTAGCGAAACGCTTGTAAGGAGTAACATGAGCGATTTCCTAAACCGTATGAAGTCTGCCGCCAAGGCCGACCTTAAGACGATCGTCCTGCCCGAGGGCGAGGATCCGCGCACTATCGTCGCGGCCACCAAAATCATCGAGGAGGGCCTGGCAAAGATCGTCATCCTGGGCAACCCCGACGAGATCAACGTTCCCGGCGCTACCGTCATCGACCCGCGCAATGCCGAGAAGCACGAGGAGTACGCGCAGAAGTTTGCCGAGCTCCGCGCCAAGAAGGGCGTTACCATCGAGCAGGCTCGCGCCCAGGTGATGGACGCCACCTACTTTGGCACCATGATGGTCAAGATGGGCGATGCCGACGGCCTGGTCTCCGGCGCCTGCCACTCCACCGCCGACACCCTGCGCCCCGCGCTTCAGATCCTCAAGACCGCCCCGGGCACCAAGCTGGTCTCGGCCTTCTTCGTGATGTGCACCGACACCCCGCAGTTCGGCACTGACGGCACGCTGATTTTCGCCGACTGCGGCCTCAACATCAACCCGTCCTCCGACGAGCTCTCCGAGATCGCCATCGCCTCCGCTCACTCCTGGTCCACCTTCATGGGCAACGTTGAGCCGCACGTGGCCATGCTCTCCTACTCCACCATGGGCTCCGCTGGCGGCGAGGTCGCCAAGAAGGTCCAGGAGGCTGTGAAGTTCTGCAAGGAGAAGGCTCCCGAGCTCGCCATCGACGGCGACCTGCAGCTCGATGCCGCTATTGTCCCCACCGTCGCCCAGCTCAAGGCTCCCGGCTCCTCCGTTGCCGGCAAGGCCAACGTGCTCGTGTTCCCCGACCTCGAGGCCGGCAACATCGGCTACAAGCTGGTCCAGCGCTTCGCCGGCGCCGACGCCTACGGCCCCATCCTGCAGGGCATCGCCAAGCCGGTCAACGATCTGTCGCGCGGCTGCTCTGCCGACGACATCGTGGGTGTCGTGGCCATCACCGCCGTCCAGGCTCAGATGGCTGAGTAGCGGACATATCCCCTCGGGACCCTACAGCGTAAAGCTCTGAAAACGTCCTCGGACATGCATGAAACCCCCGCTGCGCACTTCGTGCGGCGGGGGTTTCTTGCGTCCTGCGGAGTGTTCTGAAAAGTAACTTCAGGGCGGGCCCTGGGGTAACTCGGCAGGGAGAGTGCGATTTCCTGATCGCTCACTTAATTTAATAAGAAATTGAGTGAGGCCGGAGCTTTGGCTCCGGCCTCCTTATATAAGGGCTCGGCAAAGTATAAGGGCTCGGCAAAGCCGAGCCACTAAATTCTTATCAGCCCCAGAACATGTTTGAGAACTGTGCTTGAAGTGCGTTAACGCAGGGTCGGAATGGGGGCAACTTCCCAACGCATTCCGCAGGGGGCGGTACATTTTGTAGCGCGAAGCGCGAATCAAAATGTACCGCATGCCCGAGGACGCGTTGGGAAGTTGCCCCCGTTCCGACCCGGACATACGGATCTACCTGCGCATTTACAAATTCGTGGTTGATTTCCGATCTCAGCCGAACACATTGAGCAAATAGGCCGTTCCCGCACCT
>CABUJN010000088.1:0-4188 GCA_902491935.1 uncultured Collinsella sp.
GGTCACCAAGCACAACCTCAAGTACCGCCGCTACTACCACCAGTTCGACTACTAATTCCATTTGGGGGAAACCGCAATGAGGCAATACATCTTTGCCAGCCACGCGCATTTTGCGACCGGCATCAAAGAGAGCACCGAGCTGCTCTCGGGCGCGCGCGATAACGTCCACGACCTGTCGATGTTTGTCGACGGCCGCACCGACGTCGCCGAGGAGGCCGCCAAGCTCCTGGCGACCTTCGACCCCGCCGACGACGTAATCGTGTGCACCGACCTGTTTGGCGGCAGCGTCAACAACGAGTTCACCAAGATCGTCCAGACGCGCCCCAACACCTACCTGGTTGCCAACATGAATCTGCCGCTGCTGATCCAGCTGCTCTTTTCGGACCAGGAGGCTCCCGCCGATCAGGTTATCCGCGAGATCCTCGCGGCTGACGACACGCGCGTCAAGTTTGTCAACGACCTGCTGACCGATGCGGATGACGAGGAAGAGTTCTAGTCACCGCCTGCTATTAATGGGGCCGGGTTTCCGGCATGAGACCTTTGGGGGTCAATCATGATTCAACTGCTTCGCGTCGACCATCGTCTGCTTCATGGCCAGGTGGCCGTCTCTTGGGTCCAGGGCTTGGGCTCCGACTGCATCTTCTGCGTTGGCGACAAGGTTGCCAACGATCCCGTCTGGAAGACTACGCTCAAGATGGGAAAGCCGGCCAACGTCAAGCTCGTCATCAAGGACATGGAGCACGCCATCGAGGCCATCAACTCCGGTGTTACCGATAAGTACAAGATGATCATCTGCGTCGCCAGCATCGCCGAGGCCAAGCAGCTTGTCGACGGCTGCCCGCAGATCACCTCCATCAACCTGGGCAACACCAAGTCCAAGGACGAGCAGCGTCCCGATGCCCGTAAGATCTCCCGCCAGATCTTTGTGACTGCTGCCGAGGAAGAGGACATTCGTGAGCTCGTCGGCCGCGGTGTCGAGGTCGAGATTCGCGCTCTGGCCGACGACCCCAAGGTCGATGCCCTAAGCGCCCTCTAATTGAGAACCACGGGCGGCGCGCACGGCGCCGCCCCTATTCGTGGGCGTACCGGATAAACGCTTTACCCGTTACCCCCATCTACCGTTCACCGGGAGTACACGCCCGTTGAGCGATTGGTATTAAATAGTTTTCTCATGACTATATAATTGGTATCAAATCATTTGCACCGGTTTAGGTGTTAACAGCACACCGGTAAAAGCTGGATCTGTCTGGGCGATTGTCGGCATGGAAAAGGGCGCGCTGACAAGTCGGGAATCGCCGCGCGGATCCAAGAGGGATCAAAGGGAGGAACAATGCTTGTTCAAGCGATCCTCATCGGACTTATCGCTGCCTTCGGTAAGCTCGATTATCAGCTCGGTACGCTCTATGCGTTCCGCCCGATCGTTCTGTGCCCGCTCGTCGGCATAGTCCTCGGGGACCTGCAGTCCGGCCTCGCCATCGGTGCGAGCCTCGAGCTGCTCTTCATGGGTTCTATCTCCATCGGCGCTTACGTGCCGCCCGATGAGTGTATTGGCGGTGTGCTCGCCTGCGCCTTCGCTATTCAGCTGGGTCAGAGCACCGAGGCCGCTATCGCGCTCGCGATGCCCATCGCCACTCTGTGCCTGGCCATTAAGAACGTCGTCAACGCCGGTATGCCCCTTCTGGTCGACCGTGCCGACGTCTTTGCCAGCAAGGGTAACCTCAAGGGTATCTACGCTATGCACTGGATTATCGGTCTCGTGATTGTCGTCCTGGCCTTTATCCTGTGCTCGGTCTCCTTCTATCTGGGTGCCGACGCTGTTCAGGGCCTGCTCGACTTCATCCCGACGTTCGTCCTCGATGGCTTTGGCGTCGCAGCCAACATCCTGCCTGCCATGGGTTTCGCCATGCTCGGCCGTCTGGTGCTTACCAAGCAGCTCGTGCCGTTCTACTTCCTGGGCTTCCTGCTGTGCTCCTATGCCAACGTGCCCGTCCTCGGCGTCGCCCTGATCGCAATCATCATCGGCATCGACAAGTACGACCTGCTGGGCCTTGGTGGCGCCCAGTCCCAGCTTTCTGTGGAAGGGGATGAGGACGATGACTTCTAATTCCGAGAACCAGATTACTCGCTCCGACCTCATTAAGAGCGCCGTGAACACCGGCGCCCTGGGCATGGAATTCTCCTGGACCTACTACAAGCAGATGAACATTGCCTTCTGCCTGATGGTCGCCAACATGCTCAAGAAGATCTATGCCGGCCGCCCCGATGATTACGCCAAGGCCCTGCACCGTCACAGCGCATTCTTCAACATCACCCCGCAGCTCGCTCCCTTCGTGGGTGGCATCGCGATGGCCATGGAAGAAAAGGTCGCTCGTGGCGAGGTTGAGCCCGAGAGCGTCAACGACATCAAGGCCGCCCTCATGGGTCCGCTTTCCGGCCTGGGTGACTCCTTCTTCCTGTCCACCCTGCGCGTCGTCGCCGCTGCCGTGGGCATCAGCCTGTGCCAGGCCGGCAACGTCTTTGGCCCCATCGCCTTCCTGCTCGTCTACAACATCCCGGCGTTCCTGATTCGTATCTTTGGCGCTATCAAGGGTTATGAGCTAGGCATTGGCTTCCTCGACGAGGCTCAGAAGACCGGCCTGATGCAAAAGATCATGGCCTGCGTCGGCATTGTCGGCGTTATGGTCGTCGGCGCCATGAGCAAGGACATGTTCTGGGCTTCGTTGCCCATCGCCATCGGTCAGGGCGACTCCGCCCAGACTCTCCAGGACATCCTGGACGGCATCATGCCCGGTATGCTCGGTATGGCCGCCTTCTGGCTCTACTACTGGCTGCTCTCCAAGAAGATCAACCCGATGGTCCTGATCCTCTGCACCATGGTCGTGGGCATCATCGGCGCTTACTTTGGCGTGCTTGCCTAATATGTTCGAATCGCGCTTCCATCGCGTCTAACGGTTGCGTCGATCTTTGGGGGGCTTGTCGCATCTGCGGCGGCCCCCTGTTTTTTTAAACTCCGTACGAAAGGGGAGGGCTATGGTCGTACCCGAGCTTTCGCTCATGAACATCAACCATCGTTACTACAGCATCGAGACGTTTTTTAAGGCTGCAGGTGAGGCCGGCTATCGCAATATCGAGCTGTGGACCGGCTCGATGCACCTGTATGTGGATTGCCATGAGCACGATTCGGTGGATAAGATTCGCGATCTTGCCGCCCAATACGGTATCAAGATCGTGTGCGTGTGCCCCGAGCAGAACAACCCCAAGCCGTGGAACGTCGCGGTGCGCGGTGAGGCGGGCCAAAAACGCATCCTCTCGTACTTTAAGAATGTGATTGACGTTGCCGTTGAGTTGGGCGTGCCGCAGATTCTGGTGACGAGTGGTTGGGCCTATCTGGACGAGCCAGCTGAGGACGCCTGGTCCCGCAGCGTCGCCATGCTGCGCTCGGTGTGCGACTACGCTGACACACGCGGTATTCGCGTCGCGCTCGAGGCACTGCAGCCGTCGGAGTCCGTGCTGGTCAATACGGCACAGGATGTCGCGCGCATCCTCGAGGCGGTCGATCGCCCCAACCTGAAGGCATGTATCGACTTTGGCGCCATGGAAGTTGCCGGCGACACAATCGACGGCTACTTTGAGGTTTTGGGCGACAAGATCGTTCACACCCACTTTGTCGATGTGGGCGGCGGCACGACGCATCTTGCCTGGGGCGACGGCGAGCGTGATATGCGTGCCGACCTCGAGGCACTCATGCGCCACGGCTATACGGGCTATGTCTCGGCCGAGACGTGTGACGGCCGCTACTATCAGGATCCGTCCAAGGCGACGACTCAGGTTATCGAGATGTATCGCCGTGTGACAGCGGAGATGGAAGCCGAATAACTAAACTGCGCGGTTGCGCCGGAAACGCTTGGGCGGGTCTGGCGCAACGCTTTTATAGCTGGCGAGTTGTGGGGAGCCCGTTGGCAGTAGCGCTCGAAATAGACAACTATTGGCGTTGTAATACCACTCGAGCGAGGAAACCGACCGTTCGCCGCAAATCTCCGTGAGTTTGGATTGGTATTAAATAACAAGCAATCGTATGGCTATAATTGGTATCAGCAAGAAGCGCGATGTATAGAATTGCGCACATGTGATGGGAGGACACACATGAAGGAGACCGAGAAGATCGAGATCATGCACTTCGACCAGGAG
>CABUJN010000089.1:0-3976 GCA_902491935.1 uncultured Collinsella sp.
TTCGGAGCTCGACCACAGCACGATCTCCTCGGAAAGACGCGACAGGTGCATGGCCATGACGGAGCCAGCGTAATGCAGATCGAGCAGGAAATCACGGTCGGAAACAGCATCGAGTGAGTTAGGAATCACGCCCGCAAAGCCAAGTTCGGCAGCCGTCATCTGGCGATCGAGCGGATAGCTCGTACCGGCAAGCGCGGCAGCACCCAGCGGGCAGTTGTCGGCGGCATCAAAGGCGGCCTTCAAGCGTGTAAAGTCGCGCGCGAACATCCAGGAATACGCCAGCAGATGATGCGAGAGCAGCACGGGCTGAGCGTGCTGCATATGCGTGTAACCCGGCAGAATCACCTTGTCGTACTTCTTAGCCGCATCCACCAGCACATGGCGCAGCTCAAGATTGGCCTCCATGAGCTCCTTGGCCAGCGCCTTGACGCCCAGGCGCGTGTCGGTCGCCACCTGGTCGTTGCGCGAACGTCCGGTATGCAAGCGCTTACCGGCCTCGCCGATGCGACGCGTCAGCTCGCTCTCGATGGACATATGAATGTCTTCGTCGTTGATGTCGAAGGTGAAGTTGCCGGCATCGATATCCTGTTCGATTCCGGTCAGGCCCTTGGCAATCGCCTGCTCGTCCTCGGCACTGATGATGCCCTGGGCCGCCAGCATTTTGGCATGCGCCTTAGAGCCTGCGATATCCTGCTTATAGAGATGTTTGTCGGCCGGCAGCGACGCGCCAAACTCCTGCGTGACCTCGGCCACGCCTGCCTCAAAACGACCGCCCCAAAGAGCCATGGAACCGTCCCCTTTCTCCAAATACCAAAACAAGCGCCCAAAGCAATGCGCCATATCGCTAAAGCGATTTTTCAACCGCTAGTTTTACACATTCCCCACCGTGTGCGGAGCCATGTAGCTAATTTGCAAAGAAGTGACGCGCCATGCACTTGGCGCCCAACGTCTCCCTCCGGATGTTGCCCTGCGAACCATCGATCCAGGCCTTCAGGCTCATAGGGACGTCCTCGACCCTTGCAGCATCGAACTCGGGCGCGAGGGCAAGTAAAGCATGCGCGATAGCATTGAACATAATGGATACTCCTCATATATATAGGCGCAGAGCCGCCAAATTGATAGAAGGAGCCCCGCCGGACAACCCCGGCGGGGCTCGGACTCAGCCACAGTCGCGGCATCATATATGCGGGCGGAACGTAGGGGCCACCGATGTTAAGAAGTGTCAGCAAGCATAACGAAAGGTAGGGACCCCGTGCGCCCGTTATGTATCACGCGGATGGGCCGCGCGGATACCAAGGGAAGGAGGCGCTAGGCCTGGGCGGCAGCAGAGCTGGGGCCCTGGACCTTTGCCCACGTCTTGAGTGACAGCGTATCGATCTCGATAAAGCCGGCGCTGGCCTTCTCGTCAAACGTAGTGTCGCGGTCGTAGGTAGCCAGACCGTAGTCATACAGGCTAAACGGGCTCTTGCGGCCGACGACATGGCAGTTGCCCTTAAAGAACTTCAGACGGACGGTGCCGGTCACGAACTTCTGGGTGTCGGCCATAAAGGCGTCGAGCGCGTTTTTGAGCGGGCTGTACCACTGGCCGTTGTACACGGCGGTGGCCCAATCCTGCTCGAGCTTGATCTTGGTCTTGAGCAGGTCGCCCTCGACGCAAATGTCCTCGAGCGCCTTGTGGGCGGTGATGAGCGTCAGGGCGCCGGGAACCTCGTAGCACTCGCGGCTCTTAAGGCCCACCAGGCGATCCTCGACCAGATCGAGACGGCCAAAGCCATTGTCGCCGGAGATCTTGTTGAGGGAGATGACAATCTCGGAGAGCTTCATCTTCTTGCCGTCGACGGCGACGGGCTTGCCGGCCTCAAACTCAATCTCAGTGTAGGTCGGGGTGTCCGGCGTGTCCTCGGGGTTCTTAGTCATAACCCAAGCGTCATCGAGCGGCTCGTTCCAGGGATCCTCCAGGTGGCCGCACTCAATGGCACGACCCCACAGGTTGTCGTCGATGGAGTAGGGGTTGTCGTTGGCACCCTCGGGAACCGGCACGTTGTGGGCGTGGGCATAGGCGACCTCGTCGGGACGGCACTTCAGGTCCCACTCGCGAACCGGGGCGATAACCTTGAGCTCGGGGTCGAGGGCCTTTACGGCGGCCTCAAAACGGACCTGGTCGTTACCCTTGCCGGTGCAGCCGTGGGCGACGTAGGTAGCGCCAAACTCGTGGGCGACCTCAACAAGCTTCTTGGCAAGCAGCGGGCGAGACAGGGCGGAGAGCAGCGGATACTTGTTCTCGTACATGGAGTTTGCTGCGATGGCCTTAGTCAGGAACTCATCAGAGAACTCGTCGCGCAGGTCGAGCACCTGGCAATCGAGAACGCCCAGGTCGAGCGCCTTCTGCTTCTTGGCATCCAGTCCGGTCTCTTCCTGGCCCACGTTGCCGCAGACACAAACGACATCGAGATCCTTCTCGTCCTGGAGCCATTTGACACATACGGATGTATCAAGACCACCGGAATATGCGAGAACGACTTTTTCCTTGCTCATGGCTGTTTCCTTTCGCCCTTGGTAGCTAGTTAGAACATCGGTCAGTTGCAAGTCACCTTGAGGTCAAAAACCGTGCAATATCAGGTTAAATAGCAAAAATCAGCACATACATGCCCTAGAAACATGCAGCAATGTCGTGCTAAAACCCAACGACCTCAAAATGACTCTGTTGAGGCAATTCGCCCCATGCGGACAGAGACGATTGTTATCGTCGTCGGGAAATTGCGCGCTGGCGTCGGATGGCATTGTCTGCAGTGGTGATGATCGTTACGAACTGCATCTGCCTCTCCTTTCACCTATCGCCGGGCGCAATTCTAATATCGTAAACGGTACCTTTTCCTCGGTAAGCGGTTGTTTTTCCGTCTCCGTTTTCGATGGTCGCTATATTACGCTAAAGTGCCCGCAGCACAAGCGACAAATTCAAATTTCTGAAAAGTTTTTTCATTACTTTGTGAAGCGTGGTGCAAATACGCACCATTCCTGCGAAAATACGCTCGACTACTAGTTGATGGTTATAACGTCTGAAACAATCTCGAAACGAAAGGCGCATTTTTATGCAAACTTACGAATCGGACGCCAACATCGGCAACATTAAGATTCTCGCCGTCGATATGGACAAGACGCTGCTGACCGACGAGCGTGTGCTGCCCCAGGGTCTTGATGAGCGCCTGGACAAGCTCGCCGACGCCGGCATCGTATTCTGCCCCGCCAGCGGACGTCCCGCCCCCAAGCTCGAGGAGATGTTCGAGGGCATCAAGAACCGCCTCGCCTTTTGTCCCGACAACGGAGCTTGCGTGATCTATCGCGGCGGCTATATCTATAAGAGCAATATTGACGTGGAGCTGTATCAGCAGGTCTTGAACCGTGCCTCGGAGGATCCTCGCGCTGTCCCCGTCCTGTGCTGCTTCGACGAGTTCTACGTGCTTGCCCGCGACCATCAATACCACGACGAGATCAGCGTCTACTACAACACAATCAACTACGTCGACAGCTTTGAGGGCATTGATTTCGAGTCCAACAAGATTTCGGTCTTCTTCCCCGGCTACGACGCCGAGCCCGCTTTCCGCGAGACCTATAGCCCCGAGTTCTCGGACAAGCTCTACGTCACCAACGCTGGGCGCGAGTGGATCGACTTTATGAACCTGGGCGTCGACAAGGGCGCCGGCATCGCTCACCTGTGCAAGCACCTGGGCATCGATATTGCCGACGCCGCCGCCGTGGGCGACACCTACAACGACATCCCCATGCTCGAGCGCGTCGGTCACAGCTTTATCGTGGACAACGCCGAGGAGCACATGAACGCGCATGCCAAGTGGCGCATTCCGAGCAACAACGACGGGGGCGTACTGACGCTCATCGACGCCATCTTGGCGGCTCGTTAACGCAACCTGTCGGACCTGGCCGGGCGACGCGGGTAAGTTTTTCGTTCGGTCAGGTCCTG
>CABUJN010000090.1:0-3913 GCA_902491935.1 uncultured Collinsella sp.
TGATCTGCGATGCACTCGAGCAGACCAAGAAGGTACTGCGCGTGCACGCCACCATTTACGTCGAGCGCGAGGGCCAAAAGGGCATCATCATCGGCAAGGGCGGCGAGATGATCAAGCATATCGGTATCGACGCCCGTCGCGATCTTGAGCGTATCTTTGGCACGCAGGTCTTTTTGGAGCTGGACGTGAAGGTCAAGGCCGGCTGGCGTGACGACGAGGCCCAGATTCGCCGCTTTGGCTACAACGCCGAGGACTAAGGACGCGCGGCGCGCATGGCAGGCTCCCGGACATATCGCACCAAGGTGCTCGTCCTCGACAAGACGAAGCTTAAAGAGACGGACCTGATCCTGACGATGCTTGACGAGCGGGGTCGGCAGGTTCGTGCCGTGGCAAAGGGCGCCCGCAAACCCGGTGGGCGCCTGGCTGCGCGCTGCGAGCTGTTCTGTACCGTCGATATGCTGCTCGCGCATGGACGGTCGCTCGACGTGGTTTCCCAGGCCGAGCTTATGGAGGCGCCGCTCAGCGCTACGCCCGATTACGAGACGACCTGCGCCGCAAGCGCGATCGCCGAGGTCGCGCGCGTATGCTCGTTCGAGGACGCTGAGGACCCGTTTACCTTTGCCATCACGCAGCGAGCGCTTGCCCTGGCGGGCAGCGGGCTCGACACAGCGCACATGGATCTACTTGTGGCGGCATATGTCTTTAAGCTGCTGTCGCACGTTGGCTATCGACCCGATTTTTCGGCCTGCGTGCTGTGCGGAGACCCCATGCTGTCGTATTTTTCAGCCCAGGCGGGCGGTCTCATGTGCGGGTCGTGCGCGTCGAGCGTTCCAGGTGCCGAACTGGTGTCGACCGGTGAGACCGCATGGCTGCGCGCCCTCATGTCCATGACCTTCGATGCGCTCATGGCCGAGCGAATCGACCCGCATACGGCGGCATTCCTGCTCGGGCTTTCGCATGTTTGGGCTGCGACGCACACCGATCAGCGCCTCCGCGCGATGGAATTCATGTTGGGTCGGTGATGATGCGCAGGCGCGGGCTGCTTGTGGTAACATACCGACCTGTTGGTACCTCGACCTTGGTTGTTCGCTCCACCGGCGGCTTCCCAGTCCGAGGCGAATCGAGTCGCCCGTGGGCGACGCAAAACGAAAGGTGAAACAATGACTGTTTCCAAAGAGCGCAAGGCGGAGCTGACTGCCCAGTTCGGTAACACCCCGGTCGACACCGGCAACCCCAAGGTTCAGGTCGCCATCCTGTCCGAGCGCATCAAGGAGCTGACCGAGCACATGAAGTCCCACCAGAAGGACTTCCACACCCGTCGTGGCCTGCTCATGCTCGTCGGCCGTCGTCGTCGTCTTCTCTCCTACATCAAGAAGAACGACATCGTCGAGTACCGTGAGCTCATCAAGGCTCTGGGCATCCGCGACAACATCCAGTAGGATTTGTACATGCTAAGAGCGTCCTGCGCAGCGGGGCGCTCTTTTTGTGTAAGGGCGCGAACAATCACGCTCTGAAGCGTGGCGGGGGCAGGGGGCCCGCGTCACATGAGAAGCCCGCAGACAAGGGGTCTGCGGGGTTAAGGAGAACAATGACACTCGTATCCAAGACCTTTGAGCTGTACGGCAAGACCTACACCTTTGAGTCGGGCGAGCTTGCCAAGCAGGCCACCGGCGCCTGCCTGGTCAAGCAGGGCGACACCACGATGCTCGACACCGTGGTCGTCTCCAAGGAGCGTAAGAACTACGACTTCTTCCCGCTGACCGTCGACTTCAACGAGAAGATGTACGCCGCCGGCCGCATCCCGGGTGGCTACCTCAAGCGTGAGGGCCGTCCCAGCGAGAAGGCCACGCTCACCGCGCGCATGATCGACCGTCCGATTCGCCCGAGCTTCCCGGACGGCTTCCGCAACGAGGTGCACATCGTCGCTACCTCGCTCGTCGCCGACCAGGTCAATCCCTTCGATGTCATCAACGTCATGGGTGCTTCCCTGGCCATGACGCTCGGCGGCGTGCCCTTCGAGGGTCCGCTTGCCTGCGTGCGCATCGGCCGCAACGTGGAGACCGGCGAGTTTATCGTCAACCCCACCTACGAGGAGCGCGAGAACTCCGATCTGGACCTGGAGCTGGGCGGCTCTGCCGACTTCATCTCGATGGTCGAGGCCGGCGCCGAGGAGATCTCCGAGGACGACATGCTCGCCGCCATGAAGTTTGGCCAGGAGGCCCTTGCTGCCTTCTGCCAGGCTCAGGACGAGTTCGTTGCCGAGTGGGAGCAGGTCAACGGTGCCATCGTCAAGAAGGAGTACCCGCTCGATCAGCCCGTCGAGGAGGTCCAGGAGCGCATCTTCGCCCACTACGACGAGATGGCAGCCGCCCTTCGCGATGCCGACAAGCTTTCCCGTATCGGTAAGGTCGAGGCTCTGAAGGAGTCCATCCGCGCCGAGTTCACCGAGGAGGAGCAGGCCGCTTGGGAGCGCGAGATCCCCGTGGCGCTCAAGAAGCTTGAGAAGAAGGCCATGCGCACCATGGTCGTCGAGACCGGCGAGCGCGTCGACGGTCGTGCCGCCGATGAGATCCGTCCCATCATGGTGAAGGACAACTACCTGCCGCTCGTTCACGGCTCCGGCCTGTTCCAGCGCGGCCAGACCCAGGTGCTTTCCGTCCTGTCGCTCGGCATGCTCAACGAGGGCCAGCGTCTGGATACCATCGAGCCCACCGAGGGCAAACGCTACATGCACCACTACAACTTCCCGCCGTTCTGCACCGGTGAGACCGGCCACGGCAATCTAGCCGAGCGCGCTCTGCTTCCGGTGCTCCCCGACGAGAACGAGTTCCCCTACGCCATCCGCGTGGTCTCCGAGGTCATGGAGTCCAACGGCTCCTCTTCGATGGCTTCGACCTGCGGCTCCACGCTCGCCCTTATGGACGGCGGCGTGCCCATTAAGCGCCCGGTCTCCGGGATCGCCATGGGCCTGATCCAGGAGGAGGGCAAGACCGTGGTCCTGTCCGACATCCAGGGTCTCGAGGACTTCCTGGGCGACATGGACTTTAAGGTCACCGGCACCACCGAGGGCATCACCGCCCTGCAGATGGACAACAAGGCCACCGGCCTCACTTTCGACATCCTGGCCCGCGCTCTGCAACAGGCCAAGGAGGGTCGCGCCTTCATCCTGCAGAAGATGCTCGATGTGATTCCCGAGCCGCGCCACACCACGCGCAGCACCGCTCCGCGCATCGTTTCCATCCAGGTTCCGACCGACAAGATCCGCGACGTCATCGGTTCCGGCGGTAAGGTCATCCGCGGCATCCAGGACGAGACCGGCGCCTCGGTCGACATCCAGGAGGACGGCACCGTCTTTGTCGGCGGCACCGGCGAGTCCGTCGACCAGGCCGTTGAGCGCATCAAGCTCATCATCAAGGTTCCCGAGCCGGGCGAGGAGTACACCGGTCGCGTGGTCTCCATCCAGCCCTTCGGCGCCTTCGTCAACCTGCTGCCCGGCAAGGACGGCCTGCTGCACATCTCCCGCGTTGCCAAGGGTCGCGTGGAGAAGGTCGAGGACGTCCTCAACGTGGGCGACGAGGTCAAGGTCGTCGTCATCGAGGTCGACGATCGCGGCAAGATCTCGCTCGATCGTCTGGATAAGCCCGAGGCCCCGGCTCGTGCCGAGGGTGCCTCCGAGGGCGACGGCGAGCACTTCCAGCGCCGTGAGCGTCCGCGTCGCGAGCGCTCTGAGCGCAGCGACCGTCCGCGCCGTCCCGGCGACAACGGAGGCCGCAAGCCCCGCCGTCACCACGACGCCGAGTAGCAGCTAAACATAAGCAGCTCAACAAGGGCGACTCCGGACAGGGGTCGCCCTTTTGCTTCAAGACTTTAGTCTGCTGGCCGCGCAGCGGCCAGCTTTAAACCACCCGCTACG
>CABUJN010000091.1:0-3665 GCA_902491935.1 uncultured Collinsella sp.
GCTCGGCGCCGAGGCTCCGGCCACGCTGCCCAGCTCTAACTAGGCTTAAGACGAGGAGAATCATCATGGCAGATACCGCCATTACCGGCGTTGCGGCCGCCGCACAGACCAATGAGCCGCTCATCCGCGTCGAGGGCCTGCGCAAGAGCTTTGGCTCGCTTGAGGTGCTCAAAGGCATCGACCTGTCCGTTAACCCCGGCGAGGTCGTCACCATTATCGGCGCCTCGGGCTCGGGCAAGTCGACCTTCCTGCGCTGCCTCAACCTGCTCGAGACCCCGGACGCGGGCCACATCTGGTTCCACGGCCAGGACCTTACGGCCGAGCGCTGCAACATTAACAAGCTGCGTGAGGACATCGGCATGGTGTTCCAGGGCTTCAACCTATTCAACAACATGGATGTGCTCGACAACTGCACGCTTGCGCCCGTCACGCTCAAAAAGATGAGCAAGGCCGAGGCCGAAAAGGTCGCGATGGAGCATCTGACCAGCGTGGGACTCGAAAAGTTCGCGCACGCCGCCGTGGGTCGCCTGTCCGGTGGTCAAAAACAGCGCGTGGCCATCGCTCGTGCCCTGTGCATGAATCCGCAGATCATGCTGTTCGACGAGCCGACCTCAGCGCTTGACCCCGAGATCGTGGGAGAGGTGCTCGAGGTCATGCGCAAGCTCGCTGCCGACGGCATGACCATGGTCGTCGTCACGCACGAGATGGCTTTTGCCCGCACGGTGTCCGACCGCGTGGTCTTTATGGACAAGGGCGTGGTGCTCGAGGATGCGGCACCGGCCGAGCTCTTCGGCAATCCCAAGCACCAGCGCACCCGCGAGTTCCTCTCGCGTTATCTCGAGGACAAATAACCGATCGCAAACGCTTACGTGGCAGGGCCGCTCCGGTGGGGCGGCCCTCGTCATCACAATCGAAAGGATGTCATGGCCGAGGTTTGGCGCTTCTTTGCGCATGAGGATGATTTTGCCGATTTGGACAAGGCTGGCGCGTGCGAGCGCCTGGGCCGCGTGCTGTCGTTTCCGACCGTCTCGAGCATGGACGCCGAGGCGGTGGACTGGCAGCCCTTCGACGAACTGCGCGCCTATATGCAGCAGGCGTGGCCGCGCGTGTTTACGGCGGGCGAGGTCGAGCTTGTCGGCCATTCGCTGTTGGTGACGCTTGGCGGTTCCGATCCCGCCCTCAAGCCCGCCATGCTCATGGGCCACATGGACGTAGTCCCCGTGGTGCCGGGCACCGAGGCCGACTGGACGCATGCCCCCTTTAGCGGCCACGTGGACGGCACCTACATTTGGGGTCGCGGCGCTATCGACATGAAGGATCAGGTCGCAGGTATTCTCGAGGCGGTTGAGTATGCGTTGGCGCATGGCTGGGAGCACAAGCGTTCCTTGCTGCTCGCCTTTGGTCAGGACGAGGAAACCACGCAGTACGGCGCGGGGGCGATCGGTCGCGTGCTCGAGGAGCGCGGTATTGAACTTGAATACCTGATCGACGAGGGTGACTACCGTATTGTTTCGGCTGCCGAGTACGGCGCGGGCGAGGGCTGGCTTATGCATGCCGACCTTGCCGAGAAGGGCTACGCCGATATCGTGCTCAAGACGAAGAGTGAGGGAGGGCATTCGTCCAATCCCTACGGCGGCACATCGCTTGAGGTACTGAGCCGCGCTATCGCCGCAATCTGCGATATCGAGTGGCCGACGCGTGTGACCGATCTGCTTGCCGCACAGCTTGTCGAGCTGGGGCTCTACACGGCGGATGAGATTGCCGCCAACGGGGACGTCATTGTCCGCGACTGCCTCGCCAGCAAGAAGCTCTATCCGCTCGTGACCACCACCTGTGCGCCGACCCAAATCGAGGGCGGTAGCATCGGTGCTAACGTGATGCCGCAGGATATGTGGGCCAATATCAACTTCCGCATGCTCGAGGGCACGGGCGTGGCCGATGTCGCTACTCGCTGCCGCGAGGCCGTTGCCGCGGCGGGCCTTGCCGGGCGCGTGGAGGTCGAACTCGGCCCCGGCAGCTCCGAGCCCTCGCCGTCCCCGCGTGTCGGTGGACCGGGACTCGAGGCCGTTCGCGCCATTGCCGCTCGCTATTTCCGTGATCCAAAGGGAACGGATCCAAAGGGGACGGAGGAAAACGGACCATCCGAGCCGTTGGCGATTGTCCCCTCGACCGTGATCGGCGCGACCGACGCTGCCAACTATCAGCGCATTTGCTCCGAGTGCATTCGCTTCTCGGCCTTTGTGGTAGACGATGACGAGTGCGATCGCGGCGTCCACGGCACCAACGAGCGCATTACCCGCCGTGCCTACCTCCAGGGTGTCCGCTTCCTCATCGCTCTGCTTCAAACGCTCTAGAATGTGACAAAGCGACAGTCCCTTTGTTAGCCGTTGGGCACGTTCTTAAACGACTAATCGTTAAGGAACGTCCCCGACGGCTACGTCCACTCATTCCGTGCGGGTTATATGCAGGTTTGCCTGCGCACGCTATCATGTATGGGTTAGACCGCAACTATGTACCCCATACGCGAAGGGATGCGCATGTATCTGAAGATCGACATGTTCTAGCTGGGCTTACCCCCGCAGTGGCGCCATGCGCCCCATCAATTCTGCCGATTTTCACTTTCACGCATATAAAGGAGTCCGTCATGCGCGACAAGCTCGAAAAGATCATCAAGGCCTACGAGGAGCTCGAGAAGAAGCTTTCCGACCCGGCCGTCGCCTCCGATATCAAGGAGTTCACGCGTCTCAACAAGGAGTACGCGCACCAGTCCGACCTCATCGCAGCCTCGCGCGAGTACATCGGCGCGCTCGATGACATCGAGGCTGCCAAGGAAATGCTGCACGATACCACCGATGCCGATGAGAAGGAGATGCTCCAGATGGACATCTCCGAAAACGAGGCCAAGCTTCCCCAGCTCGAGGAAGATATCAAGTACATGCTCATCCCGAGCGATCCCAACGACGACAAGAACACCATCGTCGAGATTCGCTCCGCCGCCGGTGGCGACGAGGCGGCCATCTTCGCCGGCGACCTGTACAAGATGTACCAGCGCTTTTGCGAGTCGCGCGGCTGGAAGACCACCGTGCTCGATTCCAGCCCCAGCGAGGCCGGCGGCTTTAAGTCCATCGAGTTCAAGGTCGAGGGCGACCGCGTCTACTCCGTCATGAAGTTCGAGTCCGGCGTGCACCGTGTCCAGCGCGTTCCCAAGACCGAGTCCCAGGGCCGTATCCAGACCTCCACGGCAACCGTCGCCGTGCTTCCCGAGGCCGAGGAGATCGACGTCCAGATCAACCAGTCCGACCTGCGCATCGACACCTACTGCGCCTCGGGCCCTGGCGGTCAGTGCGTTAACACCACTTATTCCGCCGTGCGCATCACCCACCTGCCCACCAACACCGTGGTGCAGTCGCAGGAGCAGCGCTCCCAGATTCAGAACCGCGAGGTCTGCATGCAGATGCTGCGCGCCCGTCTGTACGAGATGGAGCTCGAGAAGCAGCAGGCAGAGCTCGGTGCCGAGCGCCAGAGCCAGATCGGCCACGGCAACCGTTCCGAGAAGATCCGTACCTACAACCAGCCCCAGGACCGCGTGACCGATCACCGCATCGGCTTCAACTCCACCTACAACGGCGTCCTTCTGGGCGATCAGCTCGGCACCGTGATCGAGG
>CABUJN010000092.1:0-3582 GCA_902491935.1 uncultured Collinsella sp.
TCCTCGACCGTTCCGCAAATGCCCAGCGCGTTAAAGTGGCGCTGAAGCGCAAGGCGCCCGGCTTCAATAGCATACGGCTTGCTATCGGCAGAACCGTCGGCGGTCGATCCCGGATGCACGCGCCAGTGATACAGCACATGCGCAACGTGCTCAAAGCGCGCGCCGGCTGCAAGGCAGCGGAGCGTCAGGTCGTAATCCTGGGCGCCCGCAACGTCTTCTGGGGACATACCAATGTGATCGATGAGCGCCTTCTCCACCATCAGGAAATGCGTCACGCAGTTATGGCTATAGAGCAGATCGACGTTGAGCCGCGTCTTAAAGACCGGCTGGCCCCACTCCCCCGTTTTCTGAAACATATCCTCGTCGCAGAACAAGACCTGGGGGCGCTCGCCCTCGGCCGCCTTATTCAGCGCGGAAACATACTGGAATAACGCGTCCGGCTCCAGAATGTCGTCATGGTCCAGGAACGCGATGTAGTCGCCCGTCGCTTGCTCGATACCTGCGTTGGTGTTGACCACAATGCCGCCGTTGCCGGGCAGCCCGATGCGACGAACGCGCTCGTCGTGAGCGCCTGCCGCAAGGTCGGCAACCGCGTCCCATTCGGGCGAGGCATCCATAAGGAGCAGTTCCCAGTTGTCATAGCTCTGGGCTAGCACCGAGTCCAGCAGCTCGCGCAGGTAGACCCGATCAGTCTTGTAGCACGGCACCACAATGCTCACGAGCGGTCTATAGGCAAAGGCCACCGAAGTGACACACTGGCACGCCAAATCGCCCGGCTTTGCGCGATGCTGCTCAAACCAACGTCGATAAGCTGCGTCGTCTGCACGCGCGTCCTTCATACGGTTCCAGCTGTCGTCGACCATGCCGTTGTACAGGCGACCATCCATGGCGCAAAACCCGCTCTGGATCTGCTCTGTGGGATCGCTCACAATCGCGACAAAATCTCGTATATCCTGAGGCATCTCAACGCTCAGAAACGTTTTATTGACGCGGCATCCGTCCTGCTGCGGCACATAGACCTGCGACTCAAACACATGCACGGTGATATCGATAGCGTTCATATGCGTATCGAAGACCTGGAGCTCAGGTGCGCACTGGGGGTCTCCCACCCACGTAACCTCATAGCGCCACACCGCGCCGGCGTCTGTCGGCAAATAGCGAATGGCATCGATCTCGTAGCGACCGCAGCATTCGCCACGCTGCGCATCGCGGATAAGCGCGCACAGCGCAGGCTTTGCTTTGTAGTTAATCTTGGATTCCAGCTTGGCCACGCGGCTATCGAGGCGAATGGCGCCAAGCTTTTGGCCACCGGACACAAATGCAGCGTCGATCGCAGAGCCATCCAAAAACGGAAGCACCAAGACGGCGAGCTCGCGCTCGTAATCGGCAACGGAAGGGCAAAGCGCCAGCACACGGCCATGGTCAACCGGGAGTACCAGCGACGGCACACAAGAACCGCTCGTCGTCGCGCGGACAAAGGCCTGAGAACCTTCTTGCTCAATAAGCGCGGCGACATCCTGGCCGGCAAAACGAAGCAACACAAACAGACGGCCCTGACTGCAGCAAAGTGTCAAACGCTTGATACTCATCTACACTTCTCGCTTTCCCAGGGCGTTCGCTGCCATGCGTTTGCAGGCACCCAGGCGCCCAAACCTCAAGACGTCGTAATCGAACATGAGCTTTTTGCACTCACGGGCATTGGGGGCCTTGTTGGTAAGCGCCGCACGCACCATAGCAGCAACAGAAGGAGCGCATTGTGCGAGCGCAGCATCGCTGCCCGCGGCAGAACCGGCAAGCGCCGTGGCAACGGCAGCAAACACCTTGCCGCAGTCCGAACCCAGCAACCTGAGCGCATCGTACAGTACCAGATCGCATAGGAAGTACGCCAGGTCATCGGCATGCTGTGCATCGAGACCGTCGCGCTGCCAGTCAGTCAGCACCGCGGAGTAAATCTTCACGTGCTCCAGCAGACGCGTCTCGTCGTCGTAGCGCATAGTGTCCATGAGCGAACCCTTGCGCGCCACGCGGTAGTCATACAGCTTGTTCGAGATAAGCGCGCTCTTGTGCGAACGACCGTACACGGCAAAATCGAAGACCTGGTCCTCGCCATACTTAACGGTTTCGTCGAACACGATCCCGTTGCCCAGCAAAAACTCACGCTTGCAGGCGGTGCGCCATGCAAAGGGGCGAGATGCTTCCTTAAACAGCAGATCGGAGCTATAGCCTTCAAACGACACATCGCGTGGGCTCAGCACATAGTTAAGCCACGGATACCCCGCCTCCAGCGGATACGGATTCGCGCCAAAGGTCAAAACATCACAGCGTTCGCGCTCAAAGGCATCGACGATCACACGGCACGCATCGGGCGTAAAGCGGTCGTCGGAATCCAAAAACGCGACGATAGGCGCCGTGGACGCGGCGATGCCTGCATTACGTGCACTCGACAGGCCGCCGTTCTCCTTATCGACCAGCGTAAAGCGAGCGTCCTTTTCGCAATAAGCGGCCGCAATATCGCGCGAGCCATCCGGCGAGCCATCGTTGACCAGCACACCTTCCCAATCGGGCATATCCTGCGCAAGCAGGGAGTCCAGGCACCAGGCCAGGCACTCCTCAACTTTATAGATGGGAACGACAACGGAAATCTTGGGGGTAGCCATAGTCACTCGCTCCTACTGTGCGGCCGGGACGTCATCGGGATGCGGGTTGTCGCCGTAGGAGCGCTGATACGTCAGCACGCGCCAGACCAGCGGCAGGCCACCAATCTTAAAGTAATGCTTAAACGTATTGAGCTTGCCCGGCTTCTTAAAGTCAAAGCGCGAATCGATATAGGCGCGGGGCGACTTGACCATCAGGCGCAAGTCGGTCTCGCCACGCGGATCAAACAGCGACAGGTCAAAGCGACCGGCATCCCAATCGGCCTTGAGCTCGGGGGAAGCCTTGTCCCAAAACTGCCCACGCAGCTCATCGACCAGACGCTCATCATTCCAGCGGTACGTATCGACCTTCATGCGCATTAAAATACCCTGGAGCTGAGCCTTGAGCTCGGGACGCTCGTCCAAAAAACGTTGCATCTCGGCATATTCGTCGCACACGCAAAACACCTTGTTGGGCGAATAAACGGAGCTCTTCTCGTTATCCTGGCGATAGCACAAAATGGGGTCCGTAATAAACGCGGCACGTTCGGCACAAGCCCAAACCTTAAAGTTAAAGCCTGCGTCCTGATACGAGGCGCCCGGCGTGGGAAGGAACCGAATCTGATTGTCGTTGAGGAACGCGCGCCGATAGATAGCCGACCAAATGGAAGGTTTGCGGTAGAAGATCCCCGGGCGATCGACGGGGCGATACGCGGCGCCCGTCATATGCTCATCGATAATCCCAAACAGCTCACGGCGCTCACTGGGCGTGGACCAATACAGGTAAAAGTCGCCCTTTACCACATCGGCATGTTCAGCATCGGCCTTGGCAACCAGCTTTTGGAGCGAATCCTCAAACATAAAGTCGTCGGACTCAAGGATGCCCACGTACTCGCCGCGCGCCATCTCCAGGCCGCGGTTCATCGAGTCACCGTAGCCGCTGTTGGCT
>CABUJN010000093.1:0-3516 GCA_902491935.1 uncultured Collinsella sp.
TATGCGCGGTAGCGACCCCGATGCCACGATCTATTGGCTCGCGCGCATGATCGATGCTGGGGAGGATCCTAAGTTTATCGCTCGCCGCATTATGATTCACGCTTCTGAGGATGTTGGCAACGCCGACCCGCAGGCGCTTTTGGTGGCGCATGCTGCCTTTAAATCTGCTGAAGTTATTGGCTATCCTGAATGTCGCATTAACCTTGCACAAGCTGCGCTCTATGTGTGCTTGGCGCCCAAGTCCAATGCGTGCGAGGCCTCGATCGATGCGGCGCTAGCCGATATCCACAGCAGTGGTCTTCGCGAGGTGCCCAGCTACCTGCGCGATCGCCATCGCCCGGGCAGCGATGAATACGGTGTGTATAAGTATCCGCACGATTATCCCGAAGGCTGGGTCGATCAGCGCTATTTGCCCGAAGGCTTGGAACGCGGTGCATTTTGGCAGCCTGCCGGCCGCGGTTGGGAAGAATGGCGCGTAGAGCAAAGTGAACGCGACCGCAGCGGGAATGCACCGAAGTAGCTGCTGATAATTTTGTCCCACGTTGCTGCTCATGGCATGTTCGGTCCCCTTTGGGGTACCATGGAAACCGTCTGTATATCGATTCCTTTGGGAGGCTTGTATGAGTCCCATTCAAATCGCCCTGCTGCTGCTCGCTGTTGCCGGCGTGTGGGCCATCGTTGAGCTCGCGCTTACCCTGCGCAAGACCCGCACCGTTGTCGACTCGCTCGATAAGACCGTTAACGACCTCAACAACACCATCGCCGAGGCTCAGCCTGTGGTGGCAAAGCTCGATGGCGCTGTCGATGAGCTTACGCCGGCGCTTGCCCAGATGGAGCCGCTGCTTAAGTCGAGCAAGACGGCAGTTGATGCCCTTACCTCCAATCTCGTAGAGGTCGAAGCCGTGGTTCGCGACATTTCTGAGGTCACCGGTAGCATGGCCGAGGCCAGCAATGCTGTGTCGAGCGTGACTGATTCTGCGGCAGGTGCCGTGCAGAAACTCTTTAACAAGGTGAAGGCTCCCGCGGCCGACGCTGAGTGCAAGCTTTCCGCTGCCGAAGAAGCCGAGCAGCCGACCGAGCGTGTCCTGATTGGCGAAGCCGGGGACGATGTCGCTGCTGGTGACAATGATGCACAGAAGCCTGCTGCTAAAGCAGCCCAGTATTACACCTATACGCCCGCCGAGACCTCTGAGGAGTCCTGCGATGAGTAGCGAAGCAACCTGCCCTATCACGCTGACCGTTGCCGGTGACCCGCGTCTCGCTCGCCTTGTGCGCATGACGGCAGCCAACGTTGGTGCCCTGTGCTCTATGTCTGTCGATCGCATCGAGGACATCCGCATGGCTGCTGAGGAGGCTTTCATCTTTGGTTGCACCGCGGTCGACTGCGATGACATCACCATCAAATTCGATGTCGATGAGACCCACGTTGGCATGACTATTACCTTTGGTGACCAGGCTACGGTCGATGAAGACGACCAGGCTGCGGTGTATGCCGAGCTCATCCTCGCGAGCGTGTGCGACTCCTACGAAAAGACTACGGCGCCCCTGACGCTTTCCCTCGACCTCAAGGCGGATATCTAATATGACCGAACGTTCCCGGAGCGGCAAGACCGCTTGGGACAAGGAGAAAACCCGCGAGCTGTTTCGTCGTTACAAGGAGACCGGTGATCCGGACGCCCGTGAGCAGCTCGTCATGTCCCATATGAACCTGGTAAGGTTTCTTGCCAACAAATTTAAGAATCGCGGCGAGCCGCTCGACGACCTCATGCAGGTCGGCTATCTGGGCTTGCTCAAGGCTATCGACCGTTTTGATCCCGAGCGCGGACTCGAGTTCACGACGTTTGCGACACCCACTATCCTGGGCGAGATCAAACGCCATTTTCGCGACAAGGGCTGGAGCGTGCGCGTACCGCGTCGTCTGCAGGAGCTCTCGGCCAAGGTCAACCAGGCTACTGACAAACTTACCAACGAGCTGCAGCGTTCGCCCAAGGTTGAGGAGATCGCTGAGTATCTAGATGTGACTGTCGATGAGGTCCTCGAGGCTATGGAATCGTCTTCGGCCTATACCTCGGTGCCCATCGAGGCTCCTGGTGCGTCCGATTCCGACGATGCCCCTTCGATTCTCGACCGTTACGCCGACGACGACAACGAGCTCGATTTTACCGATGACCGCCTGGTGATCGAGGAAGCCATCCGCGATTTCTCGCCGCGTGAGCGTGAGGTTATCGAGCTGCGCTTTGTGAAGGGCATGACCCAGATCGAGATCGCTAAGAAGTTGGGTATCTCGCAGGTGCAGGTTTCGCGCCTGCTGCGCCGTACCCTTAAGAAGATACAGGACAAGATCGACCCCGACGGAGTGATGGTTCGTTCATGATTGAGCACCCCCAACAAACCGACCGCACGCTGCGCGATACTCGTATTCTGACGCTTCGCATTTGGGCTGTCGTCGGCTGCATTGTCATCGCAGCCGTCATCTTTAACCTTATGGGTATCCTGGCGCCGGTTATCGAGTTTCTCGCTGTCGGTTCCATCATTGCTTTTGTGATGTCGCCGATCACTAACTGGCTCGAGCATCACGGCGTCGGTCGTGGCATCGGTTCGCTCATCGCGCTGATCGTGGTTGTGGCAGTGCTCGTCGGCGTCGTCTGCATCCTGTCGCCTATTTTGCTCGGTCAGATTATGGAAGTCCTGAGCCGTCTGCCTGAGCAGCTTCGCGTTGCGGGCGGTGATCTCAACGAGATGATTTCGCACGCTAAGACGCTCAACAACACGCCGCTCAAGGAGTACCTGGACGATAATCTGTCCTCGCTGGTTACTGTGGCGTCCAAGTACGTATCGCAAATCGCCGCTGAGCTCGGTCGCGGCGTGTTCCCGCTGATCACCAATACGGCCTCGCAGCTGTTCGTAATCTTCCTGGGTTTGGTGCTTGCCTACTGGCTTGCCTGCGATTATCCCCGTATGCACCACGAGGTCTGTACCATCATCGGACAGGAAAAAGAGACCTCGTACCGCTTTATGGTCGCGATTCTTTCGCGCTCGGTCGGCGGTTATATGCGCGGCATGGTCGTGACGTCCATCTGCGGTGGCATCCTCGCCTTTATCGGCTTTACGCTCATTGGCCATCCCTACGCGGCACTCATGGCCATCTTTACCGGCATCATGCACTTGGTCCCGGTTGTCGGTCCCTGGGTGAGCGCGGCGATCGCAACGGTGCTCGGCTTTATGTTCAGCCCCATGCTGGCGTTGTGGACGCTCGTTGTGACCATGGTGGCTCAAAACGTCACCGATAACGTCATTTCCCCCAAGGTCATGCAGAGTTCGGTGCAGGTGCATCCCATCATGAGCCTGACGGCCCTCGTTATTGGTTCGGCACTTATGGGTCCCATCGGCATGGTCATCGCCATTCCGCTGTGCGCGGCCCTCAAGGGCATTTTCGTCTACTACTTTGAGAACGAGACCGGTCGCCAGCTCGTGGCATACGACGGCGCTGTATTTAAGGGCACGCCATATCGCGAT
>CABUJN010000094.1:0-3473 GCA_902491935.1 uncultured Collinsella sp.
TGGGCTTGTCGTAGACCGGCAGCAGCTGCTTGGAGGTCACGAGCGTGAGCGGGTAAAGGCGGGTGCCGGACCCGCCGGCGAGGATGATGCCTTTCATAGTGCTATTGCCTTCCGAGGAAAAGGTCTTCATAGCTGTCGGTGATGGACCGCCAAGAATACCGGTCGCGAATAACGGAAGTCGAGGCCGCATCGAACTCCTCGATCGACTTCAAGTCCATCGCGTCAGCACGGTTAATAAGTTCAGCCAAGTCTCCGGACTTCTTGTCCCAATACAGGGCGGAATCTTCAGCGACTTCTCGGTTGAAACCCACGTCTAAAAGAAGATTCAGGCGGGTGGAAGCCAAGGCCTCCAGGAGGCTCGGGTTGGTGCCACCGACCTCGTGGCCGTGGAAGTAGCCGTAAGCCTGCTCACGAATCTTCTTCAGAAGCTCCTGGTCGTAGACGGTCCCGACGAACTTGATGCGTGGATCGGACTTGAAGTGCGTCTTCCGCTCGAGCTCTGCGAGGAAGGAGTCGTCCACTCCCGTCACGAGCGCGAAATCCCGCTTGGATTCGGAAGCCATGAACTCCCGAATCATAGTCTCGTAGTTGTTCTCAGGCACGAAACGTCCCACAACCAGGTAGTAGCCGAAGGGCTCGAGGCCCTTCTCGGAGAGCCATCCCGTGAACTTAGGGTCGTCGTCAGCGAGCGCGGAGCGCTTGATGTCGGCTCCGTAGGCGATGAAGGTCGTCTCTGGGTCCAGGTCGGCATACTCCCCGCGAATGTACTTCTCGATGTTCTTGGAGTCGCACACCATCAGGTCGGCGTGCTTGACCATCCCGCGCTCCGAGACCTTCCAGTACCTGCGGACGGGCGCGCTCCACTTGGCGCGCATCCACTCGTGGCCGTCGGGGTTCACGAGGACCTTGCCGCCAAGGGCGTGGATCCTTTTCACGTAACTGCCGAAGAACGGCCCGATGCGACAGGCCAGCACGTAGACGATGGGGTGCCGGACTCGGTTCTCCTCAATGTAGGTGATGCACCACTTGAGGGCGTCGATGTCGTAGAAGATGGCCCTCGCGGCGCCGACGGGCCTGCGCAAAACGTTGAAGCAGTGCGCCCCGTTGTGCTCGAACTCGCCGACTTGCTCGGCGGAGTCCACGGCGCACGCCACGTGATATTTGATATCAGGCGAAACCTGATTCTCGGTCAGCTTCTCCACGAACGTCTCGTAGCCGCCGTAGTTTGCCGGAATCCCCTTGGACCCGATGATGAAAACATGCTGCATTAGTACGCATCGCTCCCGTTGAAGACCTCCAGAACCGTGAGGAAGACGATCTTGAGGTCAGTGACAATTCCGCGCTTGGCTATGTACTCGAGGTCCCGGTGGACCATACCGTCGAAACCGGTGGAGTTGCGCTCCGTAACCTGCCAGAGTCCGGTGATGCCTGGCTTCACGGCGAGCCGTTGCAGGTCGTACTCCGTGTACTCAGCGACCTCGTTGGGCAGCGGCGGCCGCGGGCCGACGACGGACATCTGCCCCAGGAACACGTTGAGGAACTGGGGGAACTCGTCGATGGAATGCTTGCGGATGAACTTCCCGATCCTGGTGACGCGGGGGTCCTCCTTCATCTTGAACATGGCGCCGGCGATCTCGTTCTGCTCCTTGAGCTCGGCTAGGCGCTCGTCGGCGTCCCTGTACATGGAGCGGAACTTCCACATGCGGAACGTGGTCAGGCTTCCGTCGGGGCGGGTCTGTCCCACTCGGATCTGGCTGTAGAAGGGGTTGCCCTCGCTCTCTAGGCGGATGGCCGCGGCAAGCACAAGGCTGGGGACGGCGATGACGGCAAGCACGCAGCCACTGAACACGACGTCAAAGGCGCGCTTAACGGCGCGGTAGGCCAGGCGCGAACGATCCCAGTCCATGATGGATTGCATGGCCTTGTAACGGCCGACGCCCTCGCGCCGGTCAATGGCCTGAGCAATCAGTGCCGCCCCCACGGGCGCATCAGTTGTATATTGAGTTTTATCCGACACGTTCTCTTCCAACACTTCGTCCCCGGGTCGGGGATCCTCCCTGTTCTGTGTGGCGACCGCCAGCAGCTAGGCGATTGCCTTTTTGATGTTGCGCATGACGCGCTGCTCGTTTGAAAGCACCGCGAGGCCAACGCGGGTGGTTACGCGCCGGCCGCACAGGTTGAGCTCCAAATAAGCAGTGCTCTTGCGTCTGTTAATGGTTTTGATAAGGCCTTCGTGGCCCAGCAGCGGACCAGCCGTTACTACGACCTGATCGCCGTCTTTTAGGGCCTCGCTCATGGGCACAACGCGGTCTCCCCTATGCGTAAAGCCGCCAATAAGCTGGACCTCTTCTTTTGCCAGCGGCACAAACTGACCGTCCTGGGAAAGTACCCGGGCAAAGTCGTCCATGCGTAGCAGATACTGTTGCACGGTTCGGGGATCTGCCGTATCGCAGATAAGATAACCGGGAAAGAGCGGCTTGATCGTATCGACCCATTCGCCGTGTACCTTGATCTCGGTTTGAAATTGGGGGTAAAAGAGCTCCTGCATGACGCCAGCCGGCACCAAACGCTCGATGCGCTCGCGCATTACATCTTCGCGACCGTTAATGACCTGGATCACATACCACACGAGCACCACCCCCTTTGCTGTCTTACGTGTGGCTCACGGGGTTTGGGTATGGCTTCGCCAGGGCGCTTGTGCGCGAAGGCGCTCCATATTCAAACCCTGAGCCCAGTTAGACAAGCACGTGGCTCTGCCCCACCGTGAACGGTATGTATAAGCGCAGTTGCTAGAGACGCGGACGTGTATCGCAAAAATGACCGCGTCCCCAGCTGGCTGCGTGCGAACCAGTCAAGCGGGTACAAAACTGGACCGCACGCAAACAGCTGAAGGACTGCTGTGATTTGCCCTGGCAACTTCATGTACTACCTAATGCGAACTCATAAATGACCGCAAAAGAAAGTGCAAAATAGCGCATGGCAATCGATATTGGAGCTCGTGGTGTTTCTGGCACCGCCGTTACGGCCGGATGCTGATCGACCCTGCGCTTTGCAACTTGTTGGAGCCGCGAGCACAGTTGAACTCATGTAACGTTAGGTATCCTAGCACAAGCTGGTAGCGAAACTGATTTGGCTTATAGTGGACAACATATCGTTCATTTGACGTGCTTAAGGGGGCTGTTTTGGGATGTTGTTCACGTTAATGCAGGGTATTGGGACGCCAACGGAGATTAGAGGCGTTCCTGAAGCCCAAATGGAACGGCGATCTACACTGATAATCGCGTTTGGCTAACAAACTATGTACAGAGATGGGAAATAAATTGTGCAACTTTTTGTTGGTGTGGATTGGGTTTATGGCGCGATGTGTATTGGCATGAAAAAAGGCCTTCGGAATTCCGAAGGCCTTTGCATTCACGATGGTGGAGACGAGGGGGATCGAACCCCTGACCTCTTGACTGCCAGTCAAGCGCTCT
>CABUJN010000095.1:0-3469 GCA_902491935.1 uncultured Collinsella sp.
CGTAGCCCGAGACGGTCCCGGGCTGACAATTTCGACTGTAATGGACGTTCTTAAACGACTAGTCAAACAAGAACGTCCCCAACGACTGGGGGCTAGGCGATGTGGAGAGGGTTGGCGGCGTCGACGGCGTCGGGGGCGTCAGAAGGGACGTCGGGGGCAGCGTCTGTCGGGTCCTCGTCGGGGGTCTCGATCTGCTTGATCATGACCTCTTGGCCCTGGAGCAAATAGGTATCGCCGCTACCGCAATGGGGGCAGGTCTTACCGTGTTCGACTGTCGCATAGTCGCGGCCGCACGCCTCGCAATGCGTCACGGCCTCGACGGACTCCACGATAAGCTCCGCGCCCTGCGCGATAGGCTTTTTATCTGCCGCCCAGCGCCAAGCGTCGAGCAGCAAGTCGGGAACGACACCCGAGACCTCGCCCAGCAGCAGCGTGACGCTCGAAACGCGACTCACGCCATTGGCGCGTGCCACGTTCTCAACATCGCGAATGATGTGATAGACGATTCCCAATTCATGCAAGGCGAATACCTTTCAACAATGGTTGATGCGATGTCAGCCAAACGTCAGCGAGCGGCGATCCAGGTGCCCCAGGTTGCCCCGAAACAAGGCGTCCGCTGGGCTTTTGCCCGCGGCGCCGAAGTTGAGGGGCAAGATGGGGTGCCTGGGCGCCGCGCAGCGTCGGCAGTTCCGCCGTTCGTTAGAACGGCGGAACCTAATGACCGAATTTGATCTTGATGGCACGCTTGAGCGCGTACTTGCCCAGGCTGGGGAGCTTTTGCTCGTATTTGACCATCGTGGAGCACTCGGGGCGATCTCGATCCAGGTGGATGGCATCGAACGCGCACTTGGTGGTGCACAGACCGCAGCCGATGCACTTGTTGGGGTCGACGATCGAGGCACCGCAGCCCAAGCAGCGGGCGGTCTCGGCGCGCACCTGCTCCTCGGTAAAGGTCTCGACGTACTCGCTAAAGGGCGCAGCCTTCTCGCGCTCGCGGTCGATATGTGCCACCTCGCGACTCGCGTTGTCATAGCCCTCAATCATGACATCGTCGCGGTCGAGCGCGGTGTAGCGGCGCTGATTGCGGCCGATGGTAAGCGTGGAGCCCGGCTGCACAAAGCGATGGATGGACACGGCGGCCTCGTGACCGGCGGCGATGGCGTCGATGGCAAAGCTCGGACCGGTGTAGACGTCGCCGCCCACAAAGATGTCGGGCTCAGCGGTCTGATAGGTCTGGGGGTCGGCAAGAGCACCCTGGCCGCGGCCGAGCTCCACCTTGGAGCCAGCCAGCAGATCGCCCCACACAATGGACTGGCCAATCGACATGACCACGCGGTCGGCATCGACACGACGCAGATCGTTCTCGTCGTACTCGGGCGCAAACCGGCCCTCGTCGTCAAAGACACGCGTGCAGCGCTTGAAGGTGATACCGCACACACGACCGGCCTCGTCCAGGTGAATCTCCTTGGGACCCCAGCCGCAGCTGATGTGGGCGCCGTCCTCGATGGCCTCGCGACGCTCTTCCTCGCTGGCGGGCATCTGCGCCTCGCTCTCCAGGCAGAACATCTCAACGTGCTCGGAGCCCAGGCGGCAGGCGTTGCGCGCGACGTCGATAGCCACGTTACCGCCGCCCACCACGATGGTGCGGCCGGACAGCGCATCGATCTTGCCACTGTTGACCTCGCGCAAAAAGTCGACAGCCACGGTCACGTCCTCGGCATCCTCGCCCGGAATACCGGCAAGGCGACCACCCTGGCAGCCGATGGCAACATAAAAGGCCTTAAAGCCCTGCTCGCGCAGCTCGTCGAGCGTCACATCGCGACCGACCTCCACGCCATAGTGGAACTCGGCACCCATCAGGCGAATAACCTCGACCTCGGCCTCGATAACGTCCTTCTCCAGCTTAAAGCTGGGAATACCGTAGGTGAGCATGCCGCCCGGGCGCTCGTTCTTCTCGAACACGACGGGCTTGTAGCCCTTCTCGGCCAGATAGAAGGCGCAGGACAGACCGGCCGGGCCGGCACCGATGATGGCGATCTTCTGATCGAAGCCGCCAGCGCGTGTCGGCGTCACCGCGGGCGGGACATAGCGGGTTGCGGCATCAAGATCGCGCTGGGCGATAAACTTCTTGACCTCGTCGATAGCCACGGCGGCATCCACGCGGCCGCGGGTGCAGGCATCCTCACAGCGGCGGTTGCACACGCGGCCGCAGATGGCGGGCAGCGGGTTCTCACGCTTGATGAGCGCCAGCGCCTCGTCATAGCGGCCCTGCGCCGCGAGCTTTAAGTAGCCCTGAACGGCAACGTGCGCGGGGCAGGCCGTCTTGCAGGGCGCAGTGCCGGACTCATGCGTCTCGATACGGTTATCGTTGCGGTAGTTGGGCGACCACTTGGTGTGGTCCCACTTGGTGGCATCGGGCAGCTCCTGGCGCGGATACTCGGGCACCCGTCCGCCGGCCTTTTTGCTGCAGAGCTTCTGGCCGAGCTTGGCGGCACCGGCAGGGCACACCTCAACGCAGCGACCGCAAGCCACGCACTTGTCCTTCTCGACCTTGGCGACATAGGCCGAGCGCGACAGGTTGGGCGTGTTGAACAGCTGCGAGGTGCGCAGGGCGTAGCACACGTTGACGTTGCAGTTGCAGATGGCGAAAATCTTGTTCTCGCCGTCGATATTGGTGATCTGGTGCACAAAGCCGTTGTCCTCGGCCTGGCGCAAGATGTCGTAGACCTCCTCGCGCGTCACATAGTGGCCGCGGTCGGTCTCGACCACATAGTCGGCCATATCGCCCACGGCAATGCACCAGTCGGCCGGGTCGTCGGCGCAGCCCTCGCCCATCACACGACGGCTCGCGCGGCAGCTGCAGGTGCTGGCCGCATACTTACCCTCGTATTTGTCGAGCCAATGCTCGATATGCTCAATCGGCACCGAGGTGCTCGAAGCATCGATAGCCTTCTCGACTGGAATGACGTGCATGCCGATACCGGCGCCTCCGGGCGGCACCATCGGCGTGGCGCGGGACAGCGGCCCCTTGGACGCCTGCTCAAAGAACTTGGCATAGACCGGATGCTCCTCGAGCTGGCTCACGCGCATGTTGAGGAACTCGGCGGAACCCGGCACCAGCATGGGCAGCACCCACTGCTTGGCGCGCTCGGGATTTTCCCAGTTGTACTCGAGCAGACCCGTGTAGCTCATGTCGTCGAGCATCTTCTCGATATCGGCCTCGGGCATGCCGGTGAGCTTGACCATCTCGGGCAGCGTGTAGGGACGGCGCATCTTCATCTTGCAGAGTACCTCGGCCTGCTCGTCAGTCGCGGCCTCGGCAAACGACCAGTACTCGTAGCCCAGCAGCTCGTCGCGGTGCAACAGGCGGTTGGTGCAATGCTCGCACAGCTTGACGATGGCCTCGCGCGGATGCTCCGGCAGCGGCGGCACGAACTCCGCGCCGATATCGGGCTCGGTGTAGCTAATC
>CABUJN010000096.1:0-3437 GCA_902491935.1 uncultured Collinsella sp.
TCTTGTTCGATACGGTGTTTATCGATGCCCCGTGCTCGGGTACGGGGACCATGCGCCGTCATCCCGAGATTCCGTGGCGCCTGACTGAGAAGGACGTTAGGACTGAGCTGCCCCGCCTGCAGCTGACGATGCTCAAGGAAGCGGCCGCGCGTGTGGCTGCCGGCGGCGAGCTCATCTATGCCACCTGCTCGGTTTTTGATGAAGAGAATACGCAGGTCGTGGATGCCTTCCTGGCCTCTCCTGAGGGCACAGACTTTAGCCTGGCGCCCCTCTCTGAGGCGCAGATTTTACAGCTGCCCGAGTTCGAACAAGCCAAGAAGCTCGTCTCCGTACGCCAAAATGACCGCGGACTCTTCCAAAGCGTCCCCGTAAACGCGGATTCCTATGACGGCCACTTCTGCGCCCGCCTGGTCCACAAGTAACTACTAAGTTGCGGTGAAATAGGGATTGAATATCGGCTTCTACCCATCAAACAGTCCTTATTTCACCGCAACTCAGAAGGTCATGCGAGCGGAGACCGCAATAGCGGTTAAGAGTGGTAAAAATATCCCCGTCTCATACTTGCTGTTATCAAAAGTAGGGCGGATTACGGGGCTAGATTGGTGATGCCCGACCACAGCAAATATGGCCTAAATAAAACCGCAGGTAGATGGCTTGTTGAAATTTGCTACTTACCGGAATGGATAGAGGTTGTCAACTCAGCCCCGTAATCCGGCAGAGTTTTGAAATGATACAAACTTAGCACCAGCCCGAAATCTAATCTATAGATAAGTTGCGGTGAAATAGGGATTGAATAGCGGCTTCTAGCCGCCAAACAGTCCTTATTTCACCGCAACTTATCAGGAAACCTGGGTGTCGGGACCGCTTGTCGCTAGTGGTTATGTGGGCAGTTGGCGCAACAGCCGCTGGTGGCGTTGGTGCTGGAACCACCGCTTCGCTGGTCGGTGTTGTAGAAACCGCTGCCTTCGAACTTAATGCCGCTGGCCGAGAACGTCTTGGATGCCGGGGCACCGCAGCTAGGGCATACGACCTCGGGCGTCTCGGACATGGGGTGCTCAACCTCAAACACGTTGCCGCAGCTCGTGCACTTGTAATCGTAGCGCGCCATAATACTTCCTTTTCAGCACAAAGCGGGCAGATCGCTCTGCCCGCAAAAATTCAAACAGCTGTAACTGTACCCTATATCGGGGGTTTTATCACGCCTCGCCCCAGAATCTATGGGTGTTGCGCAGGAGCTGAGCAGTTTTGCCCTCAGCGGCCGCAACGTCGGCCTCGTCAGCCTGCCAGGTCCAGTTGCCCGTGGCCACACCCGGTACGTTCATGCGCGCGTCGTCTCCAAGCCCCAGGACGTCCTGCAGCGGCATCATCACCAGGGGGGCGTCGCTTGCCAGCGCGTCGTTCATCAGCTTGGCCGCCACCTCAACTCCGCTCGGCTCATCGCCGCCCGCAAAGGAACGCGTGCACCAACCGGCCAGCGTCGACGTATCGTGCGTCGAGGTGTACAGGATCTTGCCAGGCGTGGGATGCACGCCGCAGCGAACGTCGTAATCGCTAAACTCCAGCACGTCCATGCCGGGGAAGCCGCAGGTCGATGCCATGGCGCGAACACCGGGCGTCAAATAGCCCAGGTCCTCGGCGATAAAGTTGAGCGGACCCAGCTCGTCGTAGGCGGTCTGGAACAGGTCCTTGCCCGGGCCCGCCAGCCAGCGACCTTCGGCGCAAGCCTTGCCCGCGGGGATACTAAAGTAGCTGTGGAAGCCTAGGAAGTGATCCAGGCGCACGCGGTCGTAGAGCGAAAACGCACGACGCAGGCGATCCATCCACCAGCTATAGCCGTTCTGCTTCATGTGGTCCCAGCGGAACGTCGGATTGCCCCATACCTGACCCTCGGGCGCAAAGTTGTCGGGCGGCGCACCGGAGATCTCGATTGCCTTGCCGGTATCAGACAGCCAGAAGTTCTCGGGTTCGCTCCACGCATCTGCCGAATCGTCGGACACGTACATGGGAATATCGCCGATGACCTCGATGCCTTTCTTGTGCGCGTAGTTCATGAGCTCGCACCAAGCCAGGTCAAAGCGGTACTGCATGTACGCCTGAAGCTCGGCCTCGTCGTGGAAACGCTTGTCGTCGATTAGATGCTCGTTGTAGCGCGCGACATCCGCCGGCCAATCGTGGCGCGACTCGCCCTCAAAGTACTTCTTAACGGCCATGTAGACGCAGTACTTCTCGAGCCAATCGGCATTGCGATGTTTAAACGCGGTGTACAGCGGATCGGCATCCTCGCCGCCGTTGGCTATCCAGGCAGCGAAGTCGGCGGCCAACTCCTCGTGACTCTCGGGCAGTAGGTCGATGTTGCCCGCAAAAGCCGAGGGTCCGGCATAGGGGGAACGGAAGAAATCCGTCGGGTTGACGGGCAGGACCTGCCAGTAACGCATGCCCATGGCGGCCAGATGGTCGATAAAGCGACGCGTGGGTGCGCCGATCGTACCCGGCTTGCCATCGTCAGTCGGAACCGAGGTGATGTGGCACACGACGCCCGCGCCGTGATCGAGCGGCTCTTGCAGACGCTGCTCGGCGTGGTGATAGATAATCGACGACCCCAGCGGATACAGATTGAGCGTGACGGTACCGTTGTGGATTTCGCACTCGTGGCCGCTGATCACGTCGCTCGCACATTCGCCGAGCGCCGGGATCGTCACGCAGTGCGAATTTCGCAGGCTGCGGTTGATGATAACCGTCGCGGCCTCACCGTCTTTACCGGTGCGCGTATAGGCGAGCACCTCGTCGTTGAGCGCGAAGGCCTTGATCTCGCCGTCAACCATAAACGGTAGGGCGCGGCGCACGGCCGAGGCGTTCTTAACGATGGCCAGCGTGTCGAAGTCGTGGAGTTGGTCCTTGGTCGGCATGGTGCGACGATTGCCCGGATCGGTGAGTCCCTCAAGGCCGTACTCATCGCCATAGTAAATCGAAGGCACACCCGGGAACGTCATCTGCATGAGCGTCGCGAGCCAAAAACGACTCTTGGCCAGGCCCATGGAGTTCTCGTCCAGGCGCCACTTGCTGCGCTCGCTCTCGGGCAGCTGCGACTCGTCGGGGCCGCCGCCGAGCACCGAGATGATGCGCGGACGGTCGTGACTCGAGAGCAGATTGAGCGCGCAGGACAGGGCTTCGCGTGGATAGTTCTCACGCAGGGTTTCGATATCCTCGGCTGCCTGGTAGGCGTTCTTGTAGCCCATCAAAAAGCCGATGACCATGTCGCGGAAGGGGTAGTCCATGGCGGAGTCGAGCTCAGAGCCCTGCAGGTAGCGGCGCAAATGACCATAGCTGATCTTGTTGGAGGCGTCTTCCCAGACCTCGCCGAGCAGCAGCGCGTCGGGCTTCTCGGCGAGCACGGCTTTTTTGATCTCGGCCAGGAAGTCGTCGGAAAGCTCGTCGGC
>CABUJN010000097.1:0-3417 GCA_902491935.1 uncultured Collinsella sp.
CGGGTGCCCTACCGGGAGTAGCCCCGACGGTTGACAAAACTATAGGAACACCCAACGACTACTTGCGCTAGAGCATAAGTCATACAATTAGTCAAGTTATGTCTGTTTAAACAAAATAGCGGCACGCAGGCGCATTGGGATTAACCCAAAAGCGGTATTAATGAACAGTGTGCCTGTATATGTCTTTAAAAGTAATCACAAATCACGTTTTAGCAGGCAATGAGCTGTAAGCCAGCAACGTAATCAATTTGTAACAAACATAGACGTTTAAACAAATAATGCAACCTTTTGCAAATTTAGCGATAATTCCACAAACTAAACAGGTATACTTCCTTAATGTCGTGTAGGGAATACGTAGACAAAAAGGAGGTTATGTGATGGTAAGTATTGTTCTTGCTAGCCACGGGGACTTGGCAGCTGGAATCAAACAGACGGGCTCGATGGTCTTTGGCGATCAGCCGTCTGTTGCCGTGGTCTCGCTCGAGCCGAGCATGGGCCCCGACGACTTCCGTGCCAAGGTCGAGGAAGCAATCGCTTCCTTCGAGGACCAGGAGCAGGTGCTCTTCCTCGTTGATCTGTGGGGCGGCACGCCGTTCAACCAGATCAGCGGGCTCATCGAGGGCCACGATTCCTGGGCTATCGTCACCGGTGTCAACCTGCCTATGCTCATCGAGGCATATTCGCAGCGCTTTGACGCAAAGAACACTGCACATGCGATCGCAAAACATCTCGTGACTGAGGCTAAGGCTGGCGTGCGCGTCAAGCCCGAGTCTCTGGAGCCCGAGGAGAAGAAGCCGGCTGCGGCCGCCGCTGCTCCTGCAGGCGCCATCCCTCCGGGAACGGTCATCGGCGATGGGCACATCAAGATCGCCCACGTCCGTATCGACACCCGTCTGCTTCATGGTCAGGTGGCCACCACGTGGACCAAGCAGATCAACCCCAACCGCATCATCGTGGTTTCCGACGGCGTTGCTCACGACGAGCTCCGCAAGACCATGATTGAGCAGGCTGCCCCTCCGGGAGTCCATGCCAACGTCGTGCCTATCAAGAAGATGGCCGAGGTCGTCAAGGACACGCGCTTTGGTGACACCAAAGCCATGCTGCTCTTCGAGAACCCGCAGGATCTGCTCAAGGCCATCGAGGCCGGCGTCGACATCAAGGAAGTCAACATCGGTTCCATGGCTCACTCCAAGGGCAAGGTCGTCGTCACCAACGCCGTCGCTATGGGCGATGACGACGTCAAGACCCTCGAGGCCCTCAAGGCCAAGGGCGTCAAGTTCGAGGTCCGCAAGGTTCCTTCAGATTCCTCCGAGGATCTCGACGCCATGTTGAAGAAAGCTAAGGCCGAACTGGCCGCTCAAGCATAGTAAAGGAGGGTCCGATACATGTCTGCAATCACTATTCTGCTTGTTGCGATTGTCGCGTTGCTTGCCGGTATGGAAGGCATTCTGGATGAGTTCCAATTCCATCAGCCGCTCGTGGCGTGCACGCTTATCGGTCTCGTAACCGGTCACCTTCAGGAGGGCATCCTCCTGGGCGGTTCGCTCCAGATGATGGCCCTTGGCTGGGCTAACGTCGGCGCCGCCGTCGCGCCTGACGCCGCTCTGGCCTCGGTCGCTTCTTCGATCATCATGGTGCTCGCCCTCAACGGTGGCGCCACCGATTCGGCCAAGGCTGTTACCGCTGCTATCGCCGTCGCCGTCCCGCTGTCGGTCGCTGGTCTGTTCCTGACCATGATCTGCCGTACCATTGCTACCGCTATCGCTCACGCCATGGACGGTTGCGCCGAGAAGGGCGACTTCGCCGGCATCGAGCGCTGGCAGTACGCTGCCATCCTCATGCAGGGCCTTCGTATCGCCATCCCGGCAGTACTTCTGTGCGTTATCCCGGCCGAGGCTGTTACCAACGCGCTTAACGCAATGCCCGACTGGCTGTCCGGCGGCATGGCTGTCGGCGGCGGCATGGTCGCTTCCGTCGGCTACGCCATGGTCATCAACATGATGGCCACCAAGGAGACCTGGCCGTTCTTCATCCTCGGCTTTGTCCTTGCTGCCATCCCTCAGCTCACGCTGATCGCCCTTGGTCTCATCGGCATCTCCCTTGCCCTCATCTACCTTGGCCTTAAGGATCTGGCCAAGCAGGGTGGCGGCATGGGCGGTGGCTCCGGCGACCCGCTCGGCGACATTCTGAACGATTACGAGTAGGAGGGGAGTGATACATATGGCAGAGAACAAGATTCAGCTCACCAAGGCTGACCGCAAGAAGGTTTGCTTCCGTCATCAGTTCCTTCAGGGCTCGTGGAACTACGAGCGTATGCAGAACGGCGGCTGGTGCTTCGCAATGATCCCTGCGATCAAGAAGCTCTACACCAGCAAGGATGACCAGATTGCCGCTCTTAAGCGCCACCTGGAGTTCTATAACACCCACCCCTATGTTTCCGCCCCCGTCATTGGCGTCACCCTCGCTCTCGAGGAGGAGCGCGCCAACGGTGCTCCGATCGACGACGTCGCAATTCAGGGCGTCAAGGTCGGTATGATGGGCCCGCTCGCCGGCGTCGGCGACCCCGCCTTCTGGTTCACCCTTCGCCCGATCCTGGGTGCTCTGGGCGCTTCCCTGGCCCTGTCCGGCAGCATCGCCGGTCCGCTGCTGTTCTTCTTCGCGTGGAACATCATCCGTTACGCTTTCCTGTGGTACACGCAGGAGTTTGGCTACAAGGTCGGCTCCTCCATCGCCAAGGACCTCTCCGGCGGTCTGATGGGCAAGGTTACCGAGGGTGCTTCCATCCTGGGTATGTTCATCATCGGCGCCCTGGTCGAGCGTTGGGTGTCCATCTCCTTCACCCCGGTCGTCTCCAAGGTCACGCAGTCTGCTGGCGCCTTTATCGACTGGGCCAGCCTGCCCTCCGGCTCCGAGGGCATCAAGGAAGCGCTGACGATGTACAACTCCGTCGGTGCTACCGCCCTTGATCAGGTGAAGGTCACCACGCTTCAGGCTAACCTCGATCAGCTCATCCCCGGCCTTGCCGCCGTGTGCCTGACCCTGTTGGTCTGCAAGCTCCTCAAGAAGAAGGTCAGCCCGATCGTCATCATCCTGGCTCTCTTCGCCGTTGGCATTATCGGTCGCGTCTGCGGCTTCATGTAAGCGCGCTTCGGCTTAAGACCGAGAGTTACTAGGCAAGGGCTTTTGAGCCATTGAAACGGACCGCACCCGGTGGGTACACTGGATGCGGTCCGATTGTTTTTATAGGAGGGCGAGGCGCGTATGGCGCAATCTCAGAACAGCAAGGTCGATCTGGCAACGCCGGCAACCTGCCTGATGGGGCTTACCAGTCACGGTAACGTAATGGTGGGCAATAAGGCGTTCGAGTACTATAACGAGCGCAATCCCGAGGATTATATTCAAATCCCGTGGGACGAG
>CABUJN010000098.1:0-3330 GCA_902491935.1 uncultured Collinsella sp.
GGTGGAGACGAGGGGGATCGAACCCCTGACCTCTTGACTGCCAGTCAAGCGCTCTCCCAGCTGAGCTACGCCCCCATGACGTGGAGATACTATAGGGGAAGTTGGCGTGACGTGCAAGGACTTTTTTGGTCAGATTCTAAATGCCTAACGATATAGGTAAGCGATGGCGGTGCCGGTGTGGACTTGGATCGTGGCTGTTGACCTGACGACGTTGCTAATGCCCGTATCGGCCAACAGGCCCAAGGGACTGTGATCTAGCTCCCATTCTAGGCCGTGTTCGCTTACCTCGGTTTTAGGAGCAATGGCTATGATAGAGAACGTCTTGCCTTCTGCGCTTTCGATGGTCCACGATTCGCCTTCGTGCAGAATGCGGGCCATGGTCTCGTCCTCGGCAATCCAGACTGGGGCATCCTCGTAGCCCGCGAGCAGGCCCAGTACGGAAAGCGCCATGTCCGGACGGCCGCCGGTGGCGCAGGTCGCAACCACTTCGGCACTCGGCCAGCGACGGCAGACGGAATCGAGCGCCAACGCAAGATCGGTATAGTCCTTGTACGGGTCGTGGCGCTCAACTTCAAAGTCGGTGGCGGCATCGACCAGCGTGCGCCCCGCATCGCTCACCGTGTCGGCATCCCCCACATATACGTCGCAGCTCAGGCCAGCGCCCAGCAGCGCGTCGAGTCCGCGGTCCACGGCGACAACGTAATCGCACTCCCCCGCTAGCCTACGCAACAGATCCGCGCTCGCCACCACGGGCGAGCCGCAGACCACTAATACCTTGCAAGCCACGGCCCTCGCCTATCCCTCAAATGCAAGCACGCGGGCCAGATCCAGGTCCTCATAGCTGTCGATAAAGATGTCGCAGTTGGCGCGCACGTCGTCGCGCTTCATGCGGCCGTGCGGATCATAAATACCTACGCGCTTAAAGCCGGCGACCCCAGAGCTCTTAAGGCCAAAGACGGCGTCCTCAAACACCCAAGCGCGCTCAAACTTGTGCCCATGGCGCTCCTCCAGGCGGCGCAGCGCCAGCTCGTACACATCGGGGAACTGCTTGGAGCGTCCTGCCTCGCCCGTCGTGGTAACAAACTCCATGTACGCGTCGAGCCCGGCTCCCGCAAGCGCAGACTTAACCAGCTCGGCCGGCGTGGACGTGGCCACGCACATGGCAATGCCCGCCGCCTTCGCCTGCTCCAAAAATGCCAGAAGCCCCTCGCGCGGGGGCACCTTGGAGTACCCATCAATCAAAATCTCGCCCAGCTCGCGATACAGTTCCTCGCCATTCGCGCCAATGCCCCACGTGTCGTGGTAGGCCTGGCACTCGTCCTCCAGCGACAGGTGCTCAAATTGCGCAAAATCGTCGACCGTCACGTCAACTCCGTGGCGGCGCAATAACTCGGGCTGGGCATAGGCCCAAACGGGAGTGCTATTTACCAGCGTGCCATCGCAATCGAAAATAAAAGCAACCTTGGGAGCGGCGGTATGGGACATAAACGAACCTTTCGATATCAAATGGTAAACATCCTGCTAAAAACGTTTTACCCAACGTCAGCCAAACAATTTTGAAACCCAAATTGGTAAAACTGTCAAGAGTTTTACCACGGCAATTCTGCCAGTGGTCTAAACATGTCGCTTACCGATTAAACACCCCCGCAAATCCGCTTTCGTTCATAAAACTAACGTACAGGTGTTATCGTAGTTTCTGCCGAAAGTTCCACCGAGCACGCGAGGTGGAACGAATCACAGAAACTTCGCCGTCCCTTCGATTCGTGCAGCCTTGGACCTTTCGCATCTAGTCAACAAGGCAACACGCTGCCGCGTCATGATGGGATCAAACGTGAGCGATACAAAGCTAAAGCCAACGGCTAAAAAGCCCGCAATCCGTAAGGCCGCCCCGCACGCACCGGAGCTCTCCAAGGACGATGTCTATCTGTTTGGCATTGGTATGTGGGAGCGCAGCTGGGAAAAGATGGGCGCGCATCCCGACACGCAGAACCGTTCGCGCGGCTGGCGCTTTTGCGTTTGGGCGCCCGATGTAAAGAGTGTCCATGTCATTGGCGAATTTAACGACTGGGATGAGGAAGCCAACCCGCTGGTGCCCGTGCATACGAGCGCTATTTGGGAAGGCTTTATTCCTGGCGCCGAGCAGGGCCAGCTCTATAAATACCTCATCGAGACCAACGAGGGCGAGAAGCTCTACAAGGCCGATCCGTATGCCTTTAAGGCCGAGTGCCCTCCGGGTACCGCAAGCGTGCTGTGGACCCTCGATGGCTATAAGTGGAACGACGCCGCGTGGCTCAAGCGCCGCGCCGGCCACAACCATATGTCGCAGCCGCTTAACATCTACGAGGTGCATATCGGCTCGTGGAAGCGCCACGGCGACGCGCCACAGGGCGATCCGGACGAGTACGGCAACTACCCTGGTCCCATGGATCCCTTCCCCGCGCAGCGCGGCGAGTTCTATACCTACGACGACCTGTCGGTGGAGCTCGTTGACTACGTGCGTGACATGGGCTACACGCATATCGAGGTCATGCCGCTTATGGAGCATCCCTTCGACGGCTCCTGGGGTTACCAGACGACCGGATACTATGCCGCCACGTCGCGCTACGGCAACCCGCAGCAGCTCATGCACTTTATCGATGCGTGCCACGAGGCTGGCATCGGCGTGATCATGGACTGGGTTCCCGGCGGCTTTTGTGCCGACTCCCACGGCCTTGCCACTTTTAACGGCCACATGCTGTTTGAGCATGAGATTCACCCCAACTGGGGCACGCACAAGTTTGACTTCGCCCGCGGCGAGGTCCGCTCCTTCCTGGTCTCCAACGTGCTGTATTGGCTCGAGAACTTCCACGTGGACGGCATTCGCATGGACGGCGTATCCAGCATGCTGTACCTCAACTTTGGCATCGACGATCCGGGCCAAAAGAAGTTCAACAAGTACGGTACCGAGGAGGACCTGGACGCCAGCGCGTTTATCCGCCAGGTCAACTGCGCCGTGGAGGCACACTACCCCGACGTGATGATGATGGCCGAGGAGTCCACCGCGTGGCCGCTCGTGACCTATCCGCCGCAGGACGGCGGCCTGGGCTTCCACTACAAGTGGGACATGGGCTGGATGAACGACACCCTGCACTACATGCAGACCGATTTTCCGTGGCGCCCCGGCAACCACGGGCTGCTCACGTTCTCCATCATGTATGCCTTTACCGAGAACTTTATCTGCCCGCTGAGCCACGATGAGGTCGTGCACGGCAAGTGCTCGCTCATCGGCCGCATGCCGGGCGACTGGTGGCGCCAGTTTGCCGGCCTGCGTACGCTGGCTTTCTATCAAAT
>CABUJN010000099.1:0-3211 GCA_902491935.1 uncultured Collinsella sp.
CATCGGAATATGTTGGGGTCTGATTATCCATAGCCTCCATCATAGCGCAGGGCGCAGACACCCCATGGCATCCGCGCCCCGTTCGTTTGCATCGTTGTTCGGCAGCTCCGACAGCTCAGATATCAGCCGCTAACTCACCGTCTCCTCGCCAAAGCGATACAGCTCCTCGTTGACCTTTTGGAGGCTGCACCCGCGATCGATACAAAAGATGATAATCGCATCGCGGCGGTCCTTACAATTGAGGATGTTGGCACCCGCCGCCGTCAAGGCGCGGTTGGTCTCCTTGAGCGTTAGCGCCATGGCGAAGGCAATCTGCAGCACCTTATTGCGACTCGGATGACGCGCACCGGTAAAGATCTGATAGCCAAAGGTCTCATTGAGATCGGCCATACGAACCACGCGCGAGCGCTCCAAGCCCTTTTCCTGCAGCAGCTGCTTCAGGTAGTCCGAAAGCGACGGGGTGGCAAAGTCGTGCTCCTTGATATAGCCATCGATGTTTGGCGCGTCGAGAAGCTCATTGAGTAACTCGTCAGTCAGCTTTTTATCGGGCATTCGGCCTCACCTCCCCCAGTGCATGCAACATGCTAGAAACCGCTTACGTCCGAACGCTCCCAGCTAGCAACCTGGTCGGGAGACACCGTACCCAGTGCCTCGAACTTCCAGGAGCCGCCCGCCTTCAAATGATTGGTGTTTGCAAGAGCCGTTCCAACCTGATTGCCATCGGCATCATACAGAACATATTCAATCTGAATGTAGCTCTTTTCCTTGTCCGTGTTATTGGTCAGCGTGCCCGTGATCTTATAGGTAAACTGATTGGAAGTGTCTTCAGCCTCGTCAGCAATGGTATACGGTTCTTGCGGTTCTTTTTGCTCCTCAGCCTGCTGTGTCGTCTCGGCAGGTTTTGCCGAATCGCTCGCAGACGAATCGGTTGAGTTGCCGCCCATAGAGCCCACGGCACCGACAATAACCAGCACCACGATGATGCCTAGGACAATCTTGCCGATCGGCTTCTTTCCCTCTTTTGCCATTATTCATCCTTCCTACGATCCGGCTACCGTGCCGGCACACAGCACATCGTAGGAAGGATTAAACTTGAATTCATTAGCTGAGAGCTAAGGTTGCGGTAAACGGCCAATGCAGTTATCCAAACGCCGAGCAAACGCACTTTGCGCGACCGTCTGCTGGCAGTGCGTCAACCCACCGTTACGGATTCCCCAGTAAAGGCGCTAATCATCAACAGGACAAAGAACACCAGGTAGCTGGCACTCAGCGGGTACGCAATAATCAGGAAGACGACCCAGCCGACAGTGGTTTTACCGTCGGCACGGCGTTGCTCGCGATTGCGGCAAAGCCAAATCGTCACGCCAATGGCCACAATCAGCAACACGAGTGCCGCTGCTGCCAACCCAGCAAGCGCAAACATTACGCCAATGCTCACAGCGATGACCGGAAGCAGCAGCAAACCGCACCCGCATCCACCCGGACTATATACGGCTGATTGCCGACGTCGCCTCATCGTCACTCCATCACAAGCAATCGTTTGTAGACATCGAGACCTTTGAGTAGGATTTCCTCGTCGAAGAGCATGCTATCGGTATGCAGAGCGCTTGTGGCATAGGCGGGGCAGCCATCCGAATCACTCGGGTTGTCTTGGTCCTCTGGCATACCCGTGCCCAGCAGGAAAAACACGCCCGGCAGATGGCGCTGATAGAACGCGAAATCCTCGGCGATTAGCAGCGGCTCGTCCACGAGCTGCAATTCGGGCAGAGCGGGCGCGATTCGGGCAAACAACTCAGGGTCGTTATCGACCGGTGGATAGCCCTCGGCAAAGTCAAGATCATACGTGCAGCCCGTTGCGGTGCACGCCTCGTCGAGCACACGGCGTACGCCCTCGCGCGCACGGTCGAACATAGCGTCTGTAAACACGCGCAAGCTACCAGCAACATGGGCCTCCCCCGCCACCGCATTGCAGACGGTGCCTGCCTGCAGCAGGCCGAACTTGCCAATGCAGGGCTCATCGGCACCCAGCTCATCCATCAGTTCGCGCTCGGCAACCAAAAACTTTGCTGCCGCCAACGCGGCATCGTGCGACTCCCCAACCGGCACACCATAGGTCTTAGCGATGTGGATGCTCGTACCGTGAATATGGATATGCGTCTCGCTCGAACGCGCCAGCAGCGGACCGGAGCAACTCGCCAACGTGCCGGCAGGCAGATCGGGCCACACATGGAAGCCAAAAATGCGGTCGGCCCCATAGCGCTCGAACACACCACTCTCGCATACCGTCTTGGCACCACCGGTCGTTTCCTCGGCCGGCTGGAACACAAAGAGAACGTTGCGCCTAATGGCGCCCGGCTGATCGCGAATCGTACGGTCGACATACGTCGCGGCGGCAAGCGCCATGGCCATGTGTCCGTCATGTCCGCAAGCGTGCATCTTGCCGGGATGGGTCGAGGCAAAGGCCGCTCCCGTCGCCTCCGCGATGGGCAGCGCATCCATATCGGCGCGAATCGCCGTGGCATGCGCGGCATCAACGCCGGCGTCGAAGAAAGCACAGACGCAGCTGGGGCACGGATGGGTCACTTCGCAGGTGAGCGGTGCCAGCACGCCCTCGATATAGGCAATGGTTTGCGGAAGATCGAAATCGAGCTCCGGAATGCGATGGAGATCGCGGCGATAGCGACGGAGTTCTTGGAGATCGGTCATAGAGGATCCCTTCGTGAGGCACATCTATTGCAACTTATTGTGATACAGGATTGTGGCGCACATGTTTCCAGCATATCCCTGCATTTTTTAAACGTTATATACGAATACTCTTGTTTGGTAAAGTGCAACGTGGTAGGGTCGTTACCACTTGATAGAGGCGCGGGCACGAAGAACCGCGGGCGAGCCGGCAGGCTTTGACCCCGTGGGGAGGCGAAACCCGCCGAACTGGGCTTTTCGGGCACGAACAACCTGGTGGGCCTGTGGGAAACACCCACAGGACTGTCTGCAGCAATGCGGGAGCGCTATCCGGACATTGGGTCCACGCTATGCGGATTCGATGCGCAGATGGCGCCGTCTGGATAGCGAGGTTTACGGGACATGGCATTGACCCCCAACGAGGCATATGCGGCCAAGCAGCCGTTTGTGGACAAGGAGACACTCGAACATATCGTCGAGCAGTTCCCCACGCCGTTTCATCTATACGACGAGGCGGGCATCCGCCGCA
>CABUJN010000100.1:0-3123 GCA_902491935.1 uncultured Collinsella sp.
CCAGGCCCGATTTTGCCTCTTGACAATGTCCTGCTCATATTAAAAGGAACGTCCCCATCTGCCGGATTAAGCGAGACTCTCCAGCACGCGACGGAGCTCCTGCTGGACGGCGTGGTCGCGGTTGCACCCCACCACGCGATCGGCGACTGCCTTGAGCGCGGGGCGCGCGTTTTCCATCGCGCAGCCCGTGCCGACAAAGCGAATGATCTCGTAGTCGTTCATCGAGTCGCCAAACGCCATGACCTCGTCGCGTTCGACGCCATAGTGCTCCATGAGCTGTGCGATGCCCGAGGCCTTCGACACACCGGGCTGCATGGCATCAATCCACGCGTTACCCGAAGGCGCAAAAGTAAAGAGCTGACCGAGTTCGCGCTGCAGCACGTACGCGCTGTCCATAACGGCACCGTCATCGCAAAAGATACTCGCCTTGATGATATTTACGCTGGGATCGGGCAGCTCCCAAATACGCTCGGCATTGGGAAGGTCCTTATCGACCTCACGCACGAACTTGCACTCGTCATCGAGCAAGAAGGACTTGGTTCGGTCAAAAAGCGCAAGATGCAGATTGGGAAACGTCCTGACGGCTTGGGCGAGCCTTCGAATCGCCAGGTGCGAATACACCTCACGGTCTACCATCTTGCCGTCGGCGAAGACTTGGGCACCGTTAGCGGCGACAAAGTCCATCTTGTCGCGAACGGGCGCAAAGAACTCGCACAGGCGATCGTAGCGACGACCTGACGATGCGGCGAAATGCACGCCATGCTCGCGTAGCGCCAGAATCAGTTCGTAGGTCTCGGGAGGCACCTGGCCGTTTTCGTCAAGCAGTGTGCCGTCCATATCGGATGCAATCAGTTTAAACATAGAAAAGCTCCCTTCGGGCTTGTTGGAATCGAACGTGTATCCGATTCCAACGTACCCAAAGGGAGCTCAAATAAGACTCCGCGGGCGTAAACGTTACAAGGACCTGGCAAATAGCTCACACATGCCAGAGGTCCTACGGTCGCGGTGCCAGGCGACACGCCACCCCGACGGCCAGTCGTTTAAGAACGCCCCCGATGACTAGTCGGCGTAGGTGAAGGTCGTGACGTCGAACATGCCCTCGGGGCGGATGCGGAGCGTCGGGATCACCGGCAGGGGCAGGAAGATGATGCCCATGATGGGGTCGAGCGGCGGCTCAATACCCATAGCGCGTGCCTTGACCATAAAGTCGTCGTGCTGCGCGGCAACGTCCTCGGCCGTGCCTTCGCTCATAAGGCCACCGAGCGCCAGCGGAATGCGCGCCACGACCTCGCCGTTGCGCACCAGCACGTGACCACCTTGGCCCACGGCCTCGACAGCAGCCATCATATCGGCGGCGTTGTCGCCCACCACGCACACGTTGTGCGAGTCGTGGCCGATCGTGGAGGCAATGGCGCCACCCGTGATGGTGAAACCGCGCACCCAGCCGCGACCGATATGCTTACCGACCAGGCCCAGGCCAGCGGGGCCGTCGCCGTCGGCGCCCTCGGCCTGCAGCGACACGCCGCGGCCATGGCGCTCAATCAGCATAATGCGACGCAAGTCCTCGTCAGTCTCGGGACGAGCCATGCCTGTGATGGCCTTACCCGGCACCACGTCGATCACGGCCTCGCCCGGCTTAAAGGCATAGTCGAACACGTCGAGCGATAGCTTCGGCAGCTTAACGGAAGCACGCAGCTCATCGGCAAGGGCCGCAACCTCGGCCATCTCGGGTGCGATCTCGCCCACAAAGGTGCCGTCCTGCGCCACCAGAGCACCGGCGGCATACACGCGATGCGGAGCCGTGACAAACGTCAGGTCGTTGAGCACCAGCAGGTCGGCACGCTTGCCCGGGGCGATGGCGCCACGCAGCTCGTGCGGGTCGCGGCAACCGTGGTCCAGGCCAAACGCCTCGGCCGTGGACAGGGACGCCATAGAGATGGCAACCACGGGGTCAATACCGGCCTCGATAGCCACGCGGCAGGCATTGTCGATCATACCGGTCGAAAGCGCATCTGAGGGAGCGCGGTCGTCAGTCGCAAAGCAGCAGCGGCGGGCACGAGCGGGGTTTTCCAGCAGCATCGGAGACAGGTTGGCCAGGTCGTGGCTACACGTACCTTCGCGCAGCATGACATACATGCCGCGGGATAGCTTGTCGAGCGCTTCCTCGGGAATCGTCGACTCGTGGTCGGCGATAATACCCGCTGCGGCATAGGCGTTGAGATCCTTGCCGGCAACAAGCGGAGCATGGCCGTCGACCTGTTTGGACGGCGTCTGATTGGCAGCGTCAATGCGAGCGCAGGTCTCGGGATCGGCCATAAAGACGCCCGGCAGGTTCATCATCTCGCCCAGACCAAAGACATCGCCCGGATGCTCGGCAAAAAACGCCTGCATATCGGCAGCCGAAATAACGGCACCGGCCTGCTCGTCGGGCAGCGCGGGCACGCACGAAGGCATCATGTACTTGATGGAGATGGGTGCGCGGCGGCCGTCCTCAATCATAAAGCGCAAGCCGTCGAGACCGGCAACATTGGCAATCTCGTGGCTGTCGGCAATGGCGGTGGTAGTACCGCGCGTCGCGGCCATGCGAGCATACTCGGCGGGACGGATGTTCGAAGACTCGATATGCAGATGCCCGTCAATAAAACCGGGAGCGAGATAGCGACCCTGGCAGTCGATAACCTCGGCAGCCTCGTAGGTGCCAGCGACATCGTCGCGACCATCGTAGAGCACGCCGACGATCACACCGTCCTTGACGGCAACGCTGCCGGGCGCCACACGCTGGCCATACACGTCGACGATCTGCGCATTGGTAAACAGCGTGTCGACGGGCACGCGGCCCTCGGCGGCCTCGATCACAGACCTCATGACCTCAACGGACATACATACTCCTTTAACCGTAGAAAAAAGCTTCGGAGCGGACAGACCTTCACCGCAGCAAGCCAATAGCCATTGTATGCCCAAACGATGGGTCAACAATACGCCTCTCCGCTTAACGGCACACGCCGCTTGGCGCAATGGGGGCAGGTTACTTTGCACCAATGACAAGGAGTGTCCCAAAGTGCCGGCACAGACGATATGAGCAGGACATAAAAACATTGAGAGCCCCTGCTGCATGAAAGACCG
>CABUJN010000101.1:0-3041 GCA_902491935.1 uncultured Collinsella sp.
TTGATTTTTCTGGAACGGGGATTAAATTATCATTTGGCTGCTCGCCGGCTAAGTGAGTAGACTTTTTTGGAAATGCCGAGCACCCAACATATTTGTCTCAATAAAACTGCAGGTCATAGACTTGTGCTATGTCGGTGTGGTTGGGGATTCGGTAAAAGTCTACTCACTTAGTTTTGCGTGATGCGTATTGTCCGCAACGAGACCCCAGTCGGGGAGATTCCATCGCAAATTAGCTGCCCCCATTGCACCATTTAGGCGCCGTACGGGTTGCGGTCGCGTTCGATGCGTTGGCGGATGTGGGCGTACTCGATAATCAGCAGCACCAGCAGCAGGGCCATGATGGCTAGGTAGCTCACCACAGCGCCCATCAGACCCAGCAGCTTAATCAGGATCACCGGCAGCACCACGCTTACGGCGAAGCAGATCAGGTAGATCTTGGTGACGTCGCCGGCGTGGCGCAACACCGTGATGATGGCGTAGATAAAATCGATTGCCGCGGTGACGCCGCCGGCGACAACCATTAGCAGTGCCAGCGTACGGTAACGCTCAAAGTTAAGGCCGTACATAAAGCTCATGATGGGGATGCCGGGGCCTGCCATAAATGCGGCGCACGCTCCGGTAATGACCACGATTAGTGCCATAACGGCAACAATAATCAGGTCAAAGCGGCGACGCTTACGCGGATTCGCCCAAATGCTCGACAGACGCAGGAGCTGCGGTTTATAGATAAATCCAATGCTCAATAAAATAGCCTGCGCCGGAAAGAATAGGGCATTAAAGTACAGCTGATACTTGTAGGCCAGCGTGCCTTCCATCACGAACTTGGGCATGCTCTCGATAAGGTTGAACAGGAACAGCGCACCAAAGAGCGGGGCGCACTGGACAAACAGGTGGCCGACCTCGCGCAGGCTCACGCGGCGCGATTTTTCGGTCTCGAGCAGGGCGAGCGGCGCGGTGACCAGCACGAGCGAGGCAATCGCGGCGACACCCATGGCCATGGCCGCGATGGGCATACTGCGCGTAAGGAACAGTGCCACGCTAAAGACCGCGATGACACCGGCGGAACGCAGCGTTTGGCTCATACCGGCCAAATAGAGTTTGTCGGCCTGCTGCAGGCGGCCCTCGTACACGTCCGCCACGCCGTCGATCACCTTATAGAGGTAGACGCCCAGGCCGATCGTGGCCATCTGCGCATCGTAGCCGCGGGCGCTGCTGTATACCAGGCCGCATGCCAGCGCGAGCGCTCCGCAAAGCCAGCGGTTGAGCTGGTAGGAGGCGAAGGAGGTTTTCTCGTCGATGTCCGAGACCTGAAAGTTTCGCACTCCGTAGTTGCACGCGATCATGATGAGCGTGCCGGTGACAAAGGCGATGGAGAACTTGCCGGCCTCCTCGGCGCCTACGAGCTGCGTCGACACAATGGTGAGCAGCGGAAACGCCATGCCCCATACGGCGGTGCCCAGGGTATTCCAAAGGTAGTCGCGACGGGTGGCGTGATCTTCGTACTCGGCTTCTTGCGTGGAGAAGCCGCCGCCGTAGACGGCTCCGAGCAGGCGGTTCCACCAGGCATTGACCATGCGGTGGATGGGGCCGGGCTGGCGATCGCGCTCGCGGCGACGGCGTGTGGCCTGGCTGCTGTCGGGACCGCCGGCGTTACGCTGGCTTAGCTCTTGGATGCGTGCAAGCTCCTCGGCGGTGTGCGATGCGGGGAACAGTCCGTTCTCGATGCGTCCGCCCTGTCCGTGCGCCCCGCCCAATACGGTGGGGTCGGTGACGCCGTTGCGGTGGGCGATGGTGCGGCGGATGCTATCGAGGGGCGTGATGCTCAAGGCGATTCCTTTCTCTTGCTGCGCTCTAGTATAGTCGCGGTGGTGTCCATTCGTGTTTTTGAACAGGTTGTTCAATAATTTCGGCGGGCGGCTGTAATTTGTCGGTAAACGTGCGGTATCCTGTTGAAGTTTTGTGACCCCCCCCGATGCCGCTTGCGCGGTACCAAGGAGTTTTCACCCATGGATGTCGCTGCGTTTTTGCTGGCTCTTTTGCCGATTATCTGGCTTGTCGTGATGCTGCTGTGCTTTAAATGGCCGGCTTGGAAGGCCGCCATTGGCTCGTTCGCCCTTTCGTGCGTGCTCGCCTTTGCGTGGTGGCATTTGCCGGCGGCGCAGATAGCCACGGCCTCGCTCGAGGGCTTTTTGATGGCCCTGTGGCCCATCGTGCTCGTGATTATCGCCGCGGTGTTCACGTATAACCTGTGTGTGCGCACGGGCGCCATGGACGTGATCGGCAGCATGATTACCTCCATCAGCAGCGACCGTCGTCTGTTGGCGCTGCTCGTGGCTTGGTGCTTCGGCGGCTTTATGGAGGGCATGGCCGGCTTTGGTACCGCCGTTGCCATTCCCGCCGGCATGCTCGCGGGCCTTGGTTTTGAGGCCGTGCCTGCCGTGCTGATCTGCCTGCTGGCCAACGGCGTGCCCACGCCCTACGGCTCCATTGGCATCCCCACGGTGTCCGTTGCCGACCTGGTGGGCCTGGATTCCCTGCATTTGGCGACCGTTCAGCTGGTGCAGCTCGCGCCCTTCTTTGTGGCGATGCCGCTGCTTATCGTGCTGGTTGCGGGCCGTGTCGCCGATGACCAAGGCAATGTTGCAAGCGTTGCCGAGCGCCTGCACGGCGTTGCCGGCGTGGCACTGCTTTCCGGTGTGTCCTTTGTTGGTGCGGCCCTGGTCGTTGCCATGTTTGTGGGTCCCGAGCTGGCCGTGGTCGTGGGCTCCATCGTGTCACTCGCGCCGACTGCCGCGCTTGCCATGCGCGCCGAGAAGTCCGGTCACCTGGACGCGCGCTTCCATATGAATATCGAGGCCGGCGAACAGCTCACCGTTAAGTCGGCGCTTTCTGCCTGGTCGTGCTTCATCCTGATTTTTGTGCTGCTGCTGGGTACCTCCAACCTGGTTCCCGCCGTGCACGCCGCGCTCGCGCCGTTTGCGAGCCACGTGCAGGTGTATTGCGGCGAGAACCCCGGTACGCTTACGTTTTCGTGGATCAAC
>CABUJN010000102.1:0-2880 GCA_902491935.1 uncultured Collinsella sp.
CTTGTTGACGGCCTCGGCGCCGTGGATCACGACCTCGCCGGTGGCACGGCTCGCAGCGATGGCGGCCATCATGGCGATGCGGTGGTCGTTGTGCGAATCGACCTCGCCGCCGGTGAAGGCATCGACACCCTTGATGATGAGGTCGTCACCGGCGATGCGCACCTGTGCGCCCAGCGCGGTGAGCTCGCGGGTGGTGGTGACCAGACGGTCAGATTCCTTGATACGCAGACGGGCGCAATCGCGGATGAACGTGCGGCCCTGAGCCAGCGAGGCCACGGCCGAGATAACGGGTACCAGGTCGGGAATGTCGTGGGCGCTCATCTCAAAGCCGGCGAGCTTGTCGGACTGCACGGTGGCGGCGTTGGTGGAGCGCACGATGCGGGCGCCAAAGCGCGAAAGCGCAGCAAGCACGTTGCGGTCGCCCTGTGCGGAGCTCAGCGACACACCCTCCACGGTGATGGGGTCGGAGCCGATGGCGCCGGCGCACAGCCAAAAGGCGGCGTTGGACCAGTCGCCCTCGACGGCCACGTTGCCGGGCGTGCGATACGAGCCACTGCTCACGCGGAAGTTCGTGACCTCGGGCTGACCGTCCTTGGCGGGAATGCGCTCGACGTTGACCTCAACGCCAAAGGCCTTCATGGCCTGGATCGTTAGGTTGATGTAGGGGCGGCTCTCAATGAGGCCGGTCACCTGCACACAGGAGGGCTGGGCGAGCAACGGGGCTGCCAGCAGCAGGCCCGAGATGTACTGCGAGCTTACGTTGCCCGGCAGCACAAAGGTGCCCGGGCGCATGCGGCCGCTCGTCTTGAGCGGAAAACCGCCCAGACCCTGTAGGTCGCAGCCGGCGGCGATGATCTCGTCCGAGAGCGGGGAGAGCGGGCGTGCGCCCAGACGACCCTGGCCCACAAAGGTGGCCTCTGCGCCCAGCGCGCAGGCGACGGGCAACATAAAGCGGAGCGTGGAGCCACTCTCGCCGCAGTCGAGCGTGCCGCCGGCTAGGGCCTTGAGCAGGCCAAATTCAATGCTCTTCATGGTGGGGTGGACCTGGAAGCCGTCCTCGACGGTCTCGATGCGAGCACCCAGGGCCGTAAGGCAACGCACCGTAGCCTCGATGTCGGCGCAGGTGGTGTTGCAGGCGACGTGTGTCTCGCCGTTGGCAAGCGCAGCGCAGATGATGAGACGGTGCGCCATCGACTTGGACGCGATGGCGGGAACGGTGCCCTTAAGCGGGGACGGGTTGATGCGGGCTAGCATGCGGATGCGTCTCCCTTCTGGCCGAGGCCCTCGGCAATGAGTTCGTGGAAAGTGGAAAGCGGCGTGCGGTCGATGCTGCAGCGGCCAATGCCGTGCGGAATCACCAGGTCGATGGTGTCACCCGCACGCTTCTTGTCGTGGAGCGCCTCGGCAAAGACGGCATCGGCAGAAAGCTCGCAGCGGGTCTTGAGACCGTGACGTGCACAGAGCTCTTCGATGCGTCCCGGCAGTGCAGCATCGCAAACGCCATGCAGGGCTGCGGCACGCGTGATGATGCCCATGCCGATCGACACGCAGTTGCCGTGTCCGAGCTCAAAGTGCTCGCAGGCCTCGACGGCGTGTCCGGCGCTGTGTCCAAAGTTGAGGAGCTTGCGCTGGTTGGTTTCGCGCTCGTCAGCGACGACCACGGCGCGCTTGATGTCGATATTGCGGGCGATGATGAGTGCTACGCGGGCCACATCGCGGTTGAGCAGCTCCAGCGTGAGCGGGGTTTTCTCCAGCTCGGCGAAGAGCTCGGGGTCGGCGATCACGGCGTGCTTGACGACCTCGCCGCAGCCGTCGGCGAACTGCTCGGGCGTGAGGGTGGCCAGGCACCCCACGTCGGCGATAACCACGCTCGGCTGCCAAAAGGCGCCGGCCAAGTTCTTGCCGGCAGCCAGGTCGATGGCGGTCTTGCCGCCCACCGACGAATCCACCATGGCGAGCAGACTCGTCGGGATCTGCACAAACTTGCAGCCGCGCATGTAGGTGGCGGCCACAAAGCCCGCCACGTCGCCCACGACGCCGCCGCCGAGTGCCACAATCACGTCGGAGCGCGAAAGCTCGTGCTCGGCCACAAACTCCAAAATGGCAACATAGGTTTCTGCGCGCTTATGGGCCTCGCCGGCCTCGAAGGTGCAGATGCTCACCTCGTAGCCTGACGCCTCCAGACTCTGCTTAACGGGCATCTGGTAGAGCGGGCCCACGTTGGTGTCCGTCACGATGACGGCCTTGGTGCCGCCGGCAGTGGCGCGCACGAGCGGTCCCGCCTGCTCCAGCAAAAACGTGCCAACATGCACCTGGTAGGGGCGTGCAGTGTCGATATCGATGGTAATCGCCATAAGCTTCGGTCCTTTCGACCTGGCGTGATAGGTGGTCTAGTGGGAGGCCTCGTCGTCGAGTGCGCGCTTAATGCGGTCGCCCTCGGCAAGGAGATTCTCCAGATAGCGCTGGTCGCGGTCCTTGAGCGCACGGCTGTAGGCGCCAAGCGACTCGATCAGGTGGTCGATCTCGAAGGCGAGCGCGTCGGCGTCGTCGATCATGAGCTCAGACCACATCTGTGGATTGAGGTGCGCCACGCGGGTGAGGTCGCGGTAGCTGCCGGCCGAAAAGCCGTGGTGGACCTGAGCGGTCGGGCTCTTAACATAGGCGTTGGATACCACGTGCGCAAGCTGGCTCGTGAAGGCGATGACGCGGTCGTGCTCGGCTGCGCTGGTCACGCTGAACTTGCCAAAGCCCAAGGGGCGCACCATCTCGCGCACCTGGCCCAAGAGCTCCAGCTTAAGGGCATCGTCTACCGCGGGTGGTACGAGCACGAGCGGGGCGCCCTGGAACAGGTCGGCGCGGGAGTGCGCATAGCCCGAGTAC
>CABUJN010000103.1:0-2724 GCA_902491935.1 uncultured Collinsella sp.
TGGCGATGTGAAACTCGAGGGCGAGCCTATCGGCCGGCGCGCCTGCCTCGATTCCATTCAGAAGAGCTTCGATGAGTGGTTGGGGGTCCAAGATGGGGGAGTCGTCGGCAGACGTGAATACGCCTGTATGATTGCCGTCGAGACGAACGGGCTTACCGCCGAGCGCGCACCAGGCGGCGGCTTCGAGTTCTATGGCGGGTTCGCCCTCGTAGGTTGCCTTGCCGCAGATGCCCAGAATCGCTGCCGCGGCATCAAAGAGACGCCCCATGCTGCTGGTACGTGGGCTGTTGATGCCGCGCTCGATCATGGCGGCTGTCACGCTGCGCGTTTGCTCGTCGAGGTCGTCCAAAAGCCGAGCGGCGCCTGGGTGTTCGAGCAGGCCGAGTTCGCTGAGCAGGGCAAAGGCGTTGCGTCGAGCGTCGCGTACGGACGCTACGCCACCGGGTAGGGCCCAAGTGCGCAGATGCGCTGCGCGCTCAAAGTCAGCAAGGCCAGCGACAAGAAACTCGCCGCCCCAAATGGTCCCATCGGTGCCGGCGCCGGTGCCGTCAAAGGCGATGCCAAGGACACGCGCGTCGGTTGTAAGTTGGCCCGCGGCGATGGCCTCGGCCATTACGCTCGCGATATGCGCATGATGGTGCTGCACCTCGACGAGCTGCAGATTGCATTTTCGCGCCTGCTCGCGCGCCCACTGGCTCGATAGATAGCTGGGATGTACATCGCAGGCTAAGGCGGCGGGCGCCAAGTCAAAGAGATCTTCCAAGCGCATGCGCGCGGCGTTCCAGGCATCGAAGGTCCCGCCGTTTTCAACATCGCCGATATGCTGCGACACAAAACAGGTTGCCTCGCCGTTCGCCCCTTCACGCGTGAGCGCAATCGTGGCCTTTTGTTGTGGCCCACAGGCGAGCACGCAGGACGGAGTGCCGTCGAGCGCCGGCAACGGCAGCGGCTGGGGTGCATATCCGCGAGCGCGGCGCACGGGCATAACGGCGCCGTCGACCACGCGCACTACAGAGTCGTCGTAGCGCGAGAGGATCGCGCGGTCGTTGCCGAGCAACGCATCGGCGATGCCGGCGGCAACGAGGTGTTCCCAGGCAAGGTCGTCGTCGGTCTCGATGGGCTCTTCGCTCAGGTTTCCGCTGGTCATGACGAGCGCGTGCATACCGCAGGCTTCTGCCGCGGCAAGCAACAGATGCTGAAGCGGGGTGTAGGGGAGCATAACGCCAAGCTCGGGCAGGTCGTGCGCGACGGACGGCGCGAGCGCGAGGGCGTCGGGGGAATCGCCGCTCTCGCAAACAGCAAGTCGGCGCAGCAGCACAATGGGGCGAATGCTGCCGGCCAGCAAGCCGCGCTCAACGTCGTTGACATGGCACAGGCGTTCAACGTCGGCAAGGTCGCGTACCATAACGGCAAGCGGCTTGTTGCTGCGGCGTTTGCGACGGCGCAGCTCGGCCACCGCCTGCTCGTTGGCGGCATCGCAGGCCAGGTGGAATCCGCCCAGGCCCTTGATGGCGACGATGCCGCCGCTGGCCAGCAGCTCGACGCAGCGCTCGATGATAGCGTCGCTGGTCTCGCGCGTGGTGCCGACGGCCGGTGTCGCGGACGAATTCCCGCACGCATCGCCGTTCACAGCCTCGCGCCACGTAATATGCGGCCCGCAATCAAAGCAGGCATCGGGCTGCGCGTGAAAGCGACGGTCGAGCGGACTGGCATACTCCGCGGCGCACTCAGGGCACATGGGAAAACGGTCCATCGAGGTAGCCGCTCGGTCATACGGCAGCGATCGGATGATGGTAAAGCGCGGTCCGCAGTTGGTGCAGTTGATAAAGGGGTAGTGATAGCGTCGGTCGGCGGGATCGAACAGCTCGCGCAGGCAATCGTCGCAGGTGGCGATATCGGGCGAGACGAGCGTCGTGTGCGCAGTCTGGTCCTGCGATGCTACGATGCGAAAACCCTCTTCATTGGCGGCATCCCAACCGTTGGCTGCCAGGTCCACAACCTCGACATGCTCAACGCGGGCTGCCGCAGGCGCATGCTCAGAAAGCGCGGCAACAAAAGCATCGAGCGCACCGGCCAGAGCATGCGCTTCGATATGCACGCCGTCGCCCGCGTTGAGCACCCATCCGCAAATGCCATGCGCCATGGCCTCGCGATACACAAACGGCCGCATGCCAACGCCCTGCACAATGCCCGTCACATGAATATGCACATGCCGCATGCGACACCCCTCATCAAAACCGACCAAATAGGGACAGGTGCGCTACAGCCCCAGGCTCTGCTTGGTGGCGGCGCACGTGAGCTCGCCGTGCTTAACGCCGCGCAGGCCCAGCAGACGGTCGGCTAGTTCGTAGACGCGCTCGCCGCGACCCTTGAGCGCCAGAATCTCCAAGCAGTTGTGGTGATCCAGATGCACGTGCATGGTCGATACGATCTCGTCGGTGTAGTCGTGCTGCACTTCGTCCAGACGGCGCGTCAGGTCGCCGGTATGGTGGTCGTAGATCATGGTGAGCGACCCGATAACATGCTCGTCGGGCGTGCGCATCTGCTCCTTGGCGATCGAGGCGCGAATCAGGTCGCGCACGGCCTCGGAGCGGTTGGCCACGTCGCCGCGGCGCGCGATCTGTTCGTCAAAACGGCGCAGCAGGTCGTCCGGTGCGGTAACCGAAAAGCGGACCAGCTCGGAGCCGGAGCCACTACAGTGGCAGCCTGCGTCACCGTCCGCCC
>CABUJN010000104.1:0-2712 GCA_902491935.1 uncultured Collinsella sp.
CGACACCCATGCCGATAATGAGGGCTCCATGCGTCCGGAAATTTTGCTTTCCGCAGCTGATGTTTTGTTGCAGGGCTTGACCCCGGGCGTGGATGCACCTATTGTTTCCACCGGTATGCAAGACCTCGTGACCATCTGCTCCTACGATGTCGAGCGTCAGAATCAAGCATGCGAGGACGACGAGGGCCGACTCGTCAGCCCCATACCTGTGCGAACTTGTGGATTTGCTCCACATACTCGTTGACGGGGTTATTTTCGCCTGCTACTATATTCGGCTGTTGCACTAACTGATGCATGAAGGGCAAGTAAACATGTACGCAATCGTTAACACGGGCGGCAAGCAGTACAAGGTCGCCACCGACGATGTCATCACCGTCGAGAAGATCGAGGGCAATGAGGGCGACAAGGTCACCCTGCCGGTTATCTTCCTCAACGATGGTAAGAAGATCGTCACCGATCCCGACAAGCTGGCCAAGGCCAAGGTTACCGCTCAGATCGTTGAGCAGTTCAAGGGCGAGAAGCAGCTGGTCTTCAAGTTCCACAAGCGTAAGCGCTATCGTCGTCTGAAGGGTCACCGTCAGCAGCTCACCAAGCTGAAGATCGTGAAGGTCCAGGCTACCTCCCGCGCCAAGAAGGCTGTCAAGGCAGAGGCTGAGGCTGTTGCCGAGGCTCCCGTCGCCGAGTAGATTACACTCGTAACGAAAGAGTAGGTATACACAATGGCACACAAAAAAGGACTCGGTTCCTCCCGTAATGGCCGTGACTCCCGCGGTCAGCGCCTTGGCACGAAGCGCTATGCCGGCCAGACGGTAACCACGGGCACGATTCTCGTCCGTCAGCACGGCACGCACATCCACCCGGGTGAGAACGTTGGCCGTGGTAAGGACGACACGCTGTTCGCGCTGGTCGACGGTACCGTTGAGTTCCACAAGGGTATCAAGCACAGGGTCAGCGTACGCCCGCTCGCGAACGCGTAATTCACCCTTCATAGAGCACATATGTGGGAGGCACTTGAGTTTTAGGATTCAAGGGTCTCCCTCTTTTTGTAGGAGGCGATTCTGTTGTCACAGTTCACCGATATCAGCCGCATTAACGTGTGCGGCGGCGACGGCGGAGCCGGATGCATGTCGTTTAGGCGCGAGGCATTTGTCCCCAAGGGCGGCCCCGATGGCGGCGACGGCGGTCGTGGCGGCAATGTCGTCATCCAGGCCGATGCTCAGCTGTCTTCGCTGATCGATTACCGCTTTAAGCATCACTTCCGCGCCGAGCGCGGCACGCACGGGCAGGGTGCCCGTCGTAACGGTAAGAGCGGCGAGGACCTGATTCTCAAGGTCCCTATGGGTACCGTGGTGCGCGAGCTCGATCCCGAGACGCAGACCCCGATGTTCGATATTGCCGACCTCGTTCACGATGGCGAGCGCGTTGTCGTGGCGCCCGGCGGTGCCGGCGGCCTGGGCAACACGCACTTTGTGACGTCGGTGCGCCGCGCGCCCGCGTTCGCTCAGCTGGGCGAGCCGGCCGAGGAACACTGGATCGAGCTCGAGATGAAGCTTATGGCCGATGCCGCGCTCGTGGGCTTCCCCTCGGTGGGTAAGTCATCGCTCATCGCGCGCATGAGTGCCGCCCGTCCCAAGATTGCCGACTACCCGTTTACCACGCTCGTACCGAACCTCGGCATGGTGCGTGCCGGCGAATATTCTTACGTCGTTGCCGACGTTCCCGGTCTCATCGAGGGTGCGAGCGAGGGCAAGGGCCTGGGCCATCAGTTCCTGCGCCACATCGAGCGCACGGCACTCATCATGCACGTCGTCGACATGACGGGTGGTTTTGAGGATCGCGATCCGGTTGAGGACTATCGCATCATCAACCGCGAGCTCGAGCAGTATGGCGCCGAGCTTTCGGAGCGTCCGCAGGTCGTCGTTGCCAACAAGTGCGACGCGCCGGGCACGGCCGACAAGATTGCCGACCTTAAGCGCGCAGCGCTCGACGATGGACATATGTTCTTTGCCGTGTCTGCCGTGACGGGCGCCGGCCTCAATACGCTGATGCTTGCCGTGGGCGAGCAGGTGGCTAAGCTGCGCGCCGAGTTGGCTGTCTCGGATGAGCCGGTCGTTCTGCGCGACGATGAGTGGGAGCGCCGTCGCCTGCAGCGTGAGAAGCGTTTCCGCATTGTCCAGGAAGAGCCCGGTGCCTTCCGCGTGGTCGGTCGTGCCATTGAGCGTATGGTCATCCAGACCGACTGGGAAAACGAGGAAGCCGTCATTTACCTGCAGCATAAGTTTGCGCGTATGGGTGTTGACGACGCGCTCGAGAAGGCCGGTTGCCGTGCGGGCGACGAGGTCCGCATTTGTCAGCGCGCCTTTGACTTTGAGGGCGCTGAGGACTTCTCGGAGTACGAAGAGCTCGAGGATGCTGGCGAGGACGTTGCCGTTGAAGCCATTGACGTGGCCGATGCTGCGGATGAGAGAGTCGAGGTTGTCGATGCGGCGGATGCCGCGGGCGATGCCGAGACCTCGGAGGGCGAGTAAGCCATGTCGCTGCGCGGTGGAATCGGTCTGCCCGAGCTTCCTCTAGAGGACGGGCAGGAGTTTAGGCTCGGCATTATGGGTGGCACCTTTGATCCCATCCATTACGGGCACCTGGTGACCGCCGAGCAGGCGCGCGAGTCGCTCGACTTGGACGCTGTGCTCTTTATGCCGGCGGGCTCTCCTG
>CABUJN010000105.1:0-2645 GCA_902491935.1 uncultured Collinsella sp.
GGTTGCCCCCATACGGACCTGAACCGTACGCGTCTGCCAATTCCGCCACGCCCGCGTGCAGGAATTAGAATAACGGAGCGCCACCACGAACGCAAGAACTATTTTTGAAAAAGTTTGCAGGCATTCTCCCAAGCGGCTTGCGCGATTGTCTCGGCGTCCTCACCAGTGCGATCGACACGGTCGTTAACCAGCGCGTTTGCCGTAATGGAGATCATTGCGGGCTCACATTCAAGACCGCGGATGGGCTCCGGAGCCATATACGGGCAATCCGTCTCGAACAAAATGCGGTCGAGCGGGGTCGCCGCAAATGCCTCGCGCACGTCGTCGTTGCGCTTAAAGGTGGCCGCACCACCATAGGCGATATAGCAGCCCAGCTCCACAAAGCGCTCCATCGTGGCGCGGTCCTCGCCAAAGCAGTGCAGCACACAACCGGCCTGGGGCACGCCCACCTCACGAAGCACGTTGTAGGCGTCCACGTGCGAGGTACGCTCCTGGTCCATGTCCTCGTGACGCAGATGCAGCTCCACCGGCACATTGCGGCGCACGGCAACTTCGAGCTGGCGCGCCATGCAGTCAATCTGCACGCTGTGGGGCGCCGGCGCGATGTCGTCGTCGTAATCCATGTGGTAGTCCAGACCAATCTCGCCGATACCGGCGCACAAAGGGTCATCGAGCGCGGCAACGACCTGTGCGTGAACGTCGTCGGTATAGTCCGGCGCGCCATACGGATGCACGCCGGCAAGATACTTGATCTGCGGGATATCCTGCATCGGCAGAATCTCGCGCGTCAGCCAGTCGCTATAGTCCGTCACGCTGCGCTTATCGGCAATGGGATCGAAGACCGTCACCAACAGGTCGATGCCCGCGGCTTTGGCGCGCACGAGTGTCTCGGGCACATCCTTGCCCCAAAACGAAAGCAGATGCGCATGCGTGTCGGCAAGCGGCGCCAGCGGCACCGGGCAGGCCACCGTTTTCTTCTTTTTGGTAAACGTCACGCGTTCGGCATTAGGCGTCATGGATTAGCTCCTGAGCCAAGCGGACAAAGGCGGCGACGTCGAGCGTCTCGGCGCGCGTAGTGGGTGCGATACCGCAGGCCTCAAAGGCGGCGTCGAGCACGTCCTTGGCAAAACCGTTGGCGCTCATGGAATTGCGGATGGTCTTGCGACGCTGGGCAAATGCAGCGTCAATCACGCGGGCCACAAATTCGCGATCGAGTCCTTTGGGCACCACACCGTCAACACGGTCGATACGCACGACGGCCGAGTCCACGTGCGGCGCCGGCATAAAGCAACGCGGCGGCACCTCAAAGCGACCCGTCACCTGCGCATACAGGCCGAGCTTTGCCGTATAGCCGCCATAGGTCTTGTTGCCCGGCACTGCGGCAATGCGATCGGCAACCTCCTTTTGCACCATGACGACGGCGCGCTTGAGCGTCGGCATCGTCTGGAAGAACTGAAGGATGATCGTCGCCGCCACGTTATAGGGCAGATTCGCGACAAACACCGTGGGTTCACCACCGGCGGCCTGCTCAATCTGCTCCGGGCCAACCTTAAGCGCGTCGCCCATGATAAAGCGGAAGTTGGCATAGTCGGCGGCGTGGGCATCGAGCACCGGCTCAAGCTCAGGATCGGCCTCAATCGACGTAACGCACGCCGCCTCCTGCAGCAGGGCCAACGTCAGCGTGCCGCAACCCGGACCGACCTCGAGCACGCGCTCATCGCCCGCAAGCTCAGCGAGCTCACAGATACGTTCGATCACATGGTTGTCGATCAGGAAGTTTTGGCCCAGGCGATGCTTGGTCGCAAGGCCAAACTCCTCTAGCAGCTCCCTAGTTGCCGTGGGGTTTGCCAAAGGCGAAGTTGTCATGGTTGCCTCCTTAACATGGTGGCTGCATCGTAAAGTAAAAGGGCATGGACCGTTGCGGCCATGCCCTTACCGTTACACAGCAAATTGCCGATATGGCACTCGCGCGACGTCTTAGCCCAGGCGCGGGAACAGCGGGTCACCCTTCTCGACGGGCTGACCGCCGGCAAGCAGGCCCCAGGCGCAGATGCCCTTGAGGTCGTCGCTCGCGGCCTCGTCCTCGCAAGACAGGCGGCGCAGAGCCTCGGCAGAAGTCTGGGGCATGAGCGGCATCAGCAGGTGAGCGGCGATGCGGATGGCCTCGAGCAGGTTGTAGATCACAAATGCCAGTTCGTCAGCCTTGGCCTCGTCCTTGGCAAGTGCCCAGGGCTCGGAGTCCTCGATGTAGTGGTTGGCGGCATGGATGAGCTCCATGACCTCGTCCTTAGCTCCACCGTAATCGAGCACGTCCATCTTGGCCATGTAGCGCTCGACCAAACCGTCGGCAATCTTTGCCAGCGGGTTATCGAACGCGTCGAACGATGCAGGCTTGGCGGGCGCGCAACCGTCAAAGTACTTGCCGCTCATGTTGAGCGAGCGCGAGATAAGATTGCCCCAGCTGTTGGCCAGGTCGGCGTTGTAGACCTGCTCCATGCGCTCGAAGCTGATGGCGCCGTCGGTGCCGGGGACCACGTCGGTCATAAAGTAATAGCGGTAGCCCTCGACGCCCAGCATGTCGATAACATCCTGCGGAGCGATGGCGTTGCCGCGGCTCTTGGACATCTTCTCGGCCTTGCCGGTCT
>CABUJN010000106.1:0-2338 GCA_902491935.1 uncultured Collinsella sp.
CCCAATCGCGGCTGTTTGCAGGCGATTGGGGCCCCGTTTTTTTGCGTTGCGCCACTCGAAAGGATGGATATGGAGAAAACCGCAGAGCAGCTGCGCCGCGAGCACATTGCCCTTGAGGGCGACACCCATGGCAAGAACAAATGGGCGATTCTGTTTACCGTGCTCATCATGACGTTTATGTCGTGTCTGGATTCGACCGTCGTGACCGTGGCGTTGCCCGTGATGCAAAAGGAGCTGGGCGTGGGCCTCGACCGCATCCAGCTGGTGAGCTCGGTGTACCTGCTTGCGACATGCGTGGCTATGCTGCCGTTTGGCCGCTTGGGCGACGTGCGCGGCAAGGTGGGCGTATTCCAGCTGGGCGTAATCGTTTTTACGGCCGGCTCGCTGCTTTGCGGCCTTTCGGGTTCGCTCGAGGTTCTTATCCTGGCACGCATTGTTCAGGGCGTCGGTTGCGCGGCGGCCATGGCTAACAACATGGGCATCATCACCGAGTCGTTTCCGGCGCGCGAGCGCGGTCGTGCCATGGGTATTCTCGCGACCTTTGTGGCCCTCGGCATGATGTGTGGCCCCGTGCTCGGCGGCATGCTGGTGGCAAGCTTTCCCTGGGAGAGTATCTTCCTCATCAACCTGCCTATTGGCGTGATCTCGTTTATCGTGGGGCTCTACACACTGCCGCATGTTTGGCCAGAGGTCGGCGAACGCCCCATGCCCCTTGCCGAGGCCGCTCGTCGCTGCTTTGCAAATTCGGCCTTCACCATCAACCTTGCCTGCATGCTCATTGTGTTCGTTGGTATTGGCGCATCCGAGTTTATCCTGCCGTTCTATTTTCAGGACGCCCACGGCTTTGGTTCCGACATTTCCGGATTGCTCTTTTTGGCGCTGCCGATGGTGAATGCCTTTATCGGTCCGCTATCGGGTACGGTTTCGGACCGTGTTGGATGCGAGGGCCCCACGGCGGTCGGCCTGGGCGTGTACGTGTGCGGTCTTTTTGCGGTAAGCACGCTCGACGAGCACTCTTCTATCCCCGTGATCGTGTGCTGCGTCGCGTTTATGTCGTGCGGTACGTCGATTTTCCAGAGCCCCAACAACTCGTTGTATATGGGCTCGGCCCCGCGCGAAGCACTCGGCTTTGCGGGCAGCTTGGGCAGTTTGGCACGCTATGCCGGCATGGCACTCGGCATTACGGTGGCGTCGAATATCCTGTATGGGCAGATGAGCGTGGCGATGGGCGAGGCCGTGACCAGTTTTGTTGCAGGCCGTCCGGATGTATTCCTATTCGGCTTTCGCTCGGTGTTCTACGTGCTCATGGTTGTGGCCGCCGTGGGCTTTGCGCTTGCCATGGTGCGTTTGGTGAAGATGCGCGCCCGCCATTAGCGTGTTGGGAGGCTGCCTGCCACGATTCGCGCCGTCCCAAAAAGACTGGTTTGTGGTGCGATGCGGCTTGTGGGGCGGGCGGGGGTCGGTCCGTGGTAGACTATCGAACAACGTTTATTAATCGCGCGGTATCGTTGCCGCGAGAAGGGGTTGCGCCATGCAGGAGCTTGAGGATCGTATTCGCCATGACGGCATCGTAAAGGCCGGTAACGTCCTTAAGGTCGATGCCTTCCTCAACCACCAATGCGACGTTGAGCTGTTCGACCACATGGGCGCCGAGTGGGCCCGTCTGTTCGAGGGTGTCGAGATCAACAAGATCCTGACGATCGAGGCTTCGGGCATTGGTATGGCCTGCATAGCGGCTCAGCATTTTGGCGGCGTGCCGGTGGTCTTTGCCAAGAAGGCGCAGTCCATCAACCTCGACGGCGAACAGTATGCCACGACCATCTACTCCTTTACCAAGCAGAAGGAGTACCCGGTCATCGTGGGCAAGCGCTTCCTGTCCGAGGGCGACAAGATTCTGATCATCGACGACTTTTTGGCCAACGGCTGCGCGCTCGAGGGTCTTATCAAGATCTGCGAGGCTGCGGGTGCCGAGGTGTCCGGTATTGGCATTGCCGTGGAGAAGGGTTTCCAGGGCGGCGGCGATAAGCTCCGCGAGCGCGGCTTCCGCGTTGAGAGCCTGGCCCGTATCGCCGATATGGACTGCGAGAACGGCGAGATCACCTTCGCCTAAGCGCGCAACACAAGCGATTGGTATGCGATGTGACAAAGGGACAGTCCCTTTGTCACATTTTTTGTATGAGGGGAGGTGTTGATATGGATGAGAACACGATGGGATGGCGCGAGTATGCGCGCTATGCCGAGATGTCGGTCGAGGAGTTGGCACGCGATTGCGAGGTGCAGGTGTTTCGCGCGACGGGTCCGGGCGGACAAGGCGTCAACACGACGGACTCGGCGGTGC
>CABUJN010000107.1:0-2009 GCA_902491935.1 uncultured Collinsella sp.
TTTCGCCGAAGCGCTGGCCGCCGAACTGCGCCTTGCCGCCGAGCGGCTGCTGCGTGACAAGGGAGTACGGGCCGGTGGAACGGGCGTGGATCTTATCGTCGACCAGGTGGTGCAGCTTGAGGAAGTACACGTAACCGACGGTGACCTTGTTGTCGAAGCGCTCGCCGGTGCGGCCGTCGTACAGCCAGCTCTTGCCCTCGGGGTCGAGACCGGCCTTGATGAGCTCCTCGCGGATGTCCTCGTAGCTCGCGCCGTCGAAGATTGGGGTCGCGACCTTGTAGCCGAGGGTCTTGGCGGCGTAGCCCAGATGGACCTCGAGCACCTGACCGATATTCATACGGGACGGAACGCCCAGCGGGTTCAGCACGATATCCAGCGGCGTGCCGTCGGGCAGGAAGGGCATATCCTCCTGCGGCAGGATGCGGGAGACAACGCCCTTGTTGCCGTGACGGCCTGCCATTTTGTCGCCCGGCTGGATCTTGCGGCGCTGCGCGATGTAAACGCGCACGACCATGTTCACGCCGGGGCCGAGCTCGTCGCCCGCCTCGCGGGAGAAGACCTTGGCGTCGACGACGATACCACTCTCGCCGTGGGGCACCTTAAGGGAGGTGTCGCGCACTTCGCGCGCCTTTTCGCCGAAGATGGCGCGCAGCAGGCGCTCTTCCGCGGTCAGGTCGGTCTCGCCCTTGGGCGTGACCTTACCGACGAGGATGTCGCCGGCGTGGACCTCCGCGCCGATGCGGATGATGCCGCGCTCGTCGAGATCTTTGAGCGCGTCTTCGCCGACGTTGGGGATGTCGCGGGTGATCTCTTCGGGGCCGAGCTTGGTGTCGCGTGCGTCAAGCTCGTACTCTTCGAGGTGGATAGAGGTGTAATAGTCCTCGCGGACAAGGCGCTCGTTCAGAAGAACGGCGTCTTCGTAGTTGTAGCCTTCCCAGGTCATGAAGCCGACGAGGATGTTGCGGCCCAGAGCGATCTCGCCCTGATCGGTCGCGGGGCCGTCGGCAAGGACGGTAGGATCTTCCCACACGCCGTTCTCGTTCAGGCGGCGGCCATGCACGCGCTCGCCGACATCGACGATCGGGTGTTGGTTGATGCACGTGCCGTGGTTGGAGCGCAGGAACTTCGTGAGCTTGTATTCCTTCGTCTCACCGTTGTCGTAGGCGACAGTGATGGCGCGCGCGTCCATCTTGGTGACGATGCCGTCGCCCTCGGCGAGGATGACGACCTCGGAGTCCATGCAGATCTTATGCTCCATACCGGTGCCGACGATCGGCGCCTCGGGGCGGAGCAGAGGAACGGCCTGCCGCTGCATGTTCGCGCCCATCAGAGCACGGTTCGCGTCGTCGTTCGGCAGGAACGGGATCATCGCCGTCGCGATGGAGACCATCATACGCGGGGAGATATCGATATAGTCGACGCGGTCACGGTCGACCTCGACGATCTCGTCGCGGTGGCGGCAGGTGATACGCTGGTTGACGAGACAGCCATTCTCATCGACAGGCTCGGCAGCCTGACCGACGATGTACTGGTCCTCGACGTCTGCGGTCATGTATTCGATCTCGTCGGTCACGCGGCAGGTCTCGTGGTCGACCTTGCGGAACGGCGCTTCGATAAAGCCGTACTCATTGATGCGGGCGTAGGTCGCGAGGTAGGAGATCAGGCCGATGTTCGGACCTTCCGGCGTCTCGATCGGGCACATACGGCCATAGTGGCTGTAGTGCACGTCTCGCACTTCCATGTTCGCGCGCTCGCGGGAAAGGCCGCCGGGGCCCAGAGCGGACAGACGGCGCTTGTGCGTCAGCTCGGCGAGCGGGTTCGTCTGGTCCATGAACTGGGACAGAGGGCTCGATCCGAAGAATTCCTTGATCGCCGCGGTGACGGGGCGGATGTTGATGAGGCTCTGCGGGGTGACAATGTCGAGATCCTGGATCGTCATACGCTCGCGAATGACGCGCTCCATACGGGAAAAACCGATGCGGAACTGATTCTGCAGCAGTTCGCCGACC
>CABUJN010000108.1:0-1746 GCA_902491935.1 uncultured Collinsella sp.
TGTGACCAGGCCTCGGGTTGGGCTGCGGTCAACGCCGGCGGCAAACACGTCGTGGTGCTGGGGACGGGCGCCGACGTGGTCTACCCGCGTTCGAGCGCGGGGCTGATTACGCGCACGCTTGATACGGGTGGCGCGGTCGTGTCGATCTCTCCGTGGGGCATGGGTCCGCGCAAGTTCGCCTTTCCGCGCCGCAATCGCGTGATCGCGGCCCTGTCGCAAGCCCTCTTTGTATCCGAGGCGGGTATGCCTTCTGGGACGTTTTCTACAGCCGAGGCTGCTATGGATTTGGGGCGCGAACTTCTTGCCGTGCCGGGGTCGATCCTATCGCCCGAGTCGCGTGGCACGAATTACCTCATTGCGAACGGTGCCTGCTGCATCGTCGACGAGGAATCTATCGAGATGGCTATCTCACGCATCTACGGAACCCTGCGCTACTCGCGCCCCGATGCTCCCGGCATTGCCGACCTGGATCCAACGCAGCAGACCGTGATGCATGCGCTCATCGCCTCTCCGCTCAAGGTCGACGACATCGCGGCGCTCGTCTCGCTCGATGCTGTCGGCGTACTCAAACTCTTGGGTTCGCTTGAACTCGAGGGCCTTATCGAGCGCATGATGGATGGAAGGTATGCGCCCTCCAAGTTTGCCCTTCACGCCCAGACACCCTTCGGTCACAATGGAAAACGTGTCAATTAGAAAGGTGTTTGCAGATGCAGTTCGATCAGGTGACAGTTATCGGTGGCGGTCTGGCGGGGTCGGAGTGCGCGATCCAGCTGGCAGATCGCGGGTTTGCCGTAAAGCTGTGCGAGATGCGCCCCCAGGTGAGCTCCCCGGCCCACCATACCGATCACCTGGCAGAGCTCGTCTGCTCCAATTCGTTTAAGTCGACCCGTCCGGATTCCGCGGCTGGTTTGCTGAAAGCCGAGCTTGAGCGCATGGGTTCAGTCCTGCTCGATTGCGCCCATCGCGCGGCTGTTCCCGCCGGTGGCGCCTTGGCGGTCGACCGCGTCAAGTTTTCCGAGCTTGTCGAGGCCGAGGTTGCCGCCCGTCCCAATATCGAGGTCGTGCACGGCGAGGTCACGCAGATTCCCGAGGGTCACGTGGTCATTGCCGCGGGCCCGCTGTGTTCACCGGCGCTGAGCGAAGAGGTTATGAAGCTCGTCGGTGGCGATGCCCTTGCGTTCTTCGATGCCGCGGCGCCGATCGTCGATGCCTCCACGCTCGATATGGACGTGCTGTTCTCGCAGTCGCGCTATGAGGAGCAGGGGAGCGGCGACTATCTCAACGCTCCGCTCAATAAAGAGGAGTACGAGGCCTTTATCGAGGCGCTTACCACGGCCGACCGCGTGGTGCTCAAAGACTTTGAGGGCGGCGATTTGTTCCAGGCCTGCCAGCCTGCCGAGGAAGTTGCGCGCACCGGCAAGGACGCCATTCGCTTTGGCGCCATGAAGCCCGTTGGCCTCACCGACCCGCGTACCGGACGTCGCCCCTGGGCGGCGATACAGCTGCGTGCCGAGAACAAGGAGAAGACCGCCTATAACCTGGTGGGCTTCCAGACCAACTTGACCTTTGGCGAGCAGAAGCGCGTCTTCCATATGGTGCCGGGCCTGGAGAACGCTGAGTTCTTCCGCTACGGTGTCATGCATCGCAATACCTTTGTCGACGCTCCGCACGTGCTCGATGGCACCTTTGCCGTGCCCGGTACCGGCGTGCGCCTGGCCGGTCAGATCACCGGCACCGAGGGGTACA
>CABUJN010000109.1:0-1732 GCA_902491935.1 uncultured Collinsella sp.
GCCGCGCGGCAAGGAGATATATTGCCAGACCGGAGGGGCCCCGTGGGCGGGAATCTGGGCGTACACATTTCCTACACATCTTGGGATCCGACTAACGTTTGCCAGCCGTTACCTACCGCTCGCCGAGCATCTCTTTATATAAGGCAGTCTCATGGTTAAAGCGGATACGTCCCCTTAGCTAAAGCACAGCCAGCATCGAGCAACTCATCACGTTCTTCCACCGAGAACCCCTCGGCGTAGACGCGCACCACCGGTTCGGTCCCGCTAGGACGGACCAGCAGCCACGTGTCATCCTCGAATGCCAAACGCAAGCCATCCATATGGCTAACGTTTTGCGGCACCTTGCCACAAATCGACTTGGGGTTTACGCCCGGCAGCAGGGTTCGTAACGTTTCGGCATCTTCGGCCTCAAGGCGTAAATCGCGTCGACCGTAACTCGTCTTACCAAAACTGTCCTCGAGTTGGTCGACCAGAACGCCCAAAGGCGCGTCCGTCTTTGCCATAAGCTCACACAGAATCAGACAGGCGAGGATTCCATCGCGCTCGGGCATATGCGCGGCAATGCCGATACCACCGGCTTCTTCGCCGCCTATGAGGACGCCGCCCTTCTTCATCTCCGCCGCTATATATTTGAAACCGACCGGTTTGACGGTCACGCGGCAGCCAAGCGCCTCGGCAATGCGACGCACGAGCGTCGAGCACGAAAGATTGACGACGACGCGCCCCTCCAAATTACGAAATTGAACCAAGTCGCCCAAAACGAGCGCCATGATCTGATGCGGATGTATATATCTGCCGCGCTCGTCAACCGCGCCGATGCGGTCGGCGTCGCCGTCGGTCACCAGGCCAGCGCAAGCTCCGTCCTCGATAACCGTGCGCTCGCAAGCGTCCACCCAAGGCTCAACGGGGTCGGGGCAGATATCTTCTTGGTCAGACGCCTGCCCGGCGTGAATCTCGTGCACCTCAACGCCAAGCTCGCGCAGCAAGTCGGCTAGATAGCCCTGGGCTGCGCCGCCCATGGGATCGACGACCACGCGCAGGTGCGCGGCGCGGATGGCTTCGGCATCGACAAACGATGCCACCGCCTGCATATAGTCAGGAATAATATCCGCGGTGCGATATTGCCCTTCGATCCCCATTGGCTCGGGAGCCATGGTCTCTTCGAGCTCTTCGATGACATCCTGGTTGGCGGTCGAGCCGTCACCCATGCGAATCTTGAGGCACAGATAACCCTGCGGATGATGGGACCCCGTCACCATGAGCGCGCCGCACGCCTCACCGTCATAAGCCGCCGCCCACGTAAGGGCAGGGGTCGGAACAGGTCGCGAAGCGAGCACGGCGTCCAGCCCGTGCGCTGCTAGCACGCCCGCCGCAAGCTCAGCGAACTCGCTCGCCAGGGGCCGGGTGTCGAACCCTATATATACCGTTTTGCCCGGATTGGTCTTTTGCCACAACTCGCCGACGGCATCGGCGATACGGGCAACGTTATCGGCAGTAAAGTCCTCATCGACGCGAGCGCGCCAACCGTCAGTTCCAAAATGAATTATCGCGCACACGCGCAGACACCTCACAGTGTTTGGATCATGGTACGCATGGGGTATACCCGCAACATGCACTCGGCAACCTGCCGGCACCAGCATTCACCATTTGGGCAAATGCTGCCGAGGACATGCAGGCAATCAGAACCACCCTTAAAAAGGGTGGTTTGCTCTTAGGGTATAACCCACGGGCC
>CABUJN010000110.1:0-1678 GCA_902491935.1 uncultured Collinsella sp.
CAACGCCGTCGCGCTCGGCCTTGAACAGGCCGCAGTACTGGCTGCGCCAGCCCACAGGCACGCTGAAATTGGTGACATAGGTCAGCGTATCCTTGAATTTCAAATCGCCGTACAGCGGCATAACGACGCGGGCGTCGATGCCATCGCGGACCAGCGCCTTGGGCAGAGCGCCCGCAACGTCGGCCAGGCCGCCGGACTTGGCAAAGGGAGCAGCCTCGCTGGCTGCATACAGGATTTTCATAAGCACCTCCGTGCGAATTTCAAAAAATGAGGGCGAGGGAAAACAGGCTCTCCCCCGCCCTCTCATCAAAGCCGACTCCGGGGAGAAGGAGAACAGCCTCTATGAGCTTCGTTTATACGCTGTGGTTCTTGGCGACGAACACCGGGAAGGTGTCGGTACCGGCCAGCTTCTTGTCTTCGGTGATGTGGACATTCTTATCGGTCACAACATATTCGACGTTGCAGTTCGGCTCAACCACAGTGTCCTGCATCAGGACGCAGTTTTTAACGACAGCGCCCTTCTTGATCTTGCAGCCACGGAACAGCACGCTGTTCTCGACCGTGCCCTCGATGACGCAGCCATCGGCCAGCAGACTGTTCTTGACCGAGCTGCCTTCCAGGTAGCGGGTGGGGTTATCGTCACGAATCTTGGTGTAGATGGGGGCGGGTCCAAACAGGGCATCCATGCTGCCTTCCTTGAGCAGACGCATATTCTCGTCGAAGTAGCTCTTCATATCGGAGATGCGGGCAACGTAGCCGTCGAACTTGAACGCCTTGACGTTGAGCAGCTTGAGGTTGCGGGCCAGAATGTCACGCTCAAAGTAGACGAGACCGCGCACAGAGGCGTCATGGATCAGGTGGATCAGACTCTCGCGCTCGATGACGTAGATGTTCATGGCGAGGTTCTGCTCACCCATGCGGTAGTCGTTGGACAAAATCTCGGTCACGCGCCCGTCCTCATCCATGCGGATGGTGTAGTTGTCGCTGCGGGCACCCTCGGGGATGGGGGCGCGGTTGTAGACCATGGTGACGTCAGCGCCGGACGCGACGTGGGCGTCGATCAGCTTGCCGAAGTCAAAGTTCATGGCGATGTAGGAGTCAGACAGGATGACATAGCGCTCCTTCTGGGCCTCGAGCCAGTTGAGGATGCTGTCCAGTGCGTCCACACGGCCAGAGTACAGCTTGACGCTGCGCTCTGCGAAGGGCGGCACGATGTTCAGACCGCCGCGCTTACGGGTCAGGTCCCACTCACGGCCTGCGCCGAGGTGATCCATCAGGGAGTGATAGTTCTTGCGCACGATGACGGACACGTTGTCGATGCCGGCGTTGGCCATGCTGGACAGCGTGAAGTCGATCAGGCGGTAACGTCCGCCGAACGGGATGGAGGCCATGGAGCGCTCCGCCACCAGTTCGGGAACGAGGTTATCATACGTATTGGCGAAAATGACGCCGAGAGCATTCACATTGCTGTTTACCATTGTTCCTCACCATCCTTTACATCGCTGGAGACCATTGCCTTGGGGCCAACCACTGCGCCCTTGCCGATGACAACGCCGGAGCCGACGGTGGCGACATCGCCGGGCTCGGCAATGTTCAGACCGCCCTCGGGCATGACGCCGACGGTTGCGCCCTCCTCGATCGTGACGTTCTCGGCCACGATGCAGTGCTTGACGGACGC